>NZ_SMYJ01000001.1:0-6468 GCF_009720285.1 Bradyrhizobium sp. BR2003
TTTGTTCGAAGGCTTCGCGACGCGGCGAAGCCACGCCGCAAAAATCAATTCCGAGCAGGCGGTGTTATGCCGCCTGCTTGTTCTCACCTTGCTGGTGATCATCACGTGTGCTGATCGCAATCTGGTGCGGCTTCATCGCCTCGGGAACCTGCCGAACCAGATCGATCTTGAGCATGCCATTCTCGAACGAGGCGCCCTTCACTTGCACGTACTCGGCCAGACTGAAGGTCCGTCGGAACGGGCGCGAAGAGATGCCTTGATAGAGATATTGATGGCCGCCCTTTTCGGCCTTGCGACCCTCAACGGTCAGCGTGTTCTGCTCGGCCGTGATGGAGACCTCGTTCGGCCTGAAGCCGGCAACAGCCAGTGAGATTTGGTAGCGGTCCTCGCCGACCCGTTCGATGTCGTAAGGCGGGTAATTGTCCCCGCCGGTCCATCGGCCGGAGTCCTCGAGAAGGTCGAGCAGACGATCGAATCCAACCGTCGATCGCCACAAGGGGGCAAGATCAAGCGTGGTCATAGCCATATTCTCCTTTGAGCAACATGGATAAGAGCACTCCGTACACCTGCCGGGTGCCCGCTGACCGGGCCCTGCACCAGGCGCCCGATCGTGCCGTGCAATTGCTAGCGCGGCTACCCATGAAATTAGAAGCGGGTCGTATCGTTTCAAGGCCTTCCAGGCACTTGCGAAAGCGGCAGTGCCGCACCCATGTTTTTGTCGAATCCGGCTGAGGCGAAAGTGGAAGGACTTCCTGCCGTCCTGCTGCGCCTCAGCCGGTTCCTCCAAAGGTACTCGCCAACGAAAGTGACCATGGCAGCAGTCCGCCGCGCTCGGCGTCACCATTGGACCTCCTAGCCGGCTTGGTAGTTCGCGCGCGCAGCTCCTGGAGCTGAACCTCCCATCTTCGGTCGCGGCTGAGAAGGCCGCGACAAATGGCCTTGGTGTCGGACAGTCACGAGAGCCGCGCATCGTGAGATCTCGGAACGAAGGCTCCTGCCGGGGGGCATAGCGCTGCGCCGGCGTAGCCATGTCGGTCGAGCTGGCAGAAATCTAAGAGTAATAGGCGATCATCAACCGGTTCTGTCATCGCGCCGTTGACGGCAACTTAAAAGGTTAGCGATCACCGATGCCGGAAAGGCGACAATCAATAATGCGCCAAGCATGATGCCGACGTTCGGCGCAACATCGAGAGCATCGTGCGCGCCGATCGCTAATGCTGCTGCTGCGCCCACGGTATTGAATACTTAAGATGCATCGGACGTCCACTCCGTTCTCCATTACAACGCATAGCAACTGTGAGTGGCTGGCCTATGAGCGCTCGCTTTTGGGGTTCTAAAGCTCTCCACGGATCATGCCGATAATCTTCACAGCGTTTCGCCGGGCCCGATCTCGGCAGACCCGCGGCGAATGGAAAGTCGCGCGGGCGGCTTGGGGGACCACCCGCGCTAGTCTGGGTGGAAGCTTGGCCATCTCTGGGGGGCGCGATACATGAGGGCCAAGCCGTATTCCTCCGAGCAACTCGCGTGCCAGACGGGCGCGCGCAGCCTCCTCACGGGGCAAACATAAGCTCATGAAGCGCGGCGCTAGGTCGAAGCCATGAAAAACGTGCGGGCGGCGGGAGATCCGCCCGCACGAGTTGCGCTACGAAGCGGCTTGGGCCTCAGGAGGTCGTGATTGAGCAACCAAGCCACGCATCACTCAGCAACCGGCGTGCCAGACTGTGAAGAACCGACGACAGACCAAAAAGTTGTGCCTTTTCACGCCGCGCCAGGCAACTAGTCGAGCGGCTTCCGAACATGAATGTCGGTAACCTGACGCGGTCGTACGAGATCGGAGGGCAGTACCCAATGCTATCGTGCACAACGATCGCACCGGGTCACCGTTCAGCGTTTGCAACTGCTCCTCTTCGATCGGGCAGTTGAGCATTGCGGCCGTTGTGCCAGGATTGATCATGGTCAGCTTCACGGCTTCCATCGGGCGGCCACGGCAAACGCGCGAGTTAAATGGCTGAACCTTCGTCCCTGCGTATTCCTTGAAGATGTCACAGTTCATCTTGGTGCAGATGAACCTTTGGACGTGGAGGTTTGCCCGGACACGGCCTCGGGTCAGTGTCGCTTGCCACCGACCGGTGTGCTGTTGGCGGCGGATCAATCAGCCTCCTGCTCTGCTGCGTTGCCGCCGGCTGCACGCTTCGCGCCCTTGGTCGACTTCCGGCCAACTTTCCCGCCCGCGGTCCTGAGCTTAGGCGAGGAATCGTCATCGTCGCTCATGCCGCTCTGCACGCTCCTGTCTTGCATGCCGTTGCGAGCCCTGGCGTCGGTGGCGAGGCTTTGCGCAATGACGGAGTATGCGAGGAAAGCCGAAATGCCGCATGCGATTACAGAGGTCTTCGCTAATTTCATCCATGTCTCCTGGATCGAATTGCTCGCGAGGGAGCGATTTTGGCTTAATGCCGCTGCGCCGTTCGCTTCGCGTTGAGGGGTACGAACGGCGCGATACTCACGATGACGCCGAACCAGCTCTGTCATTTGGTTGTGTGACGTCCCGATCCGATGCTTCGCATCTTCGGGATCTGCTGACGGTTTCCAGGCTACGCCCTGACGTGGCGTGAGGTTCAAGCGATTTCTGCAGTTTGATTATCAGTCCGCCGTTCTCGGGGCCGTTCTGTGGTATCAGGCTGCTCTTCGGGGATCGTGCAGGTCTGGGCCAGTCGCTCAAGCGGCTTGACGAAGGCGTCTTTCAGCTCGCTGGCTAATAGGCCTAATTTCTCTGGCAACGTGGATTTTCGTTGGTCTGGGCAATGGTGAGCCGCTCATGCTCAGAATTCGAAACCGTCCAACGGAAGATGGCCATCGAGAGGCAGGTGTTTTGGCCTGCCTCAGATCGCATTGCTTGCCGGGCTGCCTTCGCTTGCCTCGGCGCGTTTCGTGTTGGCGGCAGGACGCGGAGGCGCTTGACTGTGCTTGCTTGCGGTGAGCCGCCCGTTCGAGCCCCCTAGACTTGGCGGAGCCGCCTCAACCATTCTCACGGCCGCCACACGCGAGGGATGATCCTTCGTTCCCTTCCTCGTCGAACAAGTTCGCGTAGGTCGGTGCTTGAAATGCGGGGTCAAGATGACGAGAGCCAGAAGCAAATCTGCCTCTTCGGTGCGCTTCGACCAGGCTGCAGCAATCTCGGCCTAGCCCACTCGTCGCGGTGGCGGATTGCGCGCTCTCGATCGTTCGTTCATGAACGATACCGCCCTTTGCGGCAGATCGTTTCTCTTTCTTCGCTGAATCGTTCCAACATCTTGTGCAACTGAACCGAGATTGGCCAGTCTTCTCCTTGAAATTGCACTTCAGCACGCGGACGCACGTGGCCTCTTTGATGGCTTGATCTGGCCGAAGACCGGCTTCGCCTCGATCGTCTGAGCCGCAACGCCGTTGATGCGACTTTCTTCCCCTGGGCTACGCCCATTCCTCGCGAGACAAGAAAGTCGCCTCAACGGCGTCCTCCGCTGTGCTCCGGCCCTTGGAACGCGGGTGCGTCGCCGATCGTCCTCGGCCTTTAGATCGCCATCGAGGCCGCGGTGGTCGCGGGCTCGAAACACAACAGGAGAAGTGACATGGCTAACATCGGTTCTTTCAAGAAGCTGGGCAACGATTTCCAGGGCGAGATTGTCACCCTGAGCCTGCAAGCCAAGGGCGTCCGTATCGTCGCCGAGGCCAACCGCTCCAACGACAACGCTCCGAGCCACCGCATCTATGTGGGCCGGGCCGAGATCGGCGCAGCCTGGTCGAAGCGCTCCGAAGAGGGCCGCGATTACCTCTCGCTCAAGCTCGACGATCCCTCGTTCAACGCTCCGATCTACGCGAACCTGTTCGACGACGAAGGCGGCGAGGGCTACACGCTGCTGTGGTCGCGCCCGCGCAAGAACGGCGAGTGAGTTGAGCCGAGTGCTGCGCCCCGCCCATCCGGCGGGGCGCGTCGCGGCTGGCGAGAGGCGGCGTACGAAGCCGCGCCGCCTTTCGAGCCGATCTCCCGGTTCGATCCCAATCCTTCAGCAAATTGTCTGAGCATGGCGACGCTTGCCTGAAACATCGCCGCGGTTTGATGGCGCCGTCGTAACGGGCGCATAAACTCGCTCGCTCGGCCAGATCCTCCTGTCATTTGTAGATCGTGGCGTTTCCGACGCAGGTTTAAAGCCACATATTGCCTTTACGTCGAAATCGCCATCAAGCGTCAAATTCGGGTTGCATATGACCAGCCGTTAAGCAAACGGCCATCATCGCCAGACTTCGATCCCCAGCGGGGACAACGGTTGAGCGAACGGGGCCGCCCCTACGGCAATACTCGTCAGCTGACCGACAGGTAGGCCTGCCAAGGACGGAACGCTGCCACGTTAAGGGTCCTGCACTCGATGGCCGCTGTGGGATTAGTGTGAAGCTGTACCACTTCGACCAGGAGTGGGCGCTACAGCGCACGTGGTACTCGCCCGAATAATTATTGCGTTGGCGCGCAACGACCCGCTTCCGAGCCTTACGAAGTGGCAGGCGTACTCTTTAGTTTCTAAAGGCGGAGAAAGTTGATGGATACAGGACAGACACAGCGGAGCGCAGGTTCCGACCCAGACCTTTTTGAAGAAGGTGAGCGGGAAAGCTACCTCACCGGCTTCAACAGTGCCGTGGCAAACTTGTTCGAAGCCTTGACTGGTTATCGGACTCCCGCCTCCTTGCGCGCGCGGATCCTGGACAACTGGGTTGCCGAAGAGGGGCAAGGCGAAGCCGAGAACCGACGACAGGGGCGCATGCGAATTAGGGCTTCGGACGATACGGGCTCGCATTCGCTAGATTTGTCCTCCCTGTCCCTGACCGCTTTGCCCACTGCCCTGCCGCCTAGGTTGCAGATACTGTACGCCAGGCACAACGAGCTAAGCAGCCTGCCCGCTACGCTCCCACCCGGTCTCCAGCATCTTCTCATTAGCCATAACCGGTTGACCAGTTTACCGGACGCTCTTCCGGCAACCCTCTCCTGGCTAGAGGTGGCCGATAACAGCTTGACCAGTCTGCCCGCCAACCTTCCGGCTGGGCTCGAGATCCTGAACGCAAACGACAACCGACTCAGTAGCCTGCCCGACGCTCTCCCGAGCAGACTCACCTCGCTCGCGGTCAGTGGAAATCAGCTGACCGAGCTCCCCGAATCCCTCCCATCGGGACTCATTGAACTCGATGTCAGCAGCAATCAATTGGCCAACCTGCCCGCCCCCCTTCCGAGCACGCTCCAATCGCTCAATCTTAGCGCTAACCAGCTGACCAGCCTGCCTGACGGTCTGGTTGATGGTCTTGTACCATTTCATAGTCTTAACTACCCGTATTTGCAGAACCTCCAGCTCGATGATAACCCGCTGCCAGACCATGTCCTCCCTAATCTGGCAGCGCTTGCAACGCCACCGCAGCTCGCACAGCAATCTTTATATGAGGCTGCCGCGCACTGGCTCGCCAACGACCAGGCGACGCTGGCCGAATGGCAGCACTTTGCGGATGAGCCAGGCGCCCAGGACTACGCACGGTTCCTGGGGAGGCTGCGCAGGAACGTGAACTACGGCAATGACGAGTTCCGGCAGGCAGTGGCTGATAATCTGCGGCAGGCGGCGGCCAATCCGAGAATGCGCGAGCAGTTTTTTGCACAGGCTTCCGAGGCCAACGAGACATGCGACGATCGTGTTACCTTGCACTGGAACGGCATGCAGACTGCGCGTCTCAACGCTGACGTCGAGGACGGAGTATATGACGATCGGCTTGGCGAACTGATTCAGCACGGCCGTATTGCATTCCGCTTGGAGGCGCTGGACGAGATCGCGCGCGATAGGGTCAACCTGCTTGCCCGCGACCACCCGAATGTGGACGACGTCGAAGTCTACCTGGCCTACCAACATCTGCTGCGCGAGCCGCTGGAGCTCAGTCACGTCGCGCCCGATATGAGCTTCCTGGCGGTCTCTGACGTAGGCGAGGACGATGCAGCGCGGGCGCTAGACCTGGTCCGGGAGCAGGAAGCCAACCAGTTCACCGACTACATGGCAGCCCGCTGGCAACCCTGGGAGACGGTGCTAAGGCGCATCGCTCCGGATGAATATGAGGCGATGCAAGATCGGTTGGTCGAAGCCATGGGCGAGGAGTTTGAGAGCCGGCTCGATCAGCGATTGGCCGAGCATGGTCTGCTCGGCGATGCGGATGCCGAGCGGGTGCTCGGCGCCCAGGTCCGAAACGAGATCGCCGTCGAAATCAAACGCGAGGTCATGCACGGTGTGCTTGCAGAACGTGGCCTTGAACTGTGAGACTTGCGAAACCGCCGCAACATCTTGCGTTCTCTCAGCCAGCGATCGCGCTGCTCACGGCTTTTCGCATTGTCTTCCGATGCCGGCTCCGGCTCGTTGTCGCGGAGCCAGATCTTGGGAATCGCCAGGTCGATGACGAAAATCGCTGTTCTCG
>NZ_SMYJ01000010.1:0-42726 GCF_009720285.1 Bradyrhizobium sp. BR2003
ATGCGCACGCCGCGCTCGACCGCCTTGATCATGTCGTAGATCGTCAGGCATGCGACCGAGACCGCGGTCAGCGCCTCCATCTCGACGCCGGTCGGGCCCGTCACCTTGACGCTGGCGCGGACGATGCAGCCGGGCAGCTTGCGGTCGGGTGTGATGTCGATCGTGACCTTGGTCAGCGCCAGCGGATGGCAGAGCGGGATCAATTCCGAGGTCCGCTTCGCCGCCATGATGCCGGCGATCCGCGCCGTCGCCAGCACGTCGCCCTTCTTGGCCCGGCCGGTTTCGATCAGCGCCAGCGTCGCCTTGCTCATCACGACGCGGCCTTCGGCAACGGCGGTCCGTTCGGTGGCGGGCTTGGCCGAGACGTCGACCATGCGCGCGTCGCCCTTGGCGTCGATGTGGGTGAGGGCGGTGCCCGAGCCGGACGGCTCGGCCTTGGTCTTGCCCTTGCTGTTCCGCGCCATTGCGTCAGCGCGTTGCGGTGGCGCGCGGGGCGGCCTGCCGCGTCAGCAAGGCGCGGGTCGCCGCGGTGACGTCCTGCTGCCGCATCAGGCTTTCACCGACCAGGAAGGTCGACATCCCGACCCGTTCGAGCCGGGCGAGATCGTCAGGCGTGAAGATGCCGCTCTCGCCGACCATCAGGCGGTCGCGCGGGATCAGCGGCGCCAGCGCCTCGCTGGTCGCCAACGTGGTCTCGAAGGTGCGCAGATTGCGGTTGTTGACGCCGATCATCGGCGAGCGAAGTTTCAAGGCACGGTCAAGCTCGGCGCGATCATGGATCTCGACCAGCACGTCCATGCCATAGCCGAGCGCGGCGTCCTCGATCTCCCCGGCCGCCGCGTCGTCGAGCGCGGCCATGATGATCAGGATGCAGTCGGCGCCATGGGCGCGCGCTTCCGCCACCTGGTAGGTGTCGAACATGAAATCCTTGCGCAGCACCGGCAGGCTGGTCGCGGCGCGGGCCGCGACCATGAAGTCGAGATGGCCCTGGAACGAAGGCGCATCGGTCAGCACCGACAGGCAGGCCGCGCCGCCGGCCTCATAGGCTTTCGCGAGCACGGGCGGATCGAAATCGGCCCGGATCAAGCCCTTCGAGGGCGAGGCCTTCTTCACTTCCGCGATCAGCGCGTAGTCGCCGCGCGCATGCTTGTCCTTGAGGGCGCGGACGAAGCCGCGCGGGGCCGAGGCCGATCTGGCCTGCGCCTCGACCTCGGCGAGCGGATGCGCGCGCTTCGCGGCGGCGATCTCCTCGCGCTTGTAGGCCTCGATCTTGGTCAGGATGTCGGACATGTTTCAACGCCTTGCTTGCGCATGATCTGATTCGAAAAACCGGTTCCCACTTTTTCGGATCATACTCAACCGTTCGAAACCGCGACCAGATGCTTCAGCCGCGCGGCGGCAGCGCCGCTGTCGAGCGACTGCGCTCCGATCGCGACGCCTTCCTTGAGGTCCTTGGCGCGGCCGGCCACGATCAGCGCGGCGGCGGCGTTGAGCAGGGCGACGTCGCGATAGGCGCTCGGCTTGCCCTGCAGCACGCTGGAGAGCGCGATCGCATTGGCATCGGCGTCACCGCCCTTCAGCGACTCGCCGCCGACGCGGCCAAGGCCGGCGTCCTCGGGCGTCACCTCAGATGTCCTGATCTCGCCGTTCTCGAGCG
Source organism: Bradyrhizobium sp. BR2003 (assembly GCF_009720285.1). Lineage (NCBI taxonomy): Bacteria > Pseudomonadati > Pseudomonadota > Alphaproteobacteria > Hyphomicrobiales > Nitrobacteraceae > Bradyrhizobium > Bradyrhizobium sp. BR2003. Next base: position 1,658 of record NZ_SMYJ01000010.1, read on the forward strand.
TCGCAACGAAGGTCGGGCCGGTGAGGGTGATCTCGTCGAGGCCATCGGAGCCATGCACGACCCAGACCTTGTCGGAGCCGAGGTTCTTCAGCACCTGCGCCAGCGGCTGCACCCATTGCCGCGAGAACACGCCGACCATCTGCCGCTTGACGCCGGCCGGGTTCGACAGCGGCCCGAGCAGGTTGAAGATGGTGCGGGTGGCGAGCTCGACCCGGGTCGGACCGACATTCTTCATCGCCGGATGATGCGCGGGCGCGAACATGAAGCCGATGCCGGCTTCCTTGACGCAGCGCCCGACTTGTTCGGGCGTCAAATCGAGCTTGACGCCGAGCGAGGCCAGCACGTCGGCGGCGCCCGAGCGCGACGACAATGCGCGATTGCCGTGCTTCGCCACGGGCACGCCGGCGCCGGCCACGATGAAGGCCGCGCAGGTCGAGACGTTGACCGAGCCGGAGCCATCGCCCCCGGTGCCGACGATGTCGACGGCCTCCGCCGGCGCCGTGACCGGCAGCATCTTGCCGCGCATCGCGGTGACGGCGCCGGTGATCTCCTCGACGGTCTCGCCGCGCACCCGCAGCGCCATCAACAGCCCGCCCATCTGCGAGGGCGTGGCTTCGCCCGACATCATGCTGTCGAAGGCGGACGCCGCCTCTTCACGCGTCAGCGTGGCGCCGGTGGCGACTTTTCCGATGATCGATTTCAGGTCGTCCATTCGCTGGCTCAGGGTCTGTTGTTGGAGCTTGATCGCGGCGCAGCGCGTCGTCGCGCTGTCCCGATCATGCTCAATTATTTGCGCCTGTCACCTGTGCGAAGGCTGCTTGGTTGATGGTCACGCCGATATCGGACTCGATCTTCGTGACATATTGCGCGACCTGCTCGTCGCTCAACGACCGCCGCAGCGCCTCGGTGAGCTGCTTGGCCGCATCTGACGCGAAGTCGACCGGCGGCACCGTCACGTTGGTGACGCGGAAGACCACCCACTGGCTGCCGCCGGCGACGGAGGTCTGTCCATCGCCGTCCTTGGCGGCCCGGAATGCGGCCGCAATCACGCCTGCCGGCACTGCAGGCAGCGAGGCCTCGCGGTTGAAATTCGCCGCCGTTTCGACCTTGACGCCGGCAGCGGCGGCTTCGTCGGCGAGCTTGGCGCCGCTATCGAGCTTCTGGACGATCTCGCTCGCCTTGGCGCGCAGCTTGGTGGAGATCTGGTCTTCGCGCCACTTGGCCTCGACCTGGTCGCGAACCTCGTCGAGGCTGCGCTCGCGCGACGGCGTGATGCCGAGCACGTCGTACCAGACATAACCGCCGTTGAACTGGATCGGGTCGTTGTCGACGCCGACGTCGCTGTTGAAGGCTTGCGACACCACGTCGAGACCGCGCGGGATGTTGGTCGCGACCTGGCCGTTCGGCAGCCGCCCGGAGCGATCGACCGCGTCGATGGTGACGGGGGTCAGCTTCAGCTTCTGTGCGGCTTCGACGACGCTGGCGCCGCCGCCGCGCTCGTCTTCCATCTTGTCGCGCAGCTCGGCGACCTTGGTGCGGGCGCGCTCGGAGGCGATCTCGTTCTTCACCTGCTGGGCGAGGCTCTCATAGCTCGGGGTCACGCCGGGCTCGACCTTGCCGACCTTGACCAGCGCGACGCCGAAGCGGCCCTGCACCGGCTGGCTGACTTCGCCTGCGGCCAGGGAGAAGGCGGCATCGGCGACGGCCGGATCGAGGATCGCCGACTTCGCGACCAGGCCGAGATTGACGTCGGCCAGATTGAGGTTGCGCTCCTTGGCGATGTCGTCGAACGACGCGCCCGACGCAATCCGCCCGCGCGCGGCCTGCGCCTCGCCGGCGTCCGGAAACACGATCTGCGAGACCTCGCGCTTCTCCGGCGTGCTGAGCCGGTCCTTGCGCTCCTCGAAGATCTTCCTGGCGTCCTCGTCCGACACCGTTTCCCACTTGCCGATCTCCTCGGGCGTGATGGCGACGAAGGAGATCTTGCGGTATTCGGGCGCGCGGAACTGCGCCTTGTGGTCCTCGAAATAGGCGGCGAGCGCCTCGGGCGAGGGTGGATCGATGGTGCCGGCCTGCGCGGCGCCGAGCGTGATGTAGTCGATCGAACGCTGCTCGTTCTGGAATCGGGTCAGCGCCTCGACCAGCGATTTCGGCGGCTCGATCCCGGACGAGATGGTGCCGGCGATCTGGCGCCGCAGGCCAACGCGGCGCTGCTCGGCGATGTAGCGGCCTTCGGTATAGCCATAGTTGCGGATCACGGCCTGGAAGCGCTGCGGGTCGAACTGGTTGTTGAGGCCCTTGAAATTCGGGTCGTTGTAGATCGCGCGCAGCACCTCGGCGTCGGACACATTGAGGCCCATGCGGCGCGCCTCCTCGTCCAGCGCGGCTTCCGCAAGCGTCTGCTGCAGCACCTGGCGGTCAATGCCGAAGGCGCGCGCCTGGTCCGGCGTCAGCGGACGGCCGAACTGGCGGCCAAGCTGCTGCAGGCGGTCGGTATAGATCTGGCGGAACTGCTCGGCCGAAATCTCGGTCCCGCCCACCTTGGCGAAGGTCGACTGGCCAAATCCCTTGAAAATGTCGGCAATGCCCCAAATTCCGAAACTGACGATCAAAACGCCCATCACCACGGCCATAATCGTCTTGCCGAGCCAGTTTGATGAGGCTTTCCGCATTCCTCGAAGCATGGGTCCAACTTGTTTTACAGGAGGGGAACCGGGTCGTGCCCAATGGGGAGCCGAAAGTCGAGGCTTTTGTCCCGCAGCAGGGCGTCACCGGATTGAAAACCCATCATAAAGTGGCCGAAGCGCCCCCGCAACCTTGGCCGCGCGGGCGGAAGCGTCGCACGGTATGCGCGAAGCCGCGCTCTGGAAGTCGCCGCCCGGCTCTGGTAGCGCAGGGACACGCTTGAACGATGGGACATCCGACATGACCGACGCCATTCGGCCGCTGATCGCCGGCAACTGGAAAATGAACGGCCTGAAATCCTCTTTTGTCGAGTTCGACGCGATGCTGGCGGGCGCCGGCGATGTCGCCGGAAAGGCCGATCTCCTGGTCTGTCCGCCGGCGACGCTGGTCGGGGCCTTTGCCGACAAGGCGCGCGGCTCGAAGGTCGCCGTCGGCGCCCAGGATTGCCATCCCAAGGCATCCGGTGCCCACACCGGCGATCTCTCGGCGGAGATGTTCAAGGACCTCGGCGCGGTCGCGATCATCGTCGGCCATTCCGAGCGGCGCGCCGACCACGGCGAGACCGACGTGCTGATTCGGCAGAAGGCGGAGGCCGTGTGGCGTGCCGGGTTGACCGCGATCGTCTGCATCGGCGAGACGCGCGAGCAGCGCGACGTCGGCAAGACGCTCGATATCTGCGGCACCCAGCTTGCGGGCTCGCTGCCCGACGGTTCGACCGCTGCCAACCTGGTGGTGGCCTATGAGCCGGTCTGGGCGATCGGCACCGGCCTGACCCCGACGGCCAAGGATGTCGAGGAAGTTCACAGGTTTATGCGAGGTCAGCTCACCGATCGCTTCAAGGGCGAGGGAAACAGGATCAGGATCCTCTATGGCGGCTCGGTCAAGCCGTCGAACGCGGCCGAGCTGATGGCGGTGGCCAATGTCAACGGCGCACTGGTCGGCGGCGCCAGCCTGAAAGCGTCGGACTTTCTCGCGATCGCCGCGGGGTGCTAGGCGGCGGCCGAATTGCTGCTCTGTCGCCCATTACCCTGAGAGGATGTGAAGCCTTGTCCTCATCCACTGTTGTCGTCGCCCGGCTTGACCGGGCGACCCAGTACGCAGCGGCCTATCGGCTCAAGCACGACCGTCTCTGGAATACTGCATCACCCGCGTGCGCATGCGCGGGCGATGACGCTGAGCAAGCTGAGTAAACCAATCCCGTCACCCTGACAGCATGAGGCGACCGGCAACAGCTGGCGCGACAAATTTAGAGAGCCGCCCCGATCCGCTTCCAGTAGACCATCGTCCCGGTGAGGCCGCCATGCGGCTTCAGCGCGTAGTCCGGGATGATCCCGGTGAGCTGGAATCCCAGTCGTTCATAGAGTGGCGCGGCGCCATCCTCTTCGGCGGTGTCGAGCACCAGCAGCGTGCGTCCGTGCGCGATCGCAAGCTGCTCGGCCGCGCGCATCAATTCCGTCGCCACGCCGCGATGGCGATGGGCGACGCGTGTCATCATCTTCGCAATTTCCGCCCGATGCGGCTGGTTCGGCGGCAGTTTGAGCAGAAGCGTCACGGTGCCGATCAGATCGTTGCCGGTGAAGGCGCCGAGCACGATACGCTCGCCGCGCGCGGCGGCGCCGAGCGAGTCCTGCCAGAATGCATCGGCGTCATCTGGCGACAGCGGGTGCATGAAGCTCACCGAGCCGCCGCTGGCGACGGTCTCGATCAACAGCTCGCGAAGGGCACTGCGAATCCCTGGCGCATCCGCGAGCGGCTTGATGGTAAATTGCGGCATGCGTCAGCTCCGGGCCAGGGTGACCACATAGGTGCACCCGGCGTTGGTCTCGTTGGCGAGTGTCGTCTCTGCCGGCGGGCCAAAACCGAGGCAATCGCCGGCGGCGAGCACGTGGCGTGCGCCGCCTTCGGTGATGACGAGGCTGCCGCTGAGCACCCAGACCAGTTGGCGGATATGCACGTAGGAGGAGGCGGGCAGGGTCACGGTCTGCTTCGGCGGCAGCTCGACCCGCACCAGCTCGACCGGATGGTCGGGACGGCTGAACACCTGGCGGCGCAGATATCCGGTTTCCGGATCGCGCCAGATTGGTTGCGCGGCGGCGCGCGACAGCCGTTCGCCCTGGCCTTCGGCACGCAGCATCAGCCCGGCCAGGGTGAGATCGAAAGCCGAGGCGAGGCGCACCAGCACGACCGCGGTGGGGCTGACCTCGGCGCGCTCGATCTTGCTGATCGTGGCCTTGGAGACGCCGGCGCGTTCGGCGAGGTCGGCCAGCGACCAGCCGCGGCCATCGCGTTCGAGCCTGATGCGCTGTGCGAGGCGTTGGCTCAGGTCGTCCACCAAAGTATCCATATGTCCATTATAGTAGAAGTCGCCGGTTCCCGGCAAGGCCCGGTCGGGCCATGATCGGCGCTGCTTGTGATCGTCGACAGTGCGACTATCTCGGGGGTGACAATGCCCGGTGCAATCGTGTAACAGGGCGCGACTTCACGAAAACCGTAAAGCCGATAGCGCCGTTTGTCTGGCCGCTTGGCGGCTTGTGACGGAAGGCTTGCGATGCAGACTGTCGTTATCATTGTCCACCTCATGATTGTCGCCGTCATGATCGGCGCCGTGCTGTTGCAGAAATCCGAAGGCGGCGGCCTTGGCATGGGTGGCGGCGCCGGCTTCATGTCGAGCCGCGGCACCGCCAATTTGCTGACGCGAACCACGGCGATCCTCGCGGTGGGCTTCTTCATCACCAGCCTGTTCCTGTCCTGGTACGCAGGCTATGACCGCAAGCCGAGCTCGATCATCGGCACCGGCGCACCGGCGCAGACGCAGCCGGCCGGCGGCACGCCGATGAACGCGCCGACCTCGGGCGGCATCCTCGATTCGCTGAAGAAGGCCGACGAGCAGCAGGGGCAGCAGGCCCCGAGCGGCCCGCAGGCGCCACGGTCGCAATAAAGCAGGGTGGCCATGCAGGATGCCCGGCTGGCATCCTGCATCAGAAACCCCCATCAATGCTCTGAAATCGCTTCCAGTTTGATGTCACCCACAACCCGGCGAATTGTTTGCCGGGAACAGCCGATTCGTTTTGCGAATCGCCGGAGTCGGATTAAAGGTAAAGTCCCATGGCGCGGTACATATTCATCACCGGCGGCGTGGTCTCCTCGCTCGGCAAGGGTCTGGCTTCAGCGGCGCTCGGCGCTTTGCTGCAGGCCAGAGGCTACAAAGTCCGCCTTCGCAAGCTCGATCCCTATCTCAACCTCGATCCCGGAACGATGTCGCCGTATCAGCACGGCGAAGTGTTCGTGACCGACGACGGCGCCGAGACCGATCTCGATCTCGGCCACTACGAGCGCTTCACCGGTCGTCCGGCCACCAAGGCCGACAACATCACGACCGGTCGGATCTATCAGGACATCATCTCCAAGGAGCGCCGCGGCGACTATCTCGGCGCCACCATCCAGGTGGTCCCGCACGTCACCAACGCGATCAAGGAATTCGTGCTCGATGGCAACGACGAGTACGATTTCGTGCTGGTCGAGATCGGCGGCACCGTCGGCGACATCGAGGGCCTGCCGTTCTTCGAGGCGATCCGCCAGCTCAAGAACGAGCTGCCGCGCGATCACGCGGTCTACATTCACCTGACGCTTCTGCCGTACATTCCAAGTGCCGGCGAACTCAAGACAAAGCCGACGCAGCACTCGGTGAAGGAGCTGCGCTCGATCGGCATCCAGCCGGATATCCTGCTGTGCCGCACCGACCGCGAAATCCCGAAGGAAGAGCGGCGCAAGCTCGGCCTGTTCTGCAACGTGCGCGAGAGCGCCGTGATCGAGGCGCGCGACGTCGACAACATCTACGCCGTGCCGGAGGCCTATCACGCCGCCGGCCTCGACGACGAGGTGCTGGCCGCGTTCGGCATCACCGCGAAGATTCCGCCGGCGCTGCAGAGCTGGCACGTCATCAACGAGCGCGTCCGCAATCCGGAAGGTGCGGTGACGATCGCCATCGTCGGCAAATACACCGGCATGAAGGACGCCTACAAATCGCTGATCGAGGCGCTCTCGCACGGTGGCATCGCCAACAAGGTGAAGGTCAATCTCGACTGGATCGAGAGCGAGGTGTTCGAGAACGAGGACCCGGCGCCGTTCCTCGAGCACGTCAACGGCATCCTGGTGCCCGGCGGCTTCGGCCAGCGCGGCGCCGAGGGCAAGATCCGCGCGGCGCAGTTCGCGCGCGAGCGTGACGTGCCGTATTTCGGCATCTGCTTCGGCATGCAGATGGCGGTGATCGAGGCGGCGCGCAATCTGGTCGGCATCGAGGACGCCAACTCGACGGAGTTCGGCCCGACCAAGGAGCCGCTGGTCGGCCTGATGACGGAATGGCTGCGCGGCAACGAGCTCGAGAAGCGCTCGCAGAGCGGCGATCTCGGCGGCACGATGCGGCTCGGGGCCTATCCTGCGGCGCTCAACCGCGGCAGCCGCGTCTCGCAGGTCTATGGCGGCGCGACCGAGATCTCCGAGCGGCACCGCCACCGCTACGAGGTCAACACCGCCTACAAGGATCGCCTCGAGCAGCACGGCCTGCGTTTCTCCGGCATGTCGCCCGACGGCGTGCTGCCGGAGATCGTGGAGTACGAGGACCATCCCTGGTTCATCGGCGTCCAGTTCCATCCCGAGCTGAAGTCGCGGCCGTTCGAGCCGCATCCGCTGTTTGCCTCGTTCATCGAGGCCGCAGCGAAGCAGAGCCGGCTGGTCTAGCCAAGCGGCCGTCAAGCTGCGCCGCTACACGGCGCAGTCCTCGCTGGCCCGGCGTCCTTTCTTGATCGGCGAAATATCGGTGCCGGCCGCCGCTGCGACATCGCGCGTCATCAGCTTGTATTGCGGGCGTCGCGTCAGCCGGTAGACCGCGGCCGGCGGCACGTTGAGGATGGCGCGATCGACCAGCGTGGCGCGCAGGCCGAGCCGGTCGAGGATCGGCCGCGGCACCGGGCAGCGCATGCCGTAGGTGAATTGATAGAACGCGCCGCCGGGACGCAGGTAGCTGAACGCGCCGCCGACGATCGAGATGACCTTGCGCGGCGACATGTTGAGCAGCGGCAGTCCGCTGACGACGGCGCCGACCGGCGCGCCATCGTAGAGCCGCTCCGAGGCGAGGCGCGCCGCGTCCATCCACAGCACGCGCGCGCCGGGAAAGCGCAGCTGCAACAGCCGCATGAAATCCGAGCCGTACTCGACCAGCGTGAGATCCTGCTGGCGCACGCCGCGCTTCAACAGCTGATAGGTGAATGCGCCCGTGCCCGGACCGAGCTCGAGCACCGGGCCGGTGTCGGCGCTGATGTCGCGCGTAATGAGTTCGGCGAGCGCTGCGCCCGACGGCGCGATGGCGCCGACGCGGCCGGGGGCCGCCATCCACGCCGTGAAGAAAGACAGCAGATCATGTGACATTGGGATTCCCAGCAACGTGTCGCGGCGCTTCGACTCAGATGCGAAGCGTGACGCCCTGTTTGCGGGAGCTGCATTGCGACAACATTGCGCGAGAGCCGTTCCGATTGAATCGGAACGGCTCTCGACTCTGGTTTTGACGCATTTTCTTCATGCGAACCGGTGCCCATCCCGGATCAAGTCCGGGACAGGCTTCGCTCGAAAACGCTTGGCATCACGACGCGAACGGCGCCGGCGGTAATGTGAGGCGGAAGCACGCGCCGCCCTTCGGACCATCGAGCACGGAGACGTGACCGCCGTGCAGCCTTGCGATCTCGCGCACCATGTTGAGGCCGAGGCCGGCGCCGCGATCGAGCGGCGCAAGCCGATAGAACGGATCGAAGATCCGCGTGCGCTGATCCTGGGGAATGCCGTCGCCTTCATCCGATACGTCGATCGTCGCGGCGCTGCCGACATGGATGGTGATGGTGCCGCGACGGCCGCCATGCTGGATGGCGTTCTGCACCAGGTTGGTGAGCGCGCGCTCCAGCGCGGCGCGATCGCCGGATGTTTCCACACGGTCGACCGAAGTATCGAGCGACAGCTCATAGCCGGCCGCGATCGCCAGCGGCGCAAGGTCGGCCGCGACATTGCGTGCGACCGCGACGAGATCGACGCGGACGAACGGATTGCGGCACTGGTCAAAGCGCTGGATGTCGAGCAGTTGCTCGGCCAATGTCGCAAGCCGTGCCGAATCCTCGAGCAGGCGGGTTTTCTCCGGGCCCGGCGGCAGCGACTCCAGCCGGGTGTTGAGGATCGCGATCGGCGTGCGCAATTCATGGGCCGCGTCGGCGACGAAGCGCTGGTGCCGGGTATAGCCGTCGTCGAGCCGCTTCAGCGCATCGTTGATGGCGGTCACCAGCGGCGCCACCTCGAGCGGCAGATGATCCGCCGACAGCCGGCTGCCGCGCTGGCGGAAATCGATCCGGCGCGCTTCGTCGGCGGTGGTGTCGAGACCGGCGAAGGCGCGCCTCACAACCATCGGCGTCGCGATGAAGGTGGCGCATGCCATCAGGAAAAGGCCGGGCAGGGCAATGGCGAGGAATGCCAGCGTGGTGGCGAGCGCGGTCTTGACGCTCGACATCGGCCCTTGCGTCGCCGTGAGCACCTGCACGGGGCCGGCGTCCGAATTGACGCGCTTCAGCCGCGCCGGCGGCTTGCGCGGATCATCCTCGAACATCTGCCAGCCGAGCCGCGCCTGGCTGATCTGGTCGAGTGCGCCACCGATCCTGGCGAATTCCGGCGGCACCGCGCCTTCCGTCAGCGAACGGCCTTGCCGGTCGCGCACCAGGAACCAGAGGTCGGGCGTGTCGTCACGGAGCTTTTGCAGTTCGGCGGTCGGGCGCAAAATCAGCTCGCCCTTGCCGTCGCGTGCGACCGCGCCCTGCACGATGGAAATCACATGATCCTCATCGCGCGGAACGATCAGGAAGCCGGTGGCGCACAACGCGCTGATCAGGCAAACGATCAGCATCGCAAGCAGCAGCGCCTGCAGCGTCACCAGCCGCCAGCTCAGTTGCGAGCGCAGGCAATAGTGCTCGGCCTGTTCGCTCATGACGTTTGCTTCAACAGATAGCCGACGCCGCGGATGCTGTGGATCTCGACGCCGGCGTTGGCGTCCGCAAGTTTGCGGCGCAGCCGCGAGACGTGGGCGTCGAGCGCGTTGGACTGGATCTCGTCCTCGAAATTGTAGACGGCTTCCTCAAGCGTCGCGCGCAGCACGGTGCGGCCCATGCGGCGCAGCAGCGTCTCCAGCACCAGCAGCTCGCGCCGCGGCAGCTCGAGCGGACGGCCGTCGACGCTGGCCTCGCGATGGCTGCAATCGAACGCCACCCGGCCGGACCTGATGATCTCGAGCTGCAGTCCGGCGGGGCGGCGCAGCACGGCGCGCAGCCGCGCCAGCAGCTCTTCCACGGCGAACGGCTTGGCCAGATAGTCGTCGGCGCCACTGTCGAGGCCGGTGATGCGGTCGGTGAGCTCGCCGCGCGCGGTCAGCACGATGATCGGGACGCCGTCGGCCTTGGCGCGCAGCTTCGGGATCAGCGTGAGGCCGTCGCCGTCCGGAAGCTGGCGGTCGAGCAGGACCGCGCCATGCACTTCGGCGGAGATCGCTTCCTCGGCCTCGGCAAGGTTCGGCACGTGGTCGACCACCATGTCGTAGCCCTTCAGCGCCTGCGACAGCGCCGCCGCCATTTCGGCTTCGTCCTCAACCAGCAGTATCCGCATGTCCTTTGGGTCCGGCTCCTGAACGGCAGGTTTAGGGCAAGTAACATTGCAACAACATTGCGGAAATGGCCGCCTGTCGCGAGCAGGGGTGCCATGTTGTCACCCCTCAAGACAGTCCGGAAGGCGCTGGCTATAACCGCCCGCACACAAATCTGGGAGGACCGCCAATGATCTACGAGACCCGCGTCTATCGCTGCCTGCCGGGACGGCTGCCGGCGCTGCTCAAGCGCTTCGAGACCATCACGCTGAAGCTCTGGGACAAGCACGGCATCAGGCAGGCCGGCTTCTTCACGACGCTGGTCGGGGAATCCAACCAGGAGCTGACCTATCTGCTGGCCTGGGAATCGCTCGCCGAGCGCGAGAAGAAGTGGACCGCGTTCCAAACCGATCCGGAGTGGATCACCGCGCGCGCCAAGACCGAGGAGGACGGCCAGATCGTTCTCAACATCGTCAACCAGCTTCTGGTGCCGACGGCGTTTTCATCGGTCAAGTGACGCGGTGGCCGCAGGGGGCGCGATGACGAGACTTCGTCGCGCCCAGTGACCGGCGCGGCTATTGCGGGCAGCCGGACGTCTGATCGCCCCGGGTCACCATCGGCTTGCCGTTGATGAAGACGCCGTGGCTGCCGGAGGTCGTCTTGCCGCCGCAATGCGTGCGATCGCCCATGACCACCGCCGGCTTGCCGTTGATCAGCACATTGGGCACGCCCTCGACGAGTGGGCCGCCATTGCTGGTGGTGTCGCCGCTGCGCGCCGCCGGCTTGCCATTGACGGTGACGCCGGTGGCGCCGCTGGTGACGACCCCGGGCTGGCTGCTGGTCTGGCCGTAGGCGAGGCCCGACGTCGCCGACAGGGCGGCGACGGCTCTGATCATCAGCGGGATGCGCATGTCTTCCTCGTGGGAATCCGTTCCGCGCCAGTTTATAGGCGCTGTTTGGGCGGGATTGTGTTAGCACGGCGCACCCACGGCGTCAGCGCAACCCCCGCATGGTGCGGGATGGCTTGATCCGTCCCGCGCGGGACTGCATGGTCGCCGGCAAAAGGATGCAGCATTTTGACCAATCAGGTTTCCGCGCAAGCCGCCGCGCCGATCGTTGCCGTCGGATCGGCCAAGTTCGGCAATGCCTTGCCCATTTCGATCATCGCCGGTCCCTGCCAGCTCGAGAGCCGCGCGCACGCGCTTGAAGTGGCGTCCGCGCTGAAGGAGATCGCGGCCGGGCTCAAGATCGGTCTGGTGTACAAGACCTCGTTCGACAAGGCGAACCGCACCAGCGCGACGGCGGCGCGCGGCATCGGATTGGCGCAGGCGCTGCCGATCTTCGCCGAGATCCGGTCTTCGCTCGGGCTGCCGGTGCTGACCGACGTGCATGAGGCGACCCAGTGCGCCGAAGTGGCGCAGGCGGTCGATGTGCTGCAGATCCCGGCCTTCCTGTGCCGGCAGACCGATCTCTTGCTGGCCGCGGCCGCGACCGGCAAGGTCGTCAACGTCAAGAAGGGGCAGTTCCTGGCGCCGTGGGACATGACCAATGTGGTCAGCAAGATCACCGGCGCCGGCAACGCCAATGTGCTGGTCACCGAGCGCGGTGCGTCGTTCGGCTACAATACGCTGGTGTCGGACATGCGCGCGCTGCCGATCCTGGCTCGCACGACAGGCGCGCCCGTGATCTTCGATGCCACCCATTCGGTGCAGCAGCCGGGCGGCAAGGGGACCTCGTCGGGCGGCGAGCGTGAATTCGTGCCGGTGCTGGCGCGTGCCGCGGTCGCGGTCGGCGTCGCCGGCGTGTTCATCGAGACCCATCCCGATCCGGATCACGCGCCGTCCGACGGCCCCAACATGGTGCCGCTCCGTGACTTCGAGGCGCTCGTCAGGCGGCTGATGCAGTTCGACGCGCTGGCGAAGACGGCGGCCTGACCGGCGGACAACGACATGACCGCAACCAGCGGCATGCCGCCGGCCCTCAACGTCATCACGCTGGCGACGTTCGCGGCGAGCCTGTCGGTGCGTGCGCTCGATCCGGTGCTGCCGCATGTCGCCGACGATTTCGGCGTCAGCATCGCGACCGCGGCGAGCTTTGCCGCGGTGTTCGCCTTCACCTTTGCCGCGGTCCAGCCGGCGATCGGCGCCGCCGCCGACCTGTTCGGCAAGGCGCGGCTGATGACGATCTGCCTCGGACTGCTCGGCGTCGCCAACATCCTCGGCGCGCTGTCGACCTCGTTCCCGATGCTGTTCGTGACCCGCATCCTCGCCGGCATCGGCTCGGGCGGCGTATTTCCGGTGGCGCTGTCGCTGACCAGCGATCTCGTCGGCCCGGACAAGCGGCAGCTCGCGATCGGGCGAACCCTCGCGGGGTCGATGACCGGCAATCTGCTCGGCGCGACGGCCTCGGGCCTGATCGGCGATTTCCTCGGCTGGCGCGGCGTTCTCGCGGTGCTCGGCGGCCTCGTGATCATCGTTGCGCTGGCGGTTGCGGCCGGCTTCCGCGGCGCCGCGCTGAACCGTCCGCCGCGCACCAGCCTGAAGGCGCTGCGCCACGGCTATCGCACCATCTTCACCAATCCGAACGCGCGGATCTGCTATTCGGCGGTCTTCATCGAAGGCTGCTGCGTGCTCGGGCTGTTTCCCTTCATCGCCTCGTTCCTGTTCGAGCTCGGCGAGACCTCGCTGTCGATCGCCGGCATCGTGATCGCCGGCTTTGCGATCGGCGGATTGCTCTACACGCTGACGGTGTCGCGCCTGCTGCCGTGGATCGGGGTGAGGGGCATGATGGTCGTCGGCGCGACGCTGGTTGCGATTCAACTGGTCGGCGTTGCGTTCGGGCCGCACTGGAAGCTGCAGATGGCGGGCCTCCTGGTGATGGGCCTCGGCTTCTACATGATCCACGGCTGCCTGCAGGTGTTTGCCAGCGAGCTATCGGTCGAGGCACGCGCCACCGCGCTGTCGCTGCACTCGTTCTTCTTTTTCATGGGCCAGACCGTCGGCCCGATCGCCTACGGCTTCGGCCTGCAACACGCCGGCAAGACCGCAACGCTGGTCTCGGCCGCCGCCGTGATGGTCGTGCTCGGTTTCATCTGCGCGAGATTCCTGAAGCAGACGCGGCCGGCGGATGCGGCGGGAAGGCCGGACGTTGAGGCTTAGCTCAGGACGGCGCCGAGCTGTCGGATTGCTTAGTGCGTATCTCGGCTGCCCATTCGGTCAGACACTTCTCAGCATAACGCAGGCCTGCAGTGCTTCGCTCCAGTCGGTCTCGGCCGACCTCGCTGTCGTGACCAACCGCAAGGGCCTCCATGATATACTGCCCCGCCATACGAACGCCTTTGCTGATCTCGTCCAGGGCGAGGATGCAATCATGCTGCCGGGCTCGACCTTCGTCGGTTGCGGGTGTCTCCTTCTTCGTGATCGCGAGTTGAGCCGCTGTTCGAAGGGTCAGCCGGCTGAAGACGCGGCAGAGCTGTCGCACGTGCTCCGGCGACTCGAAGTCCTTGAATAACGCCAAGATCTCGGCATTCCAGGAGGCGAGTTCAGCAATCGCCTTGGTCACGGCTTGCGCGCCCAGCTCCGTGAAAGCGTAGGTACCCGCCACGCCCGCGATCGTGGGATCATCCCCCGCGATCTGTTGCGCCCAACCTGCCCGTTCCATCTGCGACCACAATGCATCATTGGGGCTTCCGATGCTGGTGATCATCAAGCTTCCGGGGTGGGCTGCCGCGCTTTCATTTACAGACAGATCGCCGGGCGAAAGGGTTGCTAGCCAGAAGCGAAGTTGACGGGCGTCAAAGGGCGCCAAGTTGGAATCTTCATTCAAATGCAGCCTGCGTCGCTTGTACCATAGGTGACGCATGACCTTAGCGAAGCGGTCAAGAAGCCAAAGTAAAAGGTCAAATCGTGGTTTATCCATTTTTCGCGCATAGGTGGAGAGAACGACCGACGTCACCTCGGTTCCTGCATCGCCGGTCGAGGACAGGGTAGGATTAGCAAGTCTGCTCTACCCCCGCCCGCGATACGTCGCGACGCCCTGATCGGGAACCCAGATGCCCTTCGGCAACCGACCGGTCTGGAAGAACACGTCGATCGGGATGCCGCCGCGGGGATACCAGTAGCCGCCGATGCGCAGCCATTTCGGCTTGATCTCTTCTGATATCCGCCGGCCGATCATGATCGTGCAATCCTCATGGAATGCGCCGTGGTTGCGGAAGCTCGCGGCGAACAGTTTCAGTGATTTGGATTCCAGCAGCCAGCGGCCCGGCACATAGTCGATCACCAGATGTGCGAAATCCGGATGGCCCGTCACCGGGCAGATCGAGGTGAATTCCGGCACCGTGAAGCGCACCAGATAATCGGTACCAGCTTGCGGATTGGGCACGCGGTCGAGCTGCGCCTTTTCCGGCGCGTCGGGCCATTCCACCGCACGGCCGAGTTGCAGGCCGGGGGAGGTCGTTGATTTGCTGGATTTCTTCGCCATTCGGGGTCTCCGTGGGGTCTCCTAGCCTATGATCGGGCGCCCGTCACCCGGCCTTTTCCCCCTCGATGCATTGCGCTAGAAGCACCGCCATCCGACCCCCTCACTGCCATAAGAGGTTCTCATGACTGACATCGTCGACATCATCGGCCGCGAAATCCTGGATAGCCGCGGCAACCCCACGGTCGAGGTCGATGTGGTGCTGGAGGATGGGTCAATCGGTCGCGCGGCGGTGCCGTCGGGCGCGTCCACCGGCGCGCATGAGGCGGTGGAACTGCGTGATGGCGACAAGTCGCGTTATCTCGGCAAGGGCGTCGAGAAGGCGGTCGCCGCCATCAACGGGGAGATCTTCGAGGCGCTCAGCGACCAGGCCGTCGAGGAGCAGGTCGCGATCGACCAGATCATGATCGATCTCGACGGTACACCGAACAAGAGCCGGCTCGGCGCCAACGCCATCCTCGGCGTCTCGCTCGCCTGCGCCAAGGCCGCCGCCGAATCCTTCGACATGCCGCTGTATCGTTATGTCGGCGGCACCTCGGCGCGGACGCTGCCGGTGCCGATGATGAACATCATCAATGGCGGCGTGCATGCCGACAACCCGATCGACTTCCAGGAGTTCATGATCCTGCCGGTCGGCGCCACGTCGTTCGCCGAGGCGCTGCGTTGCGGCTCGGAGATCTTCCACACGCTGCGCGGCGAACTGAAGAAGGCCGGCCACAACACCAATGTCGGTGACGAGGGCGGCTTTGCGCCGAACCTGCCGTCGGCCGACGCCGCGCTCGAGTTCGTCATGAACGCGATCGGCAAGGCCGGCTACAAGGCAGGCGACGACGTCGCGCTCGGCCTCGACTGCGCCTCGACCGAATTCTTCAAGGAAGGCTCCTATGTCTATGGCGGCGAGAACAAGACCCGCTCGCGCTCCGAGCAGGTGAAGTATCTCGCCGATCTCGTCGGCCGCTATCCGATCGTCACCATCGAGGACGGCATGTCGGAGGACGACATGGACGGCTGGAAGGAGCTGACGGATGCGATCGGCAAGAAGTGCCAGCTGGTCGGCGACGATTTGTTCGTCACCAACGTCACCCGGCTTGCCGACGGCATCAAGCACGGCCGCGCCAATTCGATCCTGGTCAAGGTCAACCAGATCGGCACGCTGACCGAGACGCTTGCGGCGATCGAGATGGCCTACAAGGCCGGCTACACCGCCGTGATGTCGCACCGCTCCGGCGAGACCGAGGACTCCACGATCGCCGATCTCGCGGTCGCCACCAATTGCGGGCAGATCAAGACCGGCTCGCTGGCGCGCTCCGACCGCACCGCCAAATACAACCAGCTGCTGCGCATCGAGCAGCAGCTCGGTACCCAGGCGAGATACGCGGGCAGGGCGGCCTTGAAGGCGCTGGCGTAGCGCCCCAACTTGATCGGGATCCAACAAACGCAAAAAGGGAGGTCGGGATGAGCGACGGCAAAAGCGGTCTGCAACTGCGTTCGCTGCTCAAGAAGAATGGCGAGCTCGAGATATCGCTGGTCAATGTCCCGACCCCCGAGCCCGGCCCCGACGAGGTCGTGGTCCGGGTCGAGGCGACCCCGATCAATCCGTCCGATCTCGGTCTTCTGATCGGCCCGGCCGACATGTCGGCCGCCAAGGTCTCCGGCAGCAAGGAATTGCCCGTGGTAATCGCGCGCGTGCCGGAAGCGGCATTGCCGGGACTCGCCGCGCGGCTCGACGAGTCCATGCCGGTCGGCAATGAAGGTGCCGGCGTCGTGATCCGGACCGGCTCGTCGGACGCGGCGAAGGCGCTGATGGGCCGCACGGTCGCGATGATTGGTGGCGCGATGTATGCGCAATACCGCACGCTGCGCGTCAACGAATGCCTGCCGCTGCCCGACGGCATCACGCCGGCGGAAGGCGCGTCCTGCTTCGTCAATCCGCTGACCGCGCTCGGCATGACCGAGACGATGCGGCGCGAGGGTCACAAGGCGCTGGTGCACACCGCCGCAGCGTCCAACCTCGGCCAGATGCTCAACAAGATCTGCCTCAAGGACGGCATCGGCCTCGTCAACATCGTGCGCAACAAGGAGCAGGCCGACATCCTGCACAAGATCGGCGCCGAACATGTCGTCGATTCCTCCGCACCCGATTTCATGGACAAGCTCACCGGCGCGCTGGTCGAGACCGGCGCCACCATCGCCTTCGATGCGATCGGCGGCGGCAAGCTCGCGGGCCAGATCCTGGTCGCGATGGAGACCGCGATCAACAAGACCGCCAAGGCCTATAGCCGCTACGGCTCGAATGTGCACAAGCAGGTCTATGTCTACGGCAGCCTCGACACGCGCTCGATCGAATTGCCGCGCGGCTTCGGCATGGCCTGGGGTGTCGGCGGCTGGCTGCTGTTCCCGTTCCTGATGAAGATCGGTCCGGAGGCCGGCAACAAGCTGCGCCAACGCGTAGTGGCCGAGTTGAAGACGACTTTCGCCAGTCACTACACCAAGGTGGTCTCGTTGCAGGAGACCCTGCAGCTCGACAACATCGCCGTCTACAACAAGCGCGCGACCGGCGAGAAATTCCTGATCAACCCGAACAAGGGCTGAGGATCGAAACGCAAAGGGCCGTCCCGACAGGGGCGGCCTTTTGCATTGTATAGACCAATTCCGCGAAACGCTGCGTTTCCGGAATTGGACGATCCATGCACTTGCATCTTTCCTGGTGCGCCGGTAGGTGAGGGCCACCAGCTTCACGCGCAACCCGAGGGGAATTTGCTATGGCCTATAACATCGTCACCATCGTCGGCAGCATCCGCAAGCAGAGCTTCTCGCTCAAGATCGCCAATGCGCTGGCCAAGCTTGCACCGGCATCGCTGAAGCTCGATGTGACGACGCTTCAGGAAATTTCCTTCTTCAACCAGGACCTCGAGGCCGCGCCGCCGGCGGACTGGCTGGCCTTCCGCGAGAAGCTGCAGAAGTCGAACGGCGTGCTGTTCGTGACCCCCGAATACAACCGCTCGATCCCGGGCGTATTGAAGAACGCCATCGACGTCGCCTCGCGGCCCTACGGCAAGAGCTCGTTCATCGGCAAGCCGATCGGCATCATCGGCAATTCGCCCGGACCGCTCGGCGGCGTCAACGCGGTGAAGCACCTGCAGAACATCCTGCCGGGCATTTCCGGCCCGATCCTCGGTCAGCCGGAAACCTATCTCAACGGCGTCGGCGATGCCTTCGACGACAACGGCGAACTGACCAAGGAGTCGCTCAAGGGCGTGCTGCAGCAGTATCTCGACGCCTTCGCGGCCTTTATCGAAAAGCAGAACCGCTGAGCAAGAGTCCCGTTCCGATTGAATCGGAACGGGACGCTGAACTTGTCTTGACGTGTTTTCTTCACGCGAACCGGTATCCATCCCGGATCAAGTCCGGGACAGGCTTCGCTCGAAAACGCCCTGGTTCAGCCTTCATTAACCCCATGGCCGCATGCTCGCGGCCATGGTTTCCCGCACACGCCTCAAATCGATTCTGACCGGGCTCGCCCTCTATACGCTGGCGGCGCTGATGGTCGGCTATTTCGGCGTCAACGCCTACACCGGCAAATACGGCTTGAACGCGCGGCAGGAGCTCGATCAGGAGATCATCGCGCTGACCTCCGAGCTGGCGCGGCTGAAGAAGGAGCGGGCCGAGGGCGAGCAGCGGGTGTCGCTGTTGCGGTCGGACCGGGTCGATCCCGACATGCTGGACGAGCGTGCGCGCTTTCAGCTCGACTACGCCAATCCCCGTGATCTCGTTCGGATCAACAAGAACTGACGCGTTCTCAAATTTCAAAATCACTCGCGCGCTATCACAAAAATGTCGCGCTGCGCTGCAGTGCGGCATAGCAAAATTCCATCGGGCGAACGCAATCCTTCCAAGGCGATTTGAGTTGGGTTAGAGAGGGTTCTCCGACTTCTCTCACCCGGAATTGCCATGGCCGCACCCAAGAAAAGCGTCGCAAAAGAATCAGGGCAGGAGAAGGCCGGCTCTCCCCCCGAATTCACCAAGGAGCAGGAGCTCAAGGCACTGCGGGACATGCTCCTGATCCGGCGCTTCGAGGAGAAGGCCGGTCAACTCTACGGCATGGGTGCGATCGGCGGGTTCTGCCATCTCTATATCGGCCAGGAAGCGGTCGTGGTCGGCATGCAGATGGCGCTGAAGCCGGGCGACGAGGTCATAACCGGCTACCGGGACCACGGTCACATGCTGGCCTGCGACATGGAAGCCAAGGGCGTGATGGCCGAGTTGACCGGACGCCGCGGCGGCTATTCCCGCGGCAAGGGCGGCTCCATGCACATGTTCAGCAAGGAGAAGCACTTTTACGGCGGTCACGGAATCGTGGGCGCGCAGGTCTCGCTCGGCACCGGCCTTGCGTTCGCCAACCGCTATCGCGGCAACGATAACGTCAGCGTGACCTATTTCGGCGACGGCGCGGCCAACCAGGGCCAGGTCTACGAAAGCTTCAACATGGCGGAGCTGTGGAAGCTGCCGGTGATCTACGTGATCGAGAACAACCGCTATGCGATGGGCACCTCGGTGTCGCGCGCATCGGCCCAGCAGGATTTCTCCAAGCGCGGCGCCTCCTTCAACATTCCGGGCAAGCAGGTCGACGGCATGGACGTGCGCGCGGTCAAGGCCGCCGCCGATGAGGCCGTGGCCTGGTGCCGCGGCGGCAACGGTCCGATGATTCTGGAGATGCAGACCTACCGCTACCGCGGCCACTCGATGTCCGATCCGGCCAAGTACCGCACGCGCGAGGAGGTCGAGAAGGTGCGTCACGACCAGGACCCGATCGAGCAGGTGCGCAACCGCTTGCTGGCCTCGGGCGTCAGCGAGCAGGAGCTGAAGGCGATCGACGCCGAGGTGCGCGAGATCGTCAACGCGGCCGCCGACTTCGCGCAGCACGATCCGGAGCCGGATCCGGCCGAGCTCTACACCGACATCTACCGCTGACCCCACCGCGCAGACGAATTTCAAGACCGATTTCGGGAGCCGATATGCCCATTCAAGTGCTGATGCCTGCGCTGTCGCCCACCATGGAGAAGGGCAACCTCGCCAAATGGCTGAAAAAGGAAGGCGAGACCATCAAGTCCGGTGACGTCATCGCCGAGATCGAAACCGACAAGGCGACGATGGAGGTCGAGGCAACCGACGAGGGCACGCTCGGCAAGATCCTGATCCCGGAAGGCACCGCCGACGTCGCGGTGAACACGCCGATCGCAACCATTCTGGTCGACGGCGAGAGCGCCGCCGACCTTGCCAAGGCGCCGGCGGCGCCCGTGCCGCAGCCGAAGGCTGCCGAGGCCGCGCCCGCCGAAGCCAAGGCCGAAGTCAAGGCGGAAGCGCCGCAGCCCGTGGCGAAGGCGCCGGCCGCGCCCGCGACCGAACCGCTGCCTGATCCGGAAATCCCTGCGGGGACCGAGATGGTCACGCAGACCATTCGCGAGGCGCTGCGCGATGCGATGGCCGAGGAGATGCGCCGCGACGGCGACGTCTTCATCATGGGCGAGGAGGTCGCGGAATATCAGGGCGCCTACAAGGTGACGCAGGGCCTGCTGCAGGAATTCGGCGCCCGCCGCGTGATCGATACGCCGATCACCGAGCACGGCTTTGCCGGCGTCGGCGTCGGCGCGGCGATGGCGGGCCTGAAGCCGATCGTCGAGTTCATGACCTTCAACTTCGCCATGCAGGCGATCGACCAGATCATCAACTCCGCCGCCAAGACGCTCTATATGTCCGGCGGCCAGATGGGATGCTCGATCGTGTTCCGCGGCCCGAACGGCGCCGCCGCGCGCGTCGCCGCGCAGCACAGCCAGGACTACGCGGCGTGGTACGCGCAGATCCCGGGCCTCAAGGTGATCGCGCCGTATTCGGCCGCCGATTACAAGGGCCTGCTCAAGGCCGCGATCCGCGATCCCAATCCGGTGATCTTCCTCGAGAACGAGGTGCTGTACGGCCACACCGGCGAAGTGCCGAAGCTGGCTGATTTCGTGGTGCCGATCGGCAAGGCGCGGATTGCCCGCGTCGGCAAGGACGTCACCATCGTCTCCTGGGCGATGGGCATGTCCTATGCACTGAAGGCCGCCGACGAACTCGCCAAGGAAGGCATCGAGGCCGAGGTCGTCGATCTGCGCACCATCCGTCCGATGGACACCGAGACCATCATCAACTCGGTGAAGAAGACCGGCCGCGCGGTGACGGTCGAGGAGGGCTGGCAGCAGAGCGGCGTCGGCTCCGAGGTTGCCGCGCGCATCATGGAGCACGCCTTCGACTATCTCGATGCGCCGGTGGCGCGCGTCTCCGGCAAGGACGTACCGATGCCTTATGCCGCCAACCTCGAAAAGCTCGCTCTGCCCTCCGTCGCCGAGGTGGTCGCCGCCGCCAAGGCCGTATCCTACCGGTAACGCCGATGGCCGGTCCCAAGGAGCAGCCGCTGCCGCCTGACGTGATGGGCCGCGACGACGCCATCGAGGTGCTGCGCGCCTTCGTCGTCGATGGCGGCCTGTCGATCGCGTTCCAGCGCGCGTTCGAGGAGCCGGACATGTGGGGTCTGATGCTGGTCGACATCGCCCGCCATGCCGCGCGCGCCTATGCGCGCGAGAGCGAATACACCGAGGACGAGGCGCTCGCGCGCATCGTCGAGATGTTCGAAGCCGAAATCGCCCGGCCGACTGACATGGGCCAAACCAAACCGCGGTCGCAACAAGGTCACTGACAATGCCGATCAATATTCTCATGCCCGCGCTGTCGCCGACGATGGAAAAGGGCAACCTCGCCAAGTGGCTCAAGAAAGAGGGCGACAAGGTCAAGTCCGGCGACGTGATCGCGGAGATCGAGACCGACAAGGCGACGATGGAAGTCGAGGCGGTCGATGAAGGCACGATCGCCAAGATCCTGGTGCCGGAAGGCACGCAGGACGTGCCGGTCAACGACATCATTGCGGTCATGGCCGGCGACGGCGAGGATGTGAAGGCGGCGGCCAGCGCCGGAGCGGGCGCAGCACCGGCGGCCAAGCCCGCCGAGGCGCCGAAGCCCGCTGTCCAGGCCGCGGCGCCTGCGGCGGCTCCCGCACCGGCGGCGGCGCCTGCGCCAAAGCCGGCCGCAGCGGCGCCTGCGGCCCCTCCGGCCCCTGCACCGGCCGCGCAGGCCAACGGGCATGCCCGGGTGTTCTCATCGCCACTGGCGCGCCGGTTGGCAAAGGAAGCCGGCATCGATCTCGCCCGCATCACCGGCACCGGCCCGCATGGCCGGGTCATCGCGCGCGACGTCGACGAGGCCAAGTCCGGCAAGGGCCTGAAGGCCCCGGCGGCTGCGCCCGCCGCGGGACCGAGCATCGCGCCGTCGATGTCAGACAAGCAGATCCTCGCGCTGTTCGAGCCGGGCTCCTACGAGGTGGTGCCGCATGACGGCATGCGTCGCACCATCGCGCAGCGTCTCACCGCCTCGGTGCAAAACGTCCCGCACTTCTACCTCACCATCGACTGCGACATCGGCAAGCTGCTCGCCGCGCGCGAGGAGATCAACGCCTCGGCGCCGAAGGACAAGGAGAAGAAGCCGCTCTACAAGATCTCGGTCAACGACTTCGTCATCAAGGCGATGGCGGTCGCGCTGCAGAAGATTCCGAACTGCAACGTCAGCTGGACCGAAGGCGGCATGCTCAAGCACAAGCATTCCGACGTCGGCGTTGCGGTGGCGATGCCGGGCGGCCTGATCACGCCGATCATCCGCAAGGCCGAGACCAAGACGCTCTCGACCATCTCCAACGAGATGAAGGATTTCGCCGCGCGCGCCCGCGCCCGCAAGCTGAAGCCGGAGGAATATCAGGGCGGCACCACCGCGGTCTCCAACCTCGGCATGTACGGCATCAACCACTTCACCGCCGTGATCAATCCGCCGCATGCCTCGATCCTCGCGGTCGGCACCTCGGAGGAACGTCCGGTGGTGCGCGGCGGCAAGATCGAGATCGCGCACATGATGAGCGTGACCCTGTCGTGCGATCACCGCGCGATCGACGGCGCGCTCGGCGCGGAACTGATCGGCGCCTTCAAGCAGCTGATCGAAAACCCCGTGATGATGATGGTGTGACGGGCATCCGCCATGTACGCGATCTACGGTCCGTACGTCCTGCTCGCCGCCGTCGCTGTCGCGCTGCTCGTCGCGGTCAACCGCGACCTGATATCGACGATCCAGTTCAGGATCATGATGATCGGCGCCGCGGTGCTGGCGCTGGCGTGGTCGGTGTTCCTCGGTGCGGTATGGCGGGAGTACGGATGAATGGCCGGCACGGCTCGCACGCGCTGGCCCTGGATCTCGCTGTTGCTGTCGGCCGCCCTGGTGCTCAATCCGGTCGGATTCGATTTTCTGCACTCCGCGTTCTTCGCCGGCGAACAGCTGGCGCGGAACATCGCCCAGCCGATCGTGCTGACGGCCCTGGCCATCATGGCCGTGGTGATCGGGCTCGAATGGCTGGTCAGGTCATTGATCGCAAGAAGCCGCGCCCGCGGCGTCACACGTTGAGTTGAACGGGAGCCGCCATGGCCGATACATCTTTCGACGTCATCATCATCGGCTCCGGCCCCGGCGGCTACGTGACCGCGATCCGCGCTGCGCAGCTCGGTTTCAAGACCGCGATCGTCGAGAAATCCTATCTCGGCGGCATCTGCCTGAACTGGGGCTGCATCCCGACCAAAGCGCTGCTGCGCTCCGCCGAGATCTACCACTACATGCAGCACGCCAAGGATTACGGGCTGTCGGCCGACAACGTCTCGTTCGATCCGAAGGCCGTGGTGCAGCGCTCGCGCGGCGTCTCGAAGCGCCTCAATGACGGGGTCGGCTTCCTGATGAAGAAGAACAAGGTCACGGTGATCTGGGGCGAAGCTGCGATCGAAGCGCCCGGCAAGATCACGGTGAAGAAGTCGGCGGTCGAGGCGCCGAAGGGCGCCAGCGGCGAGGGCACCTATCAGGCCAAGCATATCATCGTGGCGACCGGCGCGCGGCCGCGCGTGCTGCCCGGGCTCGAGCCCGACAAGAAGCTGGTCTGGACCTATTTCGAGGCGATGGTGCCGGAGCGGATGCCGAAGTCGCTGCTGGTGGTCGGCTCCGGCGCGATCGGGATCGAGTTCGCGTCGTTCTTCCACACTATGGGCGCCGACGTCACCCTGGTCGAGGTGCTGCCGCAGATCCTCCCGGTTGAGGATGCGGAGATCGCGGGGTTGGCGCGCAAGCGGTTCGAGAAGCAGGGGATCAAGATCCTCACCTCGACCAAGGTCACGAAGCTTGAGAAGAAGGCAGATAGCGTGGTCGCGACCATCGATGACGGCAAGGAGAAGCCGCAAGCGGTAGAGTTCGAGCGCGTGATCTCGGCGGTCGGCGTGGTCGGTAACATCGAGAACCTCGGACTGGAGAAGCTCGGCGTCAAAACCGACCGCGGCTGCATCGTGATCGACGGCCTCGGCAAGACCAACGTTCCCGGCATCTATGCGATCGGCGACGTTGCGGGACCGCCGATGCTCGCGCACAAGGCCGAGCATGAAGGCGTGATCTGCATCGAGGCGATCAAGGGCCTGCATCCGCATCCGATGGACAAGCTGATGATCCCGGGCTGCACCTACTGCAACCCGCAGGTCGCCTCCGTCGGCCTCACCGAGGCCATGGCCAAGGAAGGCGGCCGCGAGATCCGCGTCGGCCGCTTCCCGTTCGTCGGCAACGGCAAGGCGATCGCGCTCGGCGAGGACCAGGGCCTCGTCAAGGTGATCTTCGACAAGAAGACCGGCCAGCTGCTCGGCGCGCACATGATCGGTGCCGAGGTCACCGAGCTGATCCAGGGCTATGTCGTCGCAATGAATCTGGAGACCACGGAAGAGGAACTGATGCACACCGTGTTCCCGCATCCGACCCTGTCGGAAATGATGAAGGAAGCCGTGCTCGACGCCTATGGGCGGGTGCTGAATATCTGAGTGGCCGATTCAGTTCGTCATGCGCGGGCTTGACCCGCGCATCCATCAAGCGAAAGCGTTTTTGCAGATGGATCGCCGGGTCAAGCCCGGCGATGACAAGCGGGAAGAGCCGTTGATGCAAGAAGCCTGAGAAAGAACAGAGCCAGTGAAAGACAACGACAACCTCACCATCGAACGCCCGACTTTCGTCACCCATCTCGAATGCGCGATCGAGGGCGATCACTATCCCGCTGACCAGGTGCACAACCTCTCCAAGGCCGGCAAGCCGCTGCTGGTGCGCTACGACCTTGCCGGGGTGAAGAAGGCGCTGACGAAGGATGCGCTGGCCCAGCGTCCCGCCGATCTGTGGCGCTACCGCGAGCTGCTGCCGGTGCGCAAATGCCAGGACATCGTCAGCCTCGGCGAGATCACGACGCCGCTGATCCGGCTGCCGCGGCTCGGCGCCAGGCTTGGCGGCGGCGAGATCATCGTGAAAGATGAAGGCCGGCTGCCGACCGGCTCGTTCAAGGCGCGCGGCCTCGTGATGGCGGTGTCGATGGGCAAGGCGCTCGGCATCAAGCACATGGCGATGCCGACCAACGGCAATGCCGGCGCGGCGCTCGCGGCCTATGCCACCTCCTGCGGCATCAAGACCACGATCTTCTGCCCGGCGGACACGCCGGAGGTGAATGTCAGCGAGATCGAGCTGCAGGGCGCCACCGTTTACCGCGTCAACGGCTATATCGACGACTGCGGCAAGATCGTCGGCGAGGGGAAAGCGAAAGTCGGCTGGTTCGACACCTCGACCCTGAAGGAGCCGTACCGGATCGAGGGCAAGAAGACGATGGGGCTCGAGCTCGCCGAGCAGCTCGGCTGGGACGTGCCCGACGTGATCTTCTATCCGACCGGCGGCGGCACCGGCCTGATCGGGATGTGGAAGGCGTTCGACGAGCTCGAGAAGATCGGCTTCATCGGTTCGAAGCGGCCGCGCATGGTCGCGGTGCAGGCCTCCGGCTGCGCGCCGATGGTGCGGGCCTATGAGGCCGGCACCGAGCACGCCGCGCGTTGGGAGGACGCCCACACCATCGCCTCCGGCATCCGCGTGCCGCAGGCGATCGGCGACTTCCTCATTTTGCGCGCGGTGCGCGAGAGCAAGGGCTTTGCGATCGCGGTCGATGACGACAAGATCAGCGCCGCCCTCAACGAGGTCGCGCGCGAGGAGGGGCTGTTGCTGTGCCCCGAGGGCGCCGCGACCTATGCCGCCTACAAGGAGAGCCTCGCCGACGGCCGTGTCAGCAAGACCGACCGTGTGATGCTGTTCAATTGCGCCAGCGGCCTGAAATACCCGCTGCCGCCGATCACCCGCACGCTCGACCGGCACAAGCCGATCGACTTCTCGCAGTTCTGACGCCTCGTCCGAAGGGGCCATCTTGTCGAAAGGTGGCCCTTCAAAAATGATACGACAAAGAGCACTGAGGGAGAGCGTGATGCGGAGGCTGGTTCTGGCCGTGTTGGCCATGTTGGCGTTGACGGGGACCGTTTCCGCGGAAACCTATCCCGCGCACCCGATCACCATCGTGGTGCCGTTTGCCGCCGGCGGCCCCTCGGATGCGATGGCGCGCATCCTCGGCGAGCGCATGAAGCAGTCGCTGGGCGAGGTGCTACTGATCGAGAACGTGACCGGGGCGGGCGGCTCGATCGGCGTCGGCCGTGCGGTGCGCTCGGCGCCCGACGGCTACACCATCTCATTCGGCCATCTCGGTACCCATGTCGCCAACGGCGCGATCTACAAGCTCGGCTACGACCTCGTTACCGATCTCGAGCCGGTGGTGCTGCTGCCGAGCAACCCGATGATCATCGTCAGCAAGAACGCCGTGCCGGCGAAATCGCTGAAGGAATTGCTGGAGTGGCTGAAGTCGCGGCCGGCGCCGCCGACCGCGGGCACCGCCGGCGCGGGCAGCGGCAGCCATATCGCCGGGCTCTATTTCGAGAACGTCTCCGGCGTCAAGCTGCAATATGTGCCGTATCGCGGCACCGGTCCGGCGCTGAACGACCTCGTCGCCGGCCAGATCGACATCATCGTCGATCAGACCTCGAACTCGATCAACCAGGTCCGCGCCGGCAATATCCGCGCCTATGCGGTCACCGATTCCAAGCGGGTGGCGAACGCGCCCGACGTCCCGACGGTGGACGAGGCCGGCCTGCCGGGCTTCCACATGACGCTGTGGTCCGGCCTCTGGGTGCCGAAGGGTACCCCGAAGGAGATCGTGGCCAAGCTCAACGCCGCTGCAGTCGAGGCGATGGCCGATCCGGCCGTGCAGAAGCAGCTCGAGAATTTGGGCTTGCAGATGCCGCCGAAGGACCAGCTCACGCCGGAAGCGCTCGGCGCCTGGCAGAAGGCGGAGATTGCAAAATGGTGGCCGATGATCAAGGCGGCGAACGTGAAGGTGGATTGAGGCTCGTCCCTTCACGTCCTCCCGGCGAAGGCCGGGACCCAACCGATAGCGGTGGTTATGGGTCCCGGCCTTCTTCGCCGGGACGACAGTGTGTTACTGCGCCGGCGCCGCGTTGCTCTCCTGCGTCACGACGCGCTCGCCGTTCTTGGCCACCGCCGTGCCGGCGTCCTCGAACCGCGCCTGATAGACCGCGAAATTCTCCATCACGCGCTGGACGTAGTTGCGCGTCTCCGAGATCGGGATCCGCTCCACCCAGTCGACCGGATCGACCTTGGGATCGCGCGGGTCGCCATAGGCCTTGATCCAGTCGCGAACGCGGCCGCGGCCGGCGTTGTAGCCGGCAAAGGTCATGATGTGGCAGTTGCGGTATTCCGACAGCAACGCGCTGAGCTCGGCTGCGCCCATCTGGGTGTTGTAGACGGGATCGGACACCATCCGGCTCCAGTCATAGCTGACTCCGAAGCGCTTGGCGGTGTCGCGGCCGGCTTCGGGGGTCACCTGCATCAGGCCGACGGCGTTGGCCGCCGACTTGTCGCGCTGGTCGAACGCGCTTTCGGTACGCGCGATCGAGTAGGTCATGCTGCGGCCGATATCGGGCGCGATCGGCGTGTGCTTGGGAATGCCGATCACCGGGAAGGCGTAGTGGTCGAAGGCAAAGCCACGCGCGAGTGCGATCTTGCCGATCTGCAGCATGGCGCGGGCATCGTTGCGGCGGCCGGTCAGCTCGCCGAGCGCTTCGAGCATGCCGACATCGGTGCTTTCCTCGGCGAGGTCGGCGGCAAAATAGAGCACGACGTCCGGCTCGCCGATCGCATAGAGCATGTCGGCGGCGCGGACCCGCTCATCCGCTGCCATGCTGTCGGCGCTGGCGGCCGGCGAGGGCGCGCGCAGCTCGACGCCACCATCACGGCCGAGCCTGGCCAGCGCGAGCTGACCGTAATAGGCCGTCGGGTAGCGCGCCGCGGCCTGGTAGTCGGCCCGCATCGCCGCGGAATTGCCGAGAGCCTCGGCGGCGCGGCCGCGCCAATAGGCGGCGCGCGCCAGCACGGTCGGGTTGGTCTGGCCCTCGTCGATATGCGCGAAGTGCGCCGCGGCGGTCTTGGCGTCGTTGAGATAGCGCAGTGCGATCCAGCCGCGCATGAAGTGCATGTCGGAGCGGTAATAGGGATTGTCCGGCGCCGCCGCGGGCCGGATCACGTCATAGGCCGCCTGGTACTCGCCCTGGTCGAGCAACTTGCGGGAGAGGATGCGGCGCTCGCGCCACCACTGGTCGGTGTCCTGCTGCGCCATCGTCTCCGGGGCGGCCGCGATCGTCACGCGTGCCGCTTCGTCGACCTTGTTCTTCGCAAGCAGCCACTGAATTCGGCACAGCGTGTAGCCGAGATCGCGGCGGGCATCGGCCGGCACATCGTTGAGTGTATCCTCTGCCTTGCTGGATTGTCCGCGGACCGCGCCGCAGGCTTTCACGATCGCCAGATCGTCGCTGCCGAGCCGCTGCGCCGCGCGCCTTGCGCCGGCGAGATCCTTGGCGCCGATCCGCTTGTCCATGCGCGCGCGATGGTCGTCACGCGTCAGCAGGTCCTTGAACGCATCATAGGCGTCGCTCTCGGTGCGATCGGACAGCTCCTCCGAGCGCCAGGCTTCGCCCACCAGCCGGGTGGCGCCGTCGCGGTCGCCTTCGGCCAGCAGCGTGCGGGCGAGCGCGAACTTGCCCTTGGCGCTGATCGGCTGATCGAGGGTGAAGCCGTGCACCGTGGCCGGATCGCTGCGCTCCTGCCACATCCGCGCTTCGGCGCGCTTGCGCAACAGCGTGACGCTTGGCCAGTCCGGGTTGGCGGTGACGAATGCCGCATAGCGGCTGAACGGTGCGCTCGATTCCGAGTGGCGCAGCAGATACCACTCGACGAGTTTGCGCCCGACCGGGTCGGTGATCCTGGCCTGGATCTCGGTCGCGTCGCTGGTCTTGCCTCTGCGCGCGGCGAGGATCGCGTCCCTGACCGTGGCGAGATCGCCCGACAATTGCGGCCCGGCGGGCTTCTCCGGCTCGGGCGCCTTCTCAGCGGATTTGGAAGGAGCGGATCTGGCCTTCGCGGATTTCCGTTTATCGGCGCCATGTCTGGCGTGCCGCCGTTTGCCGGAGGCAGTCTCGCGCGCGGCCTTGCCGCCATGCGCCTTCTTGTCCCCGTGGCCGCTCTTGGCCTGGTGCTGGTGATGCGGCTTGGCGGTCGCCTGGACCGGAAGCAGCGCGAGCGCGGCGGCGGTGGCGAAGCACGCCAGCGGACGTAGGCAACGGTTCATTCCCTGGTCCCCCCTGAGAAACCATGAGGCACAACAGAACGCGTTATACGGCGGCACAACCGCCGCAGATTATCACTACCCTCGATTCTCGAGTGTTAATGCTCCTGCAACTCAACAGGGAAAACGCGGCGAAATATGGAATATGGCGTGTGGAACCCGCGGGAACCGGGGTTTTTGCGGGTGATAACGGACGGGCAGCACCGTGCATTGACCGGTTCCTCGTGAGTTGTATCGTCGTTACGCGCGCGCATGGGGGCTCCCGATGTCATTGACAGATCACTTTTCGCCAGCCGGTGCGCCATGACGGCCCGCCTCAGAACCATCCTCGACGGCGGCCGCTATTTCGAAGGCCCGCGCTGGCATCGCGGGCGGCTCTGGTTCGTCGATTGCATGGCGCGGACGCTTCTGAGCATCAGCCCGTCGGGCGAGTTGCAGGAGCATGCTGCGCTGACCGACGACACGCCGTGTGGGCTCGGCGTATTGCCTGATGGCGACATCGTCGTGCTGACGATGTTCAGGAAGCGGCTGCTGCGGTTTTCCGATGGAGCGCTGTCGCTCTATGCCGATCTCTCCGAGGTCGCGACCGGCACCATCGACGACATGATCATCGACGGGCAGGGACGCGCCTATGTCGGCGATCTCGGCTTCGACCTGCCGCCGCCGGAGCACCGCGGTGGCGTCGGCCGGATCATCCTCGTGACGCCCGACGGCAGTGCGCGTGTCGTCGCGGAAGGCTTGAGGTTTCCCAACGGCATTGCGGTCTCCTCCGACCATCGCCGGCTCGTCGTTGCTGAAATGGATGGTGCAGGTCTCGCCGATTACGACATCGCGCCGGACGGCGGCCTGAGCCTGCGCGGGCGGTTCGGCAGCATCAACGATCCCGACGGCATCTGCCTCGATGCCGACGAGGCGACCTGGGCCGCGTCATTCACGGAAGATGCTTTTGTCCAGATCGATCGCACTGGTGTGGAGCGCGAGCGCATCACGGTGTCCGGCCGCCGCGCGCTTGCCTGCGCGCTCGGAGGCGCGGACCGCAGGACGCTGTTCTGCCTGAGCGCGCAGACGTCGTACGAGGAGCTACGCAAGGGCAGATCCACGTCGCGGATCGATGCGGTCGAGGTCGACAAACCGGGTGATGGCTATCCCTGAGGCGCGGCCGCAGGCGCGTATCACTTCTTCTTTTTCTTCTCTTTCTTCTTCAGGATATCGGCCTGGCTCCTGAAGGTGCGGGCGAGGGAGCGCATCTTGTTGGCGCCGATTGCGTCGGCCGTCGTCGATGCGACCGGCTCCGCGGTCTGCGCCTGCTTGCGAATTGCCTTGGCCATTTTCATGAAGGAACCAATCGGGCCGCGTCGCTTCGGTTCCTGCGCGAGCGACCGCGTCTTGACGGCATTTCGGGGCCTTGAGTTTCGTTCTCGTTTCGTTCATATTGGCACGCTCCGGGGAGTGCCGCCATGGACGCCGAGCGAGACCGCGAAATCATCAGGCTGTGGAACGAGCTCCGCCGGCTGCAGCGCGAGGGGCGTCCGACGGCGCTGCTGGTCCGCCGCATCGAGAAGGCGCTCGCGGCTCGCGAGCAGGAGGCCGCCTGAAACGCCGGTCTTGCCGCGTCCCCTCTGCGGCAAAACGGTCTAGCGTCCGCCGTCCGGCCCCATGATCAGATTCGGCAGCCAGGTCGAGATCTGCGGAAAGAAGCAGAGCAACAGCACTGCGAACATCATCAGCAGCACGAACGGCAGCGTGCCCCAGATCACCTCGCTCAAGGGGATGTCGGGCGCGACGTTGCGGATCACGAAGATGTTGAGCCCGACCGGCGGATGGATCAGGCCCATCTCCATCACGATGGTCATGACGACGCCGAACCAGATGATGTCGAACTCGGCCGCGCGCAGCGGCGGCAGGATGATCGGCGCGGTCATCAGGATGATCGAGACCGGCGGCAGGAAGAAGCCGAGCACGATCA
Source organism: Bradyrhizobium sp. BR2003 (assembly GCF_009720285.1). Taxonomy (NCBI): domain Bacteria; kingdom Pseudomonadati; phylum Pseudomonadota; class Alphaproteobacteria; order Hyphomicrobiales; family Nitrobacteraceae; genus Bradyrhizobium; species Bradyrhizobium sp. BR2003. The sequence goes on from NZ_SMYJ01000010.1 coordinate 33,155, forward strand.
CCATCACGAGGATCGAAAACAAGAGCTCCCAGCGCGGCAGGTGCATTGCGACGATCGCTTCCGCCGCCGACTGCGAGATGTGCAGGTAGCTCATCACATAGGAATAGAGCAGTGACATGCCGATGATCAGCATCAGCATGGTGGACTCGCGGATGGTCGATTTCAGGATCGGGGACAGGTCGCTGGGCGTCCACACACTGTAGATCACGGCGATCAGCCCGAGCGCCAGGAGGCCGCCGAGGCCGGCGGTTTCCGATGGCGTGGCATAGCCGCCATAGAGCGCGATCATCACGCCGGTCAGCAGCAGCACGAACGGGATCACGCGCGGCAGAGCGCTGAAGCGCTCGGCCATGGTGAATTCGTCATGCTGCAGGATCGCCGCGTCCTTGCCGGTCGCGTCATAGACGGCGCGAGCCATGGCGTATTCCTTGCGGAAGCGGAACACGGCGTAGAGGCCGAACAGCGTCACCAGCAGCAGGCCGGGGCCGATGCCGGCAAGAAACAGCCGTCCCAGCGATTTCTCGGCCGCGACGGCGAACAGGATCATCGTGATCGAGGGCGGCAGCAGGATGCCGAGCGTGCCGCCGGCGGCGATGATCCCCGCGGCAAAGCCGCCGGAATAGCCGCGCTTGCGCATCTCCGGAATGCCGGCCGAACCGATCGCCGAGCAGGTCGCTGGCGAGGAGCCGGCCATCGCCGCGAACAGGGCGCAGGCGAACACGTTGGCGACGCCGAGGCCGCCGGGCACGCGGTGCAGCCAAGCATGCAGCGCCGAATAGAGATCCTGGCCGGCGCGCGATTTGCCGATCGCCGCGCCCTTCAGGATGAACAGCGGGATCGACAGCAGCGTGATCGAGGCCATCTCCTCGTAGACGTTCTGCGTCACCGTATCGAGCGAGGCCGCCGGCATGTAGATCGCCATGAACACGACCGCGACGGCACCGAGCGCGAATGCGATCGGCATGCCGGAGAACATCGCAAACAGGGTGGCAAGTCCGTAGGAGATACCAATACCAAACACGGTCATCGGCGCGCGCCACCCGTCAGCGGAATGATGATTTGCAGGAGGATCTGCACGCAGAGCAGCGTCATGCCCAGCGCCATCAGCACGTAGGGGATGGCGAGCGGCGGCGACCACATCGAGTTGGACACCTGGCCGTCGACATAGGCTTCATGCGCCAGGGTCCAGGACTTCCAGGCGAAGAAGGCGCAGAACGCGAAGCTCGCGACGTCGACCAGCCACAGCCTGATGGCGTTGGCGCGCGCCGAGAGCAGCCCGACGAACGCCTCGATGCTGACATGGCCGCGCTGGCTCTGCACATAGGCCGAGGTCATGAAGGTGGCGCCGACCAGGAGGAACACGGCCGCCTCGTCCTGCCAGTAGTTCGGGCTGTGGAACAGGGCGCGGCCGAGCACGCTGTAGCTCAGGATCACGCAGGCCGCGACCAGGGCGAGGGCTGCGAACACCACGATGATGTTGTTGCAGATGGACAGCGCGCGCCCAAGCAAGGCCACGGGCGTGTTGCCCGCGGCGATGCTTGCGGTTTCGGCCTGATCCGCGACCGGACCATGCATCATGCGGCGACGTCGCTTGCGAGCTTCAACAGGTTGGCGGCGGTGGCGGTCTTGGCGCCATAGTCCTTCCACGCGGTATCGCGCGCGATGTCGCGCCACTTGCCGACAATGGTCGCATCGAGCGCACTGACCTTGGCGCCGGCCTTCTCGTAGACCTTGGCGACTTCGGTATCATCGTCCTGCGCGCCCTTGCGGCCGAACGCCTCGAGCTCGGTGCCGACGGCGAGGATGATGTCCTGCTGGTTTTTCGGCAGCTTGTCGAAGATCGCCTTCGACATCATCAATGGCTCCAGCATGAACCAGTAGGAGGCGCCGGCGCCCGAGGTCAGCGATTTCGCGACCTCCTCGAGGCGGAACGAGATCAGGCTGGTGGAGGAGGTGATGCCGGCGTCGCAGGCGCCGGTTTGCATCGCGGCGTAGAGCTCGTTGGACGGCACCGACAGCACGGCGGCGCCGGCGGTCTGCAGCACCATGTCCATCTCGCGCGAGCCGCCGCGCACCTTGAGGCCCTTGGCATCTTCAGGCGCCACGATCGCCCTGGAGCGGCTGGCGACGCCGCCGGCCTGCCAGACCCAGGAGATCAGCAGAATGCCCTTGTCGGCGAGGAAGTCGGTGAGCGCCTTGCCGACTGGCTCCTTCTTCCAGCGCAGACCCTGATCGTAGGTGGTGACGAGGCCCGGCATCAGGCCGATATTGGTCTCCGGCAATTCGCCGCCGGCATAAGGCATCGGATACAGGCTGAGATCGAGCGCGCCCTTGCGCATCGCCGAGAACTGCGCGTTGGTCTTGATCAGCGACGAGTTCGGGTAGACCTCGGCGGTCAGCTCGCCGCCGGAGCGCTTGGCGACTTCCGCCGCGAACATCCTGCATAGCCGGTCGCGGAAGTCGCCCTTGTCGATCGTGCCGCCGGGAAACTGGTGGGAGATCTTCAGCGTGGTCGCGGCATGCGCGGTCCCGATGCCCATCCGCAGGACGGCGGGTGCGGCGAGGGCGGAAGCGAGGACGTGGCGGCGTGTGAGCATGGTTCTCCCCTGAGAGCTTCTTGAGTGGCTGTTAGGCCGGCGCGGAGCTTTAGCTTAGCCGGTCTTCGCGTGAATATTCTCTAGTCTGATAGTTCGAGGCGCCCTGATAGTGCGAGCCGATACGCCGCTGCAAGGCCTGACATTCAAGGCCTGACATTCAAGTCCCGACGTTCGAGCCTTGTCGTTGTTGCGGCGCACACTGCTGCGCTGCGACGCCGGGTCGTCACGCAACCATCGCGCCACCAGACGCCGGGCGACCGCAACCGCGCTGCTTCAAGAATTTGTTATTGGAGGTAACGACGGCCGGCGCAAGTGCGTCGAGTAGAGAGCGGCAAGTCGTCGCGCTCACATTCGACCACACAAGGGATCATCACCATGACCACCAAGACCCGCCTCGGCCTTTCCGCCGCGCTGCTCTCGTTCAGCCTGGCGCTGGCGCCCGCCGCCTTCGCTCAGGACAAGATGGGCAAGGATGACGCGATGAAGAAGGAAGACACGATGTCCAAGGATGCCATGAAGAAGGACGGTGGCATGATGAAGAAGGACGACGCGATGAAGAAGGACGGCGGCGCGATGATGAAGAAAGACGACGGCATGAAGAAGAACTGACTGCCGTCATCGCCTGCTGTCCGCAGGCCCGCCGCTTTGGCGGGCCTGGTTGCGGCTTAGCGCTTCTTCTTGCCGCGCTCCTTGCGTGCCGCGTAGCGGGCATCGCGCTTGGCCTTTTGCTCGGCGAGCAGCGCCTCCTCGCGGGCGGCTTCCTCTTCCTTCTCGCGCGCAATGCGGGCGGCCTCGGCGGCTGCGGCCTCTTCCTCGCGACGCTTCTGCTCGGCCTTTTCGGCCTCACGGGCTTCCTTGGCCTTGGCGCGGCGGTCGGCGATCGCCGCGCGCTCCTCGGCACGTGCCTTCACAGCGGGATCGTCAGCTCCCGGCTGGGCCCGAAACTTGTTGAGGAGGTTTTGCCGCGCCTGCAGGGCCGCTTTCTGGCGGTCGGCAAAACCCGGTTCCTTGAAGCCACTCATAGAGGAAGCCTTGCTGCTTTCTGTTCGGGTGATGGATGGGGTTGGTTCGGCGTTTCAATAAGTGAATGGCGGCGAAATTGCCAGTGGCGAACGGAGGACTGTGGAGCAAGGGAGATATGAGCCAGCGTCGGCCATCGTTCGCCCCGCGGACGCGTGGTGAGTGGCTGGTCACCAGGGCTGTTGAAAAGTTCAGCCGCGCTGGAGGTGCTCGCGTCGTCCGTTACCCAGGACCTTGGCGACCGTCTCGGCGGTCATCGCGCTCCGATCCGAGGCGCGCTGGGCTTCCAGCCTGTCGCGCGCCTTTTCGGTGATCAACAGGCTGATCAGCCGTAGCCTGCTGCTCTCATCGACAGCCTCCGAGAGCAACTGCCTGTAACGCTGATAGTCGTACGTCGCTGCTTCTTGTTCGCTCATCGGCACGCCCCGCACACGCGCTCCACTTCAGCGAGTAGTCTTTCGCGAGTCGCCCTTGGATCGCAACGGAATTGCGGTGCCGACGGCCGCGGCCGTGCATTTCGTTGCGCGACTGTTGCAGAATTGATCGCACGCAACCGTGCAAACCGTCATGATGCGGACCGTGGCAATCGGGAACCGAAGCCGGCATGAGCGAATCCGACGACGGAGGCAGCAGAAGGGGCGCGCTGATCGGACTGCTGGTCGCAGTGGTCATGCTCGCGGTCGGCCTCTGGCTCGCGCATGACCTGACGGCGGCGAGCAAGATGCAGGATTGCCTGATGTCGGGCCGGACCAACTGTAATGTGATCGAGCCGGCGCGCTGACCCGGTCTTGCGGCAGTGCAATATCGATCCCACATCAAGCCCAAAGACTCGGGCTGAACTGTTTGATCCCGGTTGTGATTCCGATCACACGCGGACAGGCGGACTGCCTCGACTCCTGGAAATCGGCGGGAACCAAGGCCATGATGTCCAAGCTGTGGTCCGGAAAGGGCGCGGCGCTGGCTGCCGCAGGCGCGGCGGGTGCCGTTTTGGTGGCGTATCTATCGCTGACGGTGGCCTCGCCCGAGCCGGTGTCCAATGCCGCGCTCGGGCCGGAATGGCAATGCAGCCGGGTCGCTTTCGTGCTGACCACCTGCTCCCGGGCGACCGAGGTGGAGGCCGAGGCCAAACCGCAGGGCGAGGTCAAGGCGATCCCGGTGCGGGCGAAGGACGATTGTCCGCCGGAGCTCTAGATCTTTTTCTGGCGCGTTGTCTGCACGCGAGGCGCTGCCGATTTCGCTGGAAGGCGCGCCGGCCGGGCCGTCGCAGCGGCTGCATTTCAAGTTATTTCTTGGTGGTACCGCGCGGCTTGATCGACAGGCCGAGGCGCATGGCCATCTTCTTGATCCGCTCCGGCGAGCGGCCGGTCGCCTTCACGACCTCCTCCAGCGACTTTGAGGAGCGTGCCAGTTCCATCAGTCGTCGGTCCTCCTTGAACGACCACCGCGGCTTTCGGGCCATCTTGTTGGTATCCTTGTGCATTGCTGGGCAACAAAGCCGCCAGGCGGGGTCGCCTGACGGCCTTGCCGGTGTGGGCCCGGACCTTGGGGAAATGTCCGGTGGATAAGCAATACTGCTTCCGAATAAGGTCGCAATTGAAACCAGAATTTAACCTAACCGATCAAGGTTATTCGGATTAGAGCGTGGCAGGAGGCCTTATGCGCAAGGTCGCCATTTTGAGTGCCGCAGCATTTTTACTGTCCGGTTGCTGGTCCGACCCGGAGGTTACGGGATCGACCAACAGCTGTGCGGCCAATCTTTACAGTCAGTACAATCCCAAGGTCATGGATCAGTGCGTCAACGCCTGCATCAAATGTGACCGCGGCAACGTCACGACCTGCACGACCTCCTGCACGCTGAAGGGCGCGCGGTAATCGATCCCGCGCATCTGATGCCAGCGAGGCCTCGTGGCGTCACGCCAACGGACCGCCTTGCGTGGCGCGAGGATCGCCTTTATCGCGTCCGGGCAGCGGCGCCGTCGGCGCGCCGGACACTGAGAGCGTGGAACAGGGCGCGATGAGCGGGATTTCCTATGTCGCGGTCGACTGGGGCACCAGCAGCTTGCGGCTCTGGCTGATGGGCGCCGGTGGCAAGGTGTTCGGTGAGCGGCGCAGCGATGAAGGCATGACCGCGGCCGCCAGGACCGGCTTTGCAGCCGTGCTGCAATCGCATCTCGACGCGCTGGGTGTGCCGGCCGACCTGCCGGTCGTGATCTGCGGCATGGCGGGCGCGCGCCAAGGCTGGGTCGAGGCCGGCTATATCGATACGCCGGCGCATCTCTCGGACATCCTCAACGGCGCCGTCGGGGTCGGCGGGCAGGCGCGCGATATCCGTATCCTGCCTGGGATCGCGCAGCGCGCTACCGCCGCGCCCGACGTCATGCGGGGCGAGGAGACCCAGCTGCTGGGTGCGCTCGGCTTGAACGCGCCGGGCGAGGCGCTCGTCTGCATGCCGGGAACGCATTCCAAATGGGTGAGGGTCCGCGGCGGAACGGTCGAGCGTTTTGCGACCTTCATGACCGGAGAGTTGTTCAGCGCGGTCGCGCGCGGCACCATCCTGTCGCACGCCGTCGCCGGCGCCGAGGAGGCGGTTGACGGCGATGCGTTCCGCGCGGCTGTCGCGGCGGCGTTCGCGGCGCCGGCGCTATCGGCCAACCTGCTGTTTCGCGTGCGGTCGCGGCAGCTGCTGTTCGGCGGCAGCGCCGAGGCCGCGCGTGAGACGATCTCGGGCACGCTGATCGGCGTCGAGCTCGCGGCCGGCCTTGCGGAGCGGGAGCAGGGAGCGTCGGTTACGCTGATTGCCTCGGGCCGGTTGCAGCGGCTCTATCAGATGGCGCTCGAATGCCTTTCGATTCCGCTCGATGCCGTGGATGCGGAGGAGGCGGTTCGCCGTGGCCTCGCCGGCGCGGCGGCGGCAATCTGGAAGAACTGAGGGATCACCGCATGAGCATTCCGTTTCCGCCGATGAAGCGACCGCTGGTCGCGATCCTGCGCGGCGTCAAGCCGGACGAGGTGCTGGGCATCGTTAGCGCGCTGCTCGACGCCGGCATGACCGCGATCGAGATTCCGCTGAACTCGCCCGAGCCGTTCCGCTCGATCGAGATCGCGGCGAAGCGCGCGCCGGCCGATGTTCTGATCGGCGCCGGCACGGTGCTGACTGCAGCAGACGTCGATCGCCTGCACGACGTCGGCGGCCGCCTCATGGTGTCGCCGAATGTCGATGTCGAGGTGCTGGCGCGGGCCCGGGACCATGCGATGATCACGATGCCCGGCGTGTTCTCGCCGACGGAAGCGCTGCTCGCTGCGCGCGCGGGGGCGTCGAGCCTGAAATTCTTCCCGGCCAGCGTGCTCGGCGCCGCCGGCATCACCGCAATCCGCGCTGTGTTGCCGCCGGATGTGATGATCGCCGCGGTCGGCGGCGTCTCGGACCAGAATTTCGCCGAGTATGTGAAGGCGGGCATTCGCGCCTTTGGTCTCGGCAGCAGCCTCTACAAGCCGGGCACGACGGCCGCGGATGTGGCTGTCAGGGCAAAGGTGACGATCGAGGCGTATGACCGGGCCGTGCAGGGCGCCGGCTAGACTCGGTGCAAGCGCGTTAATCGTCCCGCCTGCCGCCGTCGATCACCCTGAACAATGGGGCCGCTTCACGGGGATTCTCGAGCAGTTCTTCGACCATGGCGATCGCGGCCGCGACGTATTTTCCGGTCGCGGCGTCCAGCGGCCGTTCGGCTTCGTCTGACAGCGCGAGCTTGGCGCCTTCGAGCAGCTTGCGGGTGCGGACGGCGGACTCGTCGCCGGCGGTGAGGGCGGCGCGCGCGATCGATCGCAGCACGAACAATTCGCCCTCCAGCCGCAGCAGGCGGTCGTTCAGCTTGCTCAGGACTGTGTTCAGGTTCCGCATGACGCGCTCTCCGGGCATTGCACCCGTCTTCCATACACGGTCATTCCTGACGAAATTCTTGTGGCGGCCGCGCACCAGTTGGTTGGTTGAATGGCGTCTCGGATCTCCTCATGTTCCCGATGGTCCGGGCGTTGTCATTTGACGAAGGCGTCCATGGCCCTAATAGAATGGCCGCGGTCCGGCGCTGCCCGGAAAGCGCGTCAGTTTCACCCCATCGCGACGAGGGAACAGATATGAGGATTGCCGTCGAAACGACCGTTGCCGCGCCGATCGCGGATGTCTGGCGCGCCTACACGACACCTGACGACATCAAGCAGTGGAACGCGGCGTCCGACGATTGGCACACGACCGCCGCGACCGTCGACCTGCGCACTGGCGGCGCCTTCTCGTCGCGGATGGAAGCCAAGGACGGCAGCATGGGATTCGATTTCGCCGGCACCTACACCAGGGTCGAGGAGTTCCGGCTGCTCGAATATTCGTTCGGCGATCGCAGCGCGCAGGTCGCATTCACGCCGGAGGCCGGCGGCGTCAAGGTGCAGGTCAGCTTCGACAGCGAGGATACCCATTCGGTCGAGCAGCAGCGCGGCGGTTGGCAGGCGATCCTCGATAACTTCAAGCGTTACGTCGAAGCCAAGCGGCGGTCCTGATCCCGCGATCGGAGGGCGGCGTGACGCTGAAGCGACCGCGCGCGGCGATGCCGACGAGCATCCGTCGCGAACTCGATGCGACCGGACTGATGCAGGCGTTCAAGGCGCGGCCGCCGTATCAGCGCAACGACTATCTGCACTGGATCGGCCGCAGCGTGCGAGCTGCAACACGGCGCAAGCGGATCGGCCAGATGCTGGCGGAATTGAAGGCCGGCGGGGTGTATATGGGAATGGCGCACCGACCGAGCAAACCAAAGTGAGACTCTCGCGGCGTGATCGCTGCGCGCCGTGCGTTCGCATCGCTCGCGTGATGTTTGAGTCGTGCGAATCCTCATCGACAAAGGGGACGATTTCAGAATCGTCCATCGCGGTCCTGAAAATATCGACGACCGACGCGGGCACAATCTCCTAAAGAAGCAATCTTGGATTAAGAAATTGCGAAGCGCGCTGCCTGCACTCACGGCAAGTGTTGGAACCTGCAACGCACGAACAGAAAGCGATCGGTCTCTCAATCGCCGCCGGAACTTTGTTCACGCACGGAGAACTACGGAATCGTTTCGTGCGCTGAATGATAAAGACGGCGAGTGATTTCACGGCACACGGCGAACATCAAAAAGAAAGGCCTCAGCGCGTGGGCCACGCTGAGGCCAAGTAGACACTTTGGTCGTGAGGCACCGTCGCCGGCGCCTCGGTGCTTAGCCTATCTTCGTTTCTGCGTTTCCAAATGGCCCATTTGGGCCATGCCGCGTGATAGCCAATTTGGGACATGCGCCGTTGGCACAAAGTGTGCAGACTTGCAGCTGTCAGGATTTTGCATCACCTTCCTGGGGCTAGGGCCAGCGCCGTCCGCATATATTTCAAGCGGACGGCGTTGTGCATTCTGGCGACCGCGCGGGCCATCGCCCGGCTGCGCTCAGGGTCAGCGTTCCACCGGTCGAATCTCGAGGTTCTCGATTTTCAGGGGCGGCGTTGAGGGGACGTTCTGCTCGTTCAATGGATGCAGCGTGATCGGCGTATTCGAGCCGCCGGCGAGCACATTGACACCGGCGCCGTCGGCATGGGCGTAACCGCCGGCGAGATCGTCGCTCCCGAGCCACGGCACCGGCGCCATCACCTTCCAGGTCACGGCGACTTCCTGATCTCCGATCAGAACACCGAAATTGCGGATGGCCGCGACATAACGACTGTCCGGCGCGCTATCGATGTGCAGCACGCAATTGAGATTGGTCACCGGACCCACGACGAACCCGGTATCGGGTCCGCCGCGACACTCAAGCGTTCCGGCCTGCACCTGCTGCGCATTGGCGGCTGCGAGCGGCGCGGCGAGAACCGCCGCACCACACAGCGCAGAGGCGATCGAACGGCGTGTCATACGCATGGTGCTGGACAACGCGGATCGGCGCGCAATCG
>NZ_SMYJ01000011.1:0-298681 GCF_009720285.1 Bradyrhizobium sp. BR2003
GGCAACGGCTACATCAACGACTATCCCACCGGCCGCTTGCTGCGCGACGCAAAACTCTACGAGATTGGCGCCGGCACCAGCGAGATCCGCCGCATGCTGATCGGCCGCGAGCTGTTCGCCAAGACGGCCTGATGTCTTCGGCCTCGCCCCGCGCTTAGCTGGGAGAGGGCGGGTGAGGGGCTGTCACCGCATCAGTGGTGGCAGTTGTGCTCGCCCCGGCACGATGATTGACCTTGAACCCCACCGATACTCCAACGAAACGTGCAACACCGATGCCGCTTCATTCGACGATCGATCCCACATCCTCTGAATTCGCCCGCAACGCCGAGGTGATGCGCGGCCTGGTCGCGGAGCTCCGCGGAAAGCTCAACCAGGTGGCCGGCGGCGGCGGCGAGACCTCGCGCAAGCGGCACACCTCGCGCGGCAAGATGCTGGCGCGCGATCGCGTCGATCTGTTGGTCGACCCCGGCACCGCGTTCCTCGAATTGTCGCCGCTCGCCGCCAACGGGCTCTACGGCGGTGACGTGCATTCGGCCAGCGTCATCACCGGCGTCGGGCGCATCGCGGGGCGCGAGTGCATCATCGTCGCCAACGATGCCACCATCAAGGGCGGCACCTATTACCCGATGACGGTGAAGAAGCATCTGCGCGCCCAGGACATCGCGCGGCAGAACAATCTGCCCTGCGTGTACATGGTGGATTCCGGCGGCGCCTTCCTGCCGTTGCAGGACGAGATCTTTCCCGACGAACGGCATTTCGGCCGCATCTTCTACAACCAGGCCCAGATGTCGTCGCAGGGCATCCCGCAGATCGCGATCGTGATGGGCTCCTGCACCGCGGGCGGCGCCTATGTGCCGGCGATGTCCGACGAGAGCATCATCGTGCGGAATCAAGGCACGATCTTCCTCGGCGGTCCACCGCTGGTGAAGGCGGCTACCGGCGAGGTCGTCACCGCCGAAGAGCTCGGCGGCGCCGATGTGCACTCCCGGCAGTCCGGCGTGACCGATCACTATGCCCAGAACGACGCCCACGCGATCGGGATCGCGCGCCGCATCGTCGGCACGCTGAAGCAGCCGGTGAAGGCACAGCTCAACATGCGCCCGCCGCAGGAGCCGCTGTTTCCGGCCGAGGAGATCTATGGCGTGGTCTCCGCCGACGGCAGAAAGCCGTTCGACGTGCACGACATCATCGCGCGGATCGTCGACGGCTCCGAATTCGACGAGTTCAAGAAGCTCTATGGCACTACGCTGATCTGCGGCTTCGCCCATATCTTTGGCTATCCGGTCGGCATCATCGCCAATAACGGCATCCTGTTCAGCGAGAGCTCGCTGAAGGGTGCGCATTTCATCGAGCTGTGCTGCCAGCGCGGCATTCCGCTGGTGTTCCTGCAGAACATCACCGGCTTCATGGTCGGCAAGAAGTACGAGGCCGGCGGCATCGCGCGCGACGGCGCCAAGCTGGTGACGGCGGTTGCCACCGCCGGCGTGCCGAAATTCACCGTCGTGATCGGCGGCTCCTACGGCGCCGGCAATTACGGCATGTGCGGCCGCGCCTACAGCCCGCGCTTCCTCTGGCTGTGGCCGAACGCGCGGATCTCGGTGATGGGCGGCGAGCAGGCCTCGATGGTGCTCAGTCAAGTTCGCCGCGACGGCATCGAGGCCAAGGGCGAGAGCTGGTCGGCGGAAGAGGAAGACAAATTCCGCGAGCCGATCCGCGCCCAATACGAGAAGCAGGGCAATCCCTATTACGCGACGGCGCGGCTGTGGGACGACGGCGTGATCGATCCGGCCGATACGCGCCTGGTGCTCGGGCTCGGCCTGTCGGCGGCCGCCAACGCGCCGATCGAGCCCACGAAATTCGGCCTGTTCAGGATGTGACCCAGGATCTGATCATGGACCGCTCAAAACTCACCCGGCGTTTCCGCACGCTTCTCATCGCCAACCGCGGCGAGATCGCCTGCCGCGTCATCCGCTCGGCGCGCGCCATGGGGCTGCGCACCGTCGCGGTCTATTCCGAGGCCGACGGCGACGCGATGCATGTCGCGCTTGCCGACGAGGCCGTGCTGCTCGGGCCGGCACGGGCGCGCGACAGCTATCTCAACATCGAGCGGGTCATCGCCGCGGCCAAGGAGACCGGCGCCGAGGCGGTGCATCCCGGCTACGGCTTCCTGTCTGAAAACGCCGAGTTCGCGCAGGCCTGTCTTGAAGCAGGTTTGGTGTTCATCGGCCCGACCGCCGCGATGATGACGGCGATGGGCTCGAAGTCGGGCTCGAAGGCGCTGATGGAGAAGGCCGGCGTGCCCTTGGTGCCCGGCTATCACGGCGAGGCGCAGGACGAGGCAACGCTGGCCGAAGCCGCCAACCGGATCGGCTTTCCCGTGCTGGTGAAGGCGTCGGCCGGCGGCGGCGGCCGCGGCATGCGTGTGGTCAATTCGGCGGCTGAGCTCACGGCCGCGATCACCAGCGCCAAGCGCGAGGCCAAGGCGGCGTTCGGCGACGACCGCATGCTGATCGAGAAATACGTGCAGAACCCGCGCCACATCGAGGTGCAGATCATCGGCGACAGCCACGGCAATCTGCTCTCGCTGTGGGAACGCGAATGCACGCTGCAGCGCCGCCACCAGAAGGTGATCGAGGAGGCGCCGTCGCCGACGCTGAACGCCGCGCAACGCGGGACGGTTTGCGAGGCCGCCCGCAAGGCCGCCGGCGCGGTCAACTATATCGGCGCCGGCACTATCGAGTTCGTCTCCGACGGCAAGGATGTGTTCTTCATCGAGATGAACACCCGCCTGCAGGTCGAGCATCCCGTCACCGAGCTGATCACCGGCGTCGATCTCGTCGAATGGCAGCTGCGCGTCGCCTTCGGCGAGGCGCTGCCGCTGAAGCAGGACGAGATCAGGCTGAACGGGCATGCCATCGAGGCGCGCGTCTACGCCGAAAATCCGCAGAAAAACTTCATGCCCTCGGTCGGCCGCATCAAGACCTGGCGCACGCCACTGGAAGGCGACGGCCTGCGCATCGATGCCGGCTATCGCAGCGGCGATAACGTCTCGCCTTACTATGACGCGATGCTCGCCAAGGTGATCGCCTGGGCGCCGACGCGCGAGGGCGCGATCGAGAAGCTCAATCGCGGGCTTGAGGAAACCGATGTCCGCGGCATCGTCACCAATATCCCGTTCCTGTCGGCGCTGGTGACGCATAAGGATACGCGAGCCAATGCGATCGATACCGGCTTCATCGAGCGCGAGCTGAAGAACCTGACATCGGGCACGGGCGCTGCCGGCGAGTTCGAGCTTTGCGCAGCGGTCGCCGCGATCGTCAACGACGAGCAGAAGGCGGCGCGGCGCGAGGCCAACTCGCCCTGGCAGGCCTTCGGCTGGATGCCGGTCGGCCGCCGCCAGCGGGTGTTTTCGTTCCGGCAGGGCCATGAGCCCGCCCAGACCATCACGCTGCACTATGGCAACGGACCGTCGACGCTCTCCGTCGGCGGCCGCGAGCTCGTCTTCGCGATCTCGTCAGCCGGCGATGACGGCTTCGACCTGACGCTCGACGGTCTCAAATCGCGCGTTGCTTCGGTCATCGAGGGCCACGAGCTTTACTTGCGCACCCGCAACGGTCGCTTCGACCTGCACTGGGTCGATCCGTTCGGCGGCGAGAGCGAGGAGCAGGTCGGCGAGGACAAGATCGTCGCTCCCTTGCCGGGTACCGTGGTCGCGCTGTTGGCCGAAGAGGGCGCGACCTTGGAGAAGGGCGCGCCGATCCTCACCCTGGAAGTAATGAAGATGGAGCAGACCCTGCGCGCGCCCTATGCCGGGGTGCTGAAGAAGCTCAAATGCAAGGTCGGCGACATTGTCGGCGAGGGCGTCGAGCTTGCCGAAGTCGAACCTGCGGCCGCGTCATGAGCGATCAGATCAAGATCATCGAGATGGGGCCGCGCGACGGCCTGCAGAACGAAAAGACGCCGGTCAGCGTCGAGGCGCGCATCGCCTTCGTCGAGGCGCTGGTGGCAGCCGGGCTCAATACCGTCGAGGTCGGCGCCTTCGTCTCCCCGAAGGCGATCCCGCAGATGGCAAGCTCCGATCAGGTGCTGCGCGGCGTCAGCCACATCAAGGACAAGGTCAAGGGCGCCGAATTCCATGTGCTGGTGCCGAACGAAAAGGGTTATGACGCCGCGCGCGCGGCGGGCGCCCAGGTGGTCTCGGTGTTCGCGGCGGCCTCCGAAGGCTTCTCCCGCGCCAACATCAATTGCTCGGTCGCGGAATCGATCGAGCGCTTCAGGCCGGTGCTGGCCCGCGCCAAGGCCGACGGCGTCAAGGTGCGCGGCTATATCTCCTGCGTGCTGGGTTGTCCGTTCGACGGCGAGATCAAGCCGAAGGCGGTCGCCGACCTTGCGGTGACGCTGTGGGATCTCGGCTGTTACGAGATCTCGCTCGGCGACACCATCGGCGTCGGCACGCCGCTGAAGGCCAAGGAGATGCTGCGTGCAGTCACTTCTGAGTTGCCGGTCGGTAACCTCGCGATGCACTTCCACGACACCTATGGCCAGGCGCTCGCCAATCTCTATGCCGGCATGGAAGAGGGGGTTCGCGTGATCGATGCCGCTGCCGGCGGTCTTGGCGGCTGCCCCTACGCCCCCGGCGCCACGGGCAATGTGGCGACGGAGGACGTCGTCTACATGCTCGAAGGCATGGGCGTGAAGACCGGGATCGACATGGACAGGCTGCTGGCCACGACGAACGAGGTCGCTGGATTGCTCGGCCGCCCGCCGGCGAGCCGTGTTGCGTCCGCGCTCAACGCGAAACGGAAGCGCCTCGGCAAATCGTAAATTGTGGGATGGATGGAACGTATTGCCCGCCGTTGCTCGAGGAGCGAAGGCGGAAGCGAAACCCATTGCGGCCCGGGCGGCATTGATGGGTATCGGGAATTGCAACCGCCTCAATCTTCGGCGGTCGCGCTCGGAGTTATGCGCTGCGAAGCGCGGATTCAAGGCACATAGTCGCGCCGCTGGCTTGCGCAGTCTGGGCTCCCGAAGCTGGACTCTCAACCCAAATGCGTATCGTGCGACAGCGCCTTGCGCTATCGCCGCCCTCCTTGAGGGCGTTTCCTCCCTAGACTTGGGCCGCTTGTTGTTTCGAGCGGCCCTTTTTCTTACGCCGCCGGAGTATTGATGGTCGCGATCACAGCCCTCATATCGGTCGCCAGCTCGCGATAGTGCCCGCCCAGCCGCTGGTATAGCTCGCGGTTGCTCCCATCCACCGTCCTGCTAGCGATCAGCTCGCATTCGTCGGCGAGAATCTCAAATCGTTCCAGCTTTGCTTGAAGAGCAGACATGGCGGGCGTTTCCCTGACTGTTACTGAGGGAGTTGCGTACTGAGGGAATTGCGACGCTACTACTCGGACTGCGTCTAGCGCAGCATAATTATAGAGTAGAACTAAATTCTTCCCGGCAGTGACCTTGACCGATTGATGGGAGCCACTTGTCCGCCGTAGCTCGAACAGCGAAGGCGGAAGCGCATGAGCGGTAGGATGGTTGGAGCGAACCGAAGCTTTTCGCAGGTAGGGGTGTTCGGATCGGAGCGTGGGTCCCAAGCATTCCATATGCAGCCCTCTCAGGAGATCAAGTCGCCCTGAGTCTTGCGTTTATTGGCCACGACTACGTTTGCCATGTCGGTCGGGACCCGTTTTGCGGCGCACACAGCCGGCGTCTTCGGCCCGGCTCCCGATTAAACCTTCCCGAAAGCGTTCATGGCTTGGTGACTCAAACGTGCTGAGGTGAGGGGGCTCGCAATTGCTCCAGGTGGATTCTCGCCATGTACGGACAGGTGTCAGCTTCCCGCGGCCGAACGTTTCTGGCCGGAAAGATCGTCTTCAACTTCGGCCGGTCTGCCTTCGACTGCACGGTCCGCCAGCTCACGGAGATGGGCGCCACCGTGGAACTCGAAAGTGTCGTTGGCATTCCCGATCGCATTCAACTGTTGCTCGTCGGCAGCAATCAGGTGAAGCCATGCAGACGGCTGTGGCAATCGGACCGCCAGCTCGGCCTGGCTTTTGAAGCGCCGCAGGCCAACGCTGCGGCGCCCGCGCCCGCCGCTCCTGCACCGGCCGCCACTCCGGAGCGGCGCAGCGGCGATATTCTGCGCGGGCACATGCTGGCGCTGCGCGCGGCGCTCGATCAGATCCCGGTCGGCATCCTTCTTTTGGACTCGGAGCTGAAAGCCCTGTTCATCAATCGTGCGTTTCGGAGCATGTGGGCGCTTTCGGACGCGGTGGCCGACCGCAACCCCACCTTCACCGATCTGATGCATCACGGCTGCAAGACCATGGCCTATGAGCTGCCGGCTGAGCAGCTTCATGCCTACCTTGCCGAGCGCGTCCGCCTCGTGAGCGTCGGGGACCCAAACCCGATCGATCTCAGGCGCAGCAATGGTGATGTGGTTCGATGCCAGTGCACGCCGCTGCCCGACGGCGGCCGGATGGTGAGCTACACGCCCGTGACCGACATCGTGCGGGCATCGGACCAGCTGAAGGTGCTGACCGGTGCGCTCGAGAACGTGGAGGACGGCGTCGTCCTGCTCGACCGCGATCTCAATGCGATCTTCCTCAATCGGCGAATGCGCGACTTCTGGGAGGTGAGCGAGGAGGAGATCGCGCGGCATCCGGCATACATCACGCTGCTCACGCGCAACCGCCGCGCCGTTCCGGCGGGCGCGACACCGGAGCAAATCAGGGCCTTTCCCGCGAAGCGGATTGCGGAGATCAAGGCAGGCGATCACAAGCGCGACGTGCAGACGCCGGACGGCCGTCATATCAGGATCCATTGCTCGACGATGGCAAACGGCGGTCGCATGCTGACCTTCGTCGACGTGACCGATCTCGTACGCAACGCACGGCAGCTGGAGGTGCTTGCGACCACCGATCCGCTCACCGGATTGTTCAACCGCAGGCACTTCCTGACGACGCTGGATGCGGAGTGGAGCCGGTTCCAGCGCTACTATCGTTCCGTATCCGTGCTGATGGTCGACATCGATCACTTCAAGAGCATCAATGATCGCTTCGGTCATGCGGCCGGTGACGAGGCCATCAAGGCTGTTGCCGAGATATGCATTCGGGGCAAGCGCAAGTCCGACGTCGTCGGCCGCGTCGGAGGCGAGGAGTTCGCGGTCCTGCTGCCGGAGACTACATTGTCGCGCGCCCGAACCGTCGCCGAGCGCATTCGCAAGAGGGCGGAAGCGTTGTCGTTGAGGGCCGATGATCGACCGATGCCACTGACAGTGAGCATCGGCGTTGCCGAGGCCCTCACAAGCATGCCCGGGATAGATGCCCTGATGAAGGCCGCCGATGCGGCGCTCTACCAGGCCAAGGAGCACGGCCGGAATCGCACGGAGTGCTGGTCACCTCCGTCGCCACCGAAGCTGGCCGCCGGGTAAGTTGCAGGATGGACGGAGTGGCCTTGGGTGTAGCGCTTGCTATGTGACCGTCATCCCACGCAAAGGCTTCGCCGTTGCTGCTGGAAGTCCTCGCCTTGCGACGATACCCGTCGCATCTCGGGTTTTATTGATGGGGTATCGCTGCGCTCGACCGATCGCACGAGCTGCCTATGCAGCAATGCGCTTGCGTGAGCAGAGCCCGGATGGCTCACGCACGGTGTCCCGCAACTCAAGCGAGCTCCATCGCAAGGCGGCAATCGATCGGTCATATGGTCAGGCCGGCGTCAGGTTCCTATAAGGACTGATAATACATGGTTGCGCGGCGGCCACGATTGTTGCGATGTTGCAACGGTGCCTGAACATTTAACCTTAAAAGTACCCGGTCCGTAGTCGCGCCGCTTTTTAGCCACACCCCGACATGAAAGGATATTCACGTAGCTGAATAGCCAGCGCTCCGACGACGGGACATTTTCCGGGTTCCGGCGTTGTTGGAGGAAAGAGCGCCGGGAACAGGGTCGCGATGGACGCCAAAACGAACATCAAGGGCAGGCTGCCCAGCCGTCACGTGACGGAAGGGCCCGAGCGTGCTCCGCACCGTTCCTATCTCTACGCTATGGGGCTGACGACAGCCCAGATTCATCAACCCTTTGTCGGCGTTGCTTCATGTTGGAATGAAGCTGCTCCCTGCAACATTTCGCTGATGCGCCAGGCGCAGGCGGTGAAGAAGGGCGTGGCTTCGGCCGGCGGCACGCCGCGGGAGTTCTGCACCATCACCGTCACCGACGGCATCGCGATGGGCCATGACGGCATGCGCTCGTCGCTGCCGTCGCGCGAATGCATCGCCGATTCGGTCGAGCTGACGGTCCGTGGCCACTCCTATGACGCGCTGGTCGGGCTCGCCGGCTGCGACAAGTCGCTGCCGGGCATGATGATGGCGATGGTCCGCCTCAACGTGCCGTCGATCTTCATCTATGGCGGCTCGATCCTGCCCGGCAACTTCCGCGGCCAACCGGTCACCGTGCAGGACATGTTCGAGGCGGTTGGCAAGCACTCGGTCGGCGCCATGTCGGACGAGGACCTCGACGAGATCGAGCGGGTGGCCTGCCCGTCGGCCGGCGCCTGCGGCGCCCAGTTCACCGCCAACACGATGGCGACCGTCTCCGAGGCGATCGGCCTCGCGCTCCCGTATTCCGCCGGGGCCCCGGCGCCTTACGAGATCCGCGACTCCTTCTGCGCCGCCGCCGGCGAGAAGGTGATGGAGCTGATCGAGAAAAACATCCGGCCCCGCGACATCGTCACCCGCGAAGCCCTTGAAAATGCTGCGGCCGTGGTTGCAGCCTCAGGTGGTTCGACCAATGCTGCGCTGCACCTGCCGGCGATCGCCCATGAGTGCGGCATTAAATTCAATTTGTTCGACGTCGCCGAAATCTTCAAAAAGACTCCTTACGTCGCGGATTTGAAGCCGGGCGGCCGTTATGTTGCCAAAGACATGTTTGAAGTAGGCGGCATTCCGCTGCTGATGAAGACGCTGCTCGACAATGGCCACCTGCACGGGAATTGCCTGACCGTCACTGGCCGAACGATCGCCGAAAACCTCAAAAGCGTGAAATGGAATCCGCACCAGGACGTGGTGCGGCCGGCCGACAATCCGATCACCGTGACGGGTGGCGTTGTCGGGCTGAAGGGTAATCTCGCTCCGGAGGGTGCGATCGTGAAGGTCGCGGGAATGTCCAACCTGAGGTTTACCGGTCCGGCCCGGTGCTTCGACCGCGAGGAAGACGCCTTCGAGGCGGTGCAGAAGCGCACCTATAGGGAAGGCGAGGTGATCGTGATCCGCTACGAGGGGCCCAAGGGCGGTCCCGGCATGCGGGAGATGCTGGCGACCACGGCGGCACTGACCGGGCAGGGGATGGGCGGCAAGATTGCCCTGATCACCGATGGCCGGTTCTCCGGCGCCACCCGTGGCTTCTGCATCGGACATATTGGACCCGAAGCGGCCGTCGGCGGGCCGATCGGGTTGTTGCAAGACGGCGACATCATCGAGATCGATGCGGTCGCCGGCACCCTTAACGTAAATTTGAGCGACGCCGAACTCGCAAATCGTAAGACCAAATGGGCCCCTCGCGCGACGAACCATACATCTGGTGCGCTGTGGAAGTACGCCGAGCAAGTGGGGCCGGCGGTGGATGGCGCAGTCACCCATCCGGGTGGCGCGTACGAGAAACAGTGTTATGCGGACGTTTAGGCGTACGATATTGGCGTTTGCGTTAGGGGCCATTCCGGTGGCGGGCCCCGGATTCGGATTCGACGGCGCTCCGGTCAACCCACAAGATACGGTTCTTCCTGTGGTTTCCCCGCAGCCGGGGACAGCCGGCGCGCTGAAACGAGCCGCGACCCCGGTGGCGCCTGCGGCGACCTCGCCGACCTCGTCGTTCAGCACGCTGCAGTATCAGGCCGAGGGCGGTCACCCCGTGGCGCAGTGGAAGCTCGGCAAGATGTACGCAGAGGGCGACGGCGTCATCCAGGACGACATGCGTGCCTTTGAGTATTTCAGCCGGATCGCCAATGCGCATGCCGAGGATTCGCCGTCGGCGCCGCAGGCCTCGATCGTGGCCAACGCCTTCGTGGCGCTCGGCCGCTATTATCTGAGCGGCATTCCCAATTCCAAGGTGAAGGCGGACACCGAGCGGGCGCGGGAGATGTTCTCCTATGCCGCATCCTATTTCGGCAATGCCGACGCCCAGTACGACCTTGCCCGGCTGTACCTGAAGACGCCGGACGCCTCGCGGGACGACTTCCGCTACGGCGCGCGCTGGCTCGGGCTCGCCGCCCAGAAGGGCCAGCATCAGGCGCAGGCGCTGCTCGGCCAGATGCTGTTCAACGGCGACCGGCTGCCGCCGCAGCGGGCACGCGGCCTGATGTGGCTGACGCTCGCGCGCGACAGTGCGACGCCGGATGAGGCCTGGATCAAGGAAAGCTACAACCGGGCGATCGCCAAGGCGTCCGAGGACGATCGCGCGATGGCGCTGCAGATGCTCGAGCACTGGGTGCAGGGCCGCCGGGATTGATCTCCCGGCCGGCCGGTGCGAGTCAGGCGGTCTCGAAATCGAGATCGGCCCAGACCGGGACGTGGTCGGACGGCTTCTCCCAGGCGCGGACATAGCTGTCGATGCCGACGTCGATTAGCCGGTCGCTCGCCTGCGGCGACATCAAGAGGTGGTCGATGCGCAGGCCCCAGTTCTTCTGCCAGGCGCCGGCCTGGTAGTCCCAGAAGGTGTACTGGCCGGGCTCGTCATTGACGGCGCGGAGCGCGTCGGTCAGGCCGAGGCCGAGCAGCGACTGGAAGGCCTCGCGGGTGGCGGGGCGAAACAGGGCGTCATCGGCCCATGCGGCGGGATTGTAGACGTCGCGGGCCGCCGGAATGACGTTGAAGTCGCCGGCCAGAATTAATGGCTCCTCTGCCTTCAGCCGCTCCTTCGCATACTCAAGAAGCCGCGACATCCACTTGAGCTTGTACGGATATTTGTCGGTATTCGCGGGGTTGCCATTGGGCAGATAAAGGCACGCGACCCGGATCACGCCCTGTTTCAGCGTGACCACGCCTTCGAGGAAGCGGGCATGGGCGTCCTCGTCGTCGCCGGCGAGGCCCGATTTGGTTTCGTCGAACGGCAACTTGGAGAGCAGCGCGACGCCGTTGAAGGTCTTCTGGCCGTGGGTGACGACATTGTAGCCGAGCGCCTCGACCTCGAGCCGCGGGAACGCGTCGTCGACGCATTTGATCTCCTGCAGGCAGACGATGTCGGGGGAACACTCCTTCAGCCAGCTGACCAGAAGTTCGATCCGTTGCCGGACCGAGTTGACGTTCCACGTAGCGATGCGCATGCAAATGACCGGATTGAAGCCGCACTATTTCACTTAGGTGGCATACCATGGGCGGTCCGCCTGTGCTAACCCTCTCCGGAAACAAGGCGCAACAATTGCCGACGGGGGAGTGACGACGCGCACCGGCCTTCAAGGGAAGCCGGTGGCGCACGTGCAAAACTTATGAAAAAACGCAATTTGGTTCTGACTGTCGCTGTTCTGGGCATTGCGGCCGGGGCGGCTTACATGACCCGCACTTCATGGATGGGCGGCGGTGCCGCCACCGCGCAAGGGACGGCGCGGCCGCGCGTGGTGTCCGTGGATCTCGCCAAGGCTGAACGCAAATCGGTTCCGGTCGATGTCGATGCCATTGGACAGGTCACGCCGATCTCCAGCGTGGCGCTGAAGTCGCGGCTGGAGACCACCATCGTCTCGGTACATTTCGAGGACGGCGCCAGGGTCAATGAGGGCGACCTGCTGTTCACCCTCGACGCGCGGCAGATCGACGCCCAGATCGAGCAGGCCGAGGGCGTCCTGGCCCGCGACCAGGCCCAGCTCGAGGGCGCGCAGCGCGACCTCCGCCGCTACACCGAACTGGTCGGCAAGGGCGCGACCACCCAGGTCAACCTCGACAACGCCAAGACCCAGTCCGACGTTCTGATCGGGACCATCAAGGCCGACCGGTTCGCGCTGGAAAACCTCCGCGTCCAGAAGAGCTACACCGTCATCCGCGCACCATTCGCGGGGCGGATCGGCGCCGCCAATGTCAAGGTCGGCAACTTCGTCCGCCCCGCCGACACCCAGCCGCTCGCGGTCATCAACCAGATGGCGCCGGTCTATGTCACCTTCGCGATTCCGCAGCGGGTGCTGGTCGATCTGCGCGACGCCATCGGGAAAGGCGATTCCAAGGTGATCGCGACCATTCCCGGCCACCAGCGTTCCGAGCGCGGCAAGGTCGCGATGGTCGAGAACGCCGTCGACGCGACCACCGGCATGGTGACCGTGCGCGGCATCATGAGCAACGAGAGCGAGACGCTGTGGCCCGGCACCATCGTGCAGACCAAGCTGATCATTCGCAGCGAAGACGCGGTCGTGGTGCCGACGGTCGCGGTGCAGCGCAGCCAGAACGGTAATTTCGTCTTCGTCGTCAAGGACGGCGTCGCCAAGGTCCGGCCGGTCAAGGTCGATCGCACCTTCCAGGGCAGCTCGGTGATCGCGGACGGATTGGCGGGCGATGAAAGCGTCGTCATCGACGGCCAGCTGCTGCTGTCCGAGGGATCGCGGGTCGAGCTGCGGGCGCGCAAGGCCGGAGCCTGACCGATGACGCTCTCCGAGCTTTGCATCCGCCGCCCGGTCATGACGACGCTGATCACGGCGTCGATCATCGCATTCGGCGTCTTCGGCTTCCGCCTGCTGCCGGTCTCGGCGCTGCCTAAGGTGGACTTCCCGACCATTGCGGTGACCGCGACCTTGCCCGGCGCCAGCGCCGACACCATGGCGGCCTCGGTCGCCGGCATCATCGAGCGCCAGCTCTCGACCATTGCCGGCATCTCCTCGATGTCCTCAAACTCCTCGCAGGGCACGAGCGTCATTACCATCCAGTTCGACCTCAACCGCAACATCGATGCTGCCGCGCTCGACGTGCAGACCGCGTTGACGATCGCGCAGCGCCGGCTGCCGATCGAGATGACGATCCCGCCGAGCTTCCGGAAGGTGAACCCGGCGGACTTCCCGGTGCTGTTCGTCTCCTTGGGGTCGGCGACGCTGCCGCTGTCGAGCGTCAACGAATACGGCGATATCACCATCGGGCAGGCGCTATCGCAGCTGCCGGGCGTCGCCCAGGTGCTGATCTACGGCGCGCAGAAATTTGCCATCCGCGTCCAGGCCGATCCGGAGGCCGCGGCCGCGCGCGGCGTCTCGATGGAGGATATCCGCGCCGCGGTGTCGCGTGCCAATTCCTCAACCCCGGTCGGTACCTTGAACGGCCCCAAGCAGGACGTCGCGCTGCAGGCCTCCGGCCAGATGGACAAGGCGGCCGACTACCGCCAGATCTATGTCGCCTGGCGCAACGGCTCGCCGGTCCGGCTCGACGAGATCGCCAAGGTCTATGACAGCGTCGAGAACGACAAGATCGCGACCTGGATGAACGGCGAGCGGGCGATCGTGCTCGCGATCCAGAAGCAGCCCGACGCCAACACCGTGGCCGTGGTCGATGCGGTGCTGGCCAAGCTGCCGTCGCTGCGGGCCGCCATTCCGCCCTCGGTGACCATGCAGGTCATGATGGACCGTTCGGTCTCGATCCGCCAGGCGGTCAGCGACGTCGAGGAGACCCTGCTGATCGCGATCGGCCTCGTCATCCTCGTGATCTTCCTGTTCTTGCGCTCGGCATCCGCGACCTTCATTCCGGCGCTCGCGGTGCCGATCTCGCTGTTCGGCACCTGCGCGGCGATGTACGCGCTGGACTACTCCATCAACAACATGACGCTGCTGGCGCTGACGCTCTCAGTCGGCTTCGTGGTCGACGACGCCATCGTCATGCTGGAGAACATCGTCCGCCACATCGAGCACGGCATGAAGCCGTTCGAGGCGGCACTGAAGGGCGCCCGGGAGATCGGCTTCACGATCATCTCGATCACCTTCTCGCTGATCGCCGTGTTCATCCCGGTGCTGCTGATGGGCGGCATCGTCGGCCGCGTATTCCGCGAATTCGCGGTGACGATCTCGGTTGCGATCATCGTCTCCGGCTTCGTGTCGCTGACCCTGACGCCGATGCTGTGCGCACGCGTGCTGCGCGCGCATGACGCGAGCAAGCGGCCGAACGTCGTGCTGCGGGCATTCGAGGCGATGTTCGAGGCCTGGCTGCGCGCCTATGAATGGGCACTCGACTGGGTGCTGGCCAAGAAGGCGCTGATGCTGCTGGTGACGTTCGCGACGCTCGGCGGCACCATCTATCTCTACATGATCGTGCCGAAAGGCTTCTTCCCGCAGGAGGACACCGGCTTCCTGATCGGCGTGACGGAGGCGGCGACCGACACCTCGTTCGAGGCGATGAAGGTGCGCCAGCAGGCGCTGGTGGAGGTACTGCGGACCGATCCGGCGATCGAGTACATCAATTCCACGGTCGGCTCCGGCGGCCCCAATCCGACCGCGAATTACGGCCGGCTGTTCATCGCACTGAAACCGCAGAAGATGCGCGACAACGCCACTGTCGTGGTCGGCCGGCTCCGCCAGAAGGCGCGCGAGATCCCCGGCATGCAGGCGTTCTTCCAGAGCATCCAGAACCTCAACATCGGCGGACGCATCTCCAAGAGCCAGTATCAGTATGTGATGCAGAGCGGCGATACCGAGTCGCTGTACCGGCTGGCGCCCGAGATGCGCGACAAGATCGAGAAGATTCCGGGCCTGCTCGACGTTACCACCGACCTCTACATCAAGAACCCGCAGATGGCGGTCGACATCGACCGCGAGAAGGCGGCGGTCTACGGCGTCACCGTCGACCAGGTTCGCAACCAGCTCTACAACGCCTATGGCGCGCGGCAGGTCGGCACCATCTACATGCCGTCGAACGACTACCAGATCATCCTGGAGGTACAGCCGCAGTTCCGCGTCGATCCGTCCGATCTGTCGAAGCTCTACATGAAGACCGCGAACGGCCAGACCATCCCGCTGGATGCGGTGGCGCGGCTGGTGCCGACGGTCGGACCGCTGCAGATCAACCACCAGGGCCAGCAGCCGGCGGTGACGATCTCGTTCAACCTCGCGCCGGGCTATTCGCTCGGCTACGCGGTCGACAAGATCACCGAGCTCGAGCAGAACGCGAACCTGCCGCCGACGATCGCAACAGGCTTCTCCGGCACCGCACAGGTGTTCCAGGATTCGCTGCGCGGGCAGGGCGTGCTGATCCTCGCCGCGGTGTTCGCGGCCTTCGTGATCCTCGGCATTCTTTATGAGAGCTTCATCCACCCGATCACGATCATTTCCGGCCTGCCTTCGGCCGGTATCGGGGCGATCCTGACGCTGATGATGTTCGGCATGGAGCTGTCGGTCATCGCGATGATCGGCATCGTGATGCTGGTCGGCATCGTCAAGAAGAACGCGATCATGATGGTCGACTTCGCGCTGGAGCGACGCCGCGTCGGCCTTAGCGCCGAGCACGCGATCCGCGAGGCTGCGCTGTTGCGCTTCCGCCCGATCATGATGACGACGTTCGCGGCGATCTTCGGCACGCTGCCGATCGCGCTTGGCGCGGGTGCCGGCGCCGAACTGCGTCAGCCGCTCGGCGTCGCCGTGGTCGGCGGCCTCTGCGTCTCGCAGCTGCTGACGCTGTTCATCACGCCCGTCATCTACATCTATCTCGACCGCATCGACCGCAGGCTGCGCCGCAAGCTCGATCCGCAGGCGGAGGCGGGTAGCGACGTCGAGCGGCCGCAGGTGGTCGCGGCGGAATAGCCGAGCGTTTGGCGGGAGCCGGAAACCGGCTCACCGGGGGCAACCGCTCGGGATCGCGAGGCGTTAGATCGAGAAGCTGGTGCCGCAGCCGCAGGAGGCGGTGGCGTTCGGATTGACGACGCGGAAGGAGGCGCCGATCAGGTCGTCGACGAAGTCGACTTCCGAGCCGGCGAGGAACGGGACCGAGGCGGGATCGATCAGCACCACCGCGCTGTCGCGCTCGATCACGAGGTCGTCATCGGCCTGGGTGCGCTCGACGTCGAACTTGTACTGGAAACCGGAGCAGCCGCCGCCCTCGACCGAAATGCGCAGCTTGGCGCCTTCGCCTTCCTTGCTGAGGATCTGCCCGATACGGCGGGCGGCCCGTTCGCTGACGGTGATGGCAGCAGTCATGTCGGTCTCCGAAACCCTATTTGGGCATGATCTGATCCGGATCAGGCTTGGCGTCATCCCCAATTCATTTGGTCAGCCGCGTCAGTCATAGTTAAGTGCGTCGGACCATGGAATCAAATGGATAAGGACTAAAATACAGTGTCGGTCGGAATGGCTGCCCCCCGCGCGCCTTATGCCTGCGACCCCGATCGCAGCCGCGGCCGGCTGGTCGCGGAGCCGCCGAGCCGGACCCGCAGCCCGTTCCGGCGCGACTGCGACCGGGTGATCCATTCCACCGCGTTCCGCCGCCTCAAGCACAAGACCCAGGTCTTCGTCTTCCACGAAGGCGATCACTACCGCACCCGGCTGACCCACTCGCTGGAGGTGGCGCAGATCGCCCGGGCGCTGGCCCGCCAGCTCGGAGTCGACGAGGACCTGACCGAGACGCTGGCGCTGGCGCATGACCTCGGCCATCCGCCGTTCGGGCATGCCGGCGAGCGGGCGCTCGACGAATGCCTCAGGGATGACGGCGGCTTCGACCACAATGCGCAGGCGCTGCGGGTCGTCACCTCGCTGGAGCATCGCTACCCCGAATTCGGCGGGCTGAACCTGACCTGGGAATCGCTCGAGGGGATCGTCAAGCACAACGGCCCCCTGACCGAGCGCGGTGGCGCGCCCGCCGGCCGCTACCTGGAGAGTGGAGTCCCGATCGGAATTGCCGACTACAACAAGAGCTACGACCTCGAGCTCTGGAGCTATGCCTCGCTCGAGGCGCAGATCGCGGCCTTCGCCGACGACATCGCCTATGATGCGCACGATATCGATGACGGCCTGCGTGCCGGTCTGTTCGCGGTCGACGACCTCAAGGAGATGCCGCTGACCGCTGAGATCATCGCCGAGATCGACCGCCACTATCCCGGGCTCGACGAGGTCCGGCGCGGCGCCGAACTGGTGCGTGAGCTGATTTCACACTTCATCAGCGCGGTCTTCAACGAAGCGGGCCGGCGTCTGGCGGCCGCGCAGCCGCAATCGGCCCACGACGTGCGCCACCACAATGCGCCGCTGATTGCGTTTCCGTCCGAGGTGGCGGAGCAGGAGGCGGCGATCAAGGCGTTCCTGTTCCGGCGGATGTACCGCCACAAGCGGGTGATGCTGGTGATGGGGGAGGCGGAGGAGGTGGTCCGCAATCTGTTCGAGCGCTACCAGCAATCGCCTGAAGACCTGCCGGCGGAATGGATCGAGGGCAGCGTGCAAGAGACCGGGAGCGCTCGGAACAGGCGCATCGGCAATTTCATTGCCGGGATGACCGACCGTTTCGCCCTGATCGAGCACCAAAGGCTTTTTGACTCGACCCCGGATTTGCGTTAGCGCCCTGCCATGGCCGACACCACTGCTTCACCACACCTTTTTGCCGATATGCTGACACGCGTGCACGCGATCTGTGCCGCTGTTGCAGCCGAAGACAACTGGCCTGCCGGCATCGACCTCTCCCGCGTCGTGGTGGAGCCGCCGCGCGACGCCAGCCATGGCGACATGGCGACCAATGCCGCGATGGTACTCGCCAAGGACGCCAAGGCCAAGCCGCGCGAGCTCGCCGACAAGATCGCCGAGCGGCTGCGCGCCGATGCGCTGGTGGCATCGGTCGATGTCGCCGGGCCCGGCTTCATCAATCTGACCTTGAAGCCGCAGGTCTGGGCGGACGCGCTACGCGCCGTGCTGGCCGCCGGCTCGGCTTACGGGTGCAGCGACATCGGCAAGGCCGAGAAGGTCAATGTCGAATACGTCTCGGCCAACCCGACCGGGCCGATGCATGTGGGCCATTGCCGCGGCGCCGTGTTCGGCGACGCGCTGTGCAGCCTGCTGCAATTCGCGGGCTTCGACGTCTGCCGCGAATATTACATCAACGACGCCGGCGCCCAGGTCGACGTGCTCGCGCGTTCGGCGTTCCTGCGCTACCGCGAGGCGCTGGGCCAGGACATCGGCGCGATCCCGGAAGGGCTCTATCCCGGCGACTACCTCGTGCCGGTCGGCGAGGCGCTCGCCAGGGAATATGGCGAGAAGCTGCTCGACATGGAAGAAGCCGCGTGGCTGCCGATCGTGCGCGACAAGGCGATCGCCATGATGATGGAGATGATCAAGGGCGATCTCGCCGCGCTCAATATCCATCACGATGTGTTCTTCTCCGAGCGCTCGCTGATCACGTCCGGCAACAACAAGGTCGCCGAGACCATCGATTTCCTGCGTGCCAAGGGCGACATCTACGAGGGCCGTTTGCCGCCGCCGAAGGGCAAGCCGGTCGAGGATTACGAAGATCGCGAGCAATCGCTGTTCCGCGCCACCGCCTATGGCGATGACGTCGATCGTCCACTGATCAAGTCGGACGGCTCCTACACCTACTTCGCATCCGACATTGCCAACCACCGCTACAAGTTCGAGCGTGGGTTCACCAATCTGATCGACGTGTTCGGTGCCGACCATGGCGGCTACATCAAGCGGATGCAGGCCGCCGTGAAGGCGGTGACTGCGGGCAAGGCTGTGCTCGACGTCAAGATCGTGCAGCTCGTGAAGCTGCTGCGCGACGGCGAGCCGGTGAAGATGTCGAAGCGGTCGGGCGAGTTCGTCACGCTGCGCGAGGTCGTCGACGAAGTCGGCTCCGACGCTGTCCGATTCATGATGCTGTTCCGCAAGAACGACGCGGTGCTCGATTTCGACCTCGCCAAGGTGATCGAGCAGTCAAAGGACAACGCGGTCTTCTACGTCCAGTATGGCCACGCCCGCGGCCATTCGATCTTCCGCAACGCGCGGGAGGAAGCGGTTCCCGATCTGCCCGAGACCGATGAGGCCCGGCTGGCCTATCTCCGTAATGCTACGGTCGAGCGGCTGACCGACCCGGCCGAGCTCGATCTGCTCAAGCGGCTTGCGCTTTATCCGCGGATGATCGAGGCTGCGGCGGTGGCACATGAGCCACACCGAATCGCTTTTTATCTCTATGATTTGGCCAGTGAATTTCATGCGCTGTGGACCAAGGGGCGCGATTTGCCCTATTTACGCTTCATTATCAATAATGATGCAGAGATCACGAGGGCGCGACTGGCAATGGTTCAGGGCGTCGTCTCGGTTCTGGCATCGGGCTTAGCTGTTCTAGGCGTCCACGCTCCGACCGAGATGCGGTAGGCAGGGGCATTAGGCCCTCACGAGTGGGGATTTGTGAGGGCATCTGGCAGAGGCCAACTCGTACGGACCGGCTGTGCCGGCGATCTTGGCGCTGTCCCGAAGGGGATGCATCATCACAATGGCTGATCGATATCAGGACCGACATTTTCCCGCCGACACGGCTTCCAAGGCCGACAGCGATCCGCTTGCCGAACTGGCACGGCTGATCGGCCAGACGGATCCCTTCGGCTCCGCCAACAAGCCGCCGCCGCGTCCGCTGCAGTCGCGCGCCAACGCGCGGCCGCAACAATACGAGCCGCAGGCCGCGGACGAGGATGCGCCGCCCGCGGGCCCGCCGCCCTGGATGCAGCGCGCGCGGAAAGAGGCCGTCGCTCCGCCTCCCGTGCAGAACACCGAAGACGAAGAGCCCGAGCACGACTACCAGCCGAAGCCGGTGCATCCGTTGCACCGCTATGCGGCGCAGCAAGCGCAGCCCGCGCCTGCGCCTGTGGCGCAATATCGTCCGGTCGAGGCCCCTCGACAGCCGGAGGCGTTTGACGAGGAGCCGCCCTATCAGGGTGGCGGTCAGAATCAGGATTCGTCGCGCTATGACGACGCGCTCTATGGCCAGCTGGAAGCCGGCGATCAGGACTTACAGCGCGATCCCGCCTATCCGGACGATCCGTACGCCTTTGACGACGCCTACGAGGAAGAACCCGAGCCCCGTCGGCGGCGCAGCGGCCTGATAACGGTCGCCGCGGTGCTGGCGCTTGGCGTGTTCGGCGTCGGTGGCGCGTATGCCTACCGGACCTATGTCGGTTCGCCCCGCAGCGGTGAGCCGCCGATCATCAAGGCCGACAACACGCCGACCAAGGTGATCCCGGCCCAGGCCGACGCGCCGGCCAAGACGCCGGACCGGATGGCGACGGGCGACGGCACCGAGAAGATCGTGTCGCGCGAAGAGACGCCGGTCGACGTCAATTCGAAGACCGCCGGACCGCGCGTGGTATTTCCGCCGCTGAACGCCAATGCGAATCCGCCGGCGCCCGCCAGCGTGCAGACGGCGCAGCCGGCGCCGGCGCCGGTCACCGCCAACGGCACGTTGCCGAACAACGAGCCGCGCAAGGTCCGCACCCTCTCGGTCAAGGGCGATACGCCCGATGGCACGCAGGCCACCGCGACTGTGCCGGCGAAACCTCCGGCGGCGGCGAAGCCTCCAGTGTCGCGCGGCAACCCGGCTGCGGCCAATGCGAGCGTCAACTCGCCAATGTCGCTGGTTCCCGGCCAGGCTGAAGCGGCTCCGGCCGCGCCTCCGACCCGGGTGGCCTCGACCTCGGCGGCTCCGGTCGGTGGTGGCGGATATCTGGTCCAGGTGTCTTCGCAGAAGAACGAGGCGGACGCGCAGGCGTCGTACCGGACGCTGCAGGGCAAGTATCGCAGCGTGCTCGGTTCGCAGCCCTTGGTGGTGAAACGCGTCGATCTCGGCGAAAAGGGCGTTTACTACCGCGCCTTCGCGGGCCCGTTCGCATCGTCGGAAGAGGCGAGCCAAGTGTGCAAGAGCCTGATGTCGGCGGGTGGGCCGCAGTGCCTCATCCAAAGAAATTAAAGGCCGTTTCCTTGACCCGTGAGCTGCATACGGCCTAATCGGCCGAATGACGAACCGCGCATTCATCACGGGCATATCCGGGCTGATCCTCAACGACGCCGAACGCGAATTCATTCGCGCCGAGCGGCCATGGGGCTTCATCTTGTTCAAGCGTAACATCGAGAGTCCTGCCCAAGTGGCGGCTCTTGTTGGGGAACTCCGGTTCGCAGTCGGCGTCACCGATGCTCCTGTCCTGATCGACCAGGAAGGCGGGCGGGTGCAGCGGCTCGGCCCGCCGCATTGGCCGGCCTATCCGCCGGGCGCGAGCTTTGGAGCGCTCTATGACATCGATCCGAAGCTCGGGCTTGCGGCTGCCCGGCTCAGCTCACGGCTGATTGCGGCCGACCTGATCGACCTTGGAATTACGGTCGACTGCCTGCCTTTGGCCGACGTTCCCGTGGCCGGGGCAGATGCGGTGATTGGCAACCGGGCCTATGGAACTGAACCCGGCAAGGTCGCGGCGATCGCCCGGGCAGTCACGGACGGACTGGAACAGGGCGGGGTCCTGCCGGTTCTCAAGCATATTCCCGGCCACGGCCGGGCCACGGCGGACAGCCATTTCCGGCTTCCGACGGTTGATACCGCCAGGGCCGAGCTGGAACGGACCGATTTTGCCGCGTTCCAGCCGCTTGCCGATCTGCCGATGGCCATGACTGCACATGTTGTGTTTAGCGCGCTCGACCCCGTCCATCCGGCCACGACTTCTGCGACAATCATCAAACAGGTGATTCGCGGCCTGATCGGGTTCCAGGGTTTGTTGATGAGTGATGACGTGTCGATGAATGCGCTGGCCGGATCGATTGCCGAGCGGACCCGCGCCATCGTCACCGCCGGTTGCGACATGGTTCTGCACTGCAACGGCAATATTGACGAGATGCGCGAGGTCGCACGCGAGACGCCGGAACTGACCGGCAAGGCGCTTGAGCGCGCCACGGCGACGCTCGCCGCGCGCAAGCCGCCTCAGCCGCTCGACCGGCAGACGGCACGGGCTGAACTGAATGCGTTGTTGGATCGGGTAGGGACGGCATGACCGCTGAAATTCTTTCGTTTGATACCGGGCGGCCGGCCGACCTTGCCGAGGGCGAACCGGCGCTGGTGGTCGACGTCGAGGGCTATGAGGGCCCGCTCGACCTGCTGTTGACGCTGGCGCGGCAGCAGAAGGTCGACCTGTCGAAGATCTCGATCCTCGCGCTCGCCGACCAATATCTTTCGTTCATCGAGGCCGCGCGCAAGATTCGCCTCGAGCTTGCGGCCGACTATCTGGTGATGGCGGCGTGGCTGGCGTTCCTGAAGTCGCGGCTTCTGCTGCCCGAGCCGCCGAGCGCGGAGGGACCGAGCGCCGAGGAAATGGCGACCGCGCTCGCCAACCGGCTGCGCCGGCTGGAGGCGATCCGCGAGGCGGCGAACCGGCTGATGAACCGGCCCCAGTTTCAGCGCGATATCTTTCCGCGCGGTAATCCGGAATCGATCGCCGAGATCAAGCATCCGAAGTTCACCGCGACCCTGTACGACCTGCTGTCGGCCTATGCCACGCAGCGCCAGTCGCGCGTTCTGACCACGGTTCATCTGCAGAAGCGTACCGTGTGGTCGCTTGCGGAAGCGCGCGCCTCGCTGGAGCGGCTGGTCGGCATCGCCGAGGACTGGAGCTGCCTCGACGAGTATCTGATGAATTACGTCGCCGATCCCACCCAGAAGGCGACGGTGTTCGCATCGAGCTTCGCTGCGGCCCTCGAGCTGGTTCGCGAGGGCGAGATGGAAATCAACCAGAAGCAGGCGTTCGCGCCGATCTATTTCCGAAAGCGTCAAGCGCAAGCCGCAATGGCGGCGCCGGACCTGTCGGTTGAGTAAGTGGAAGAAGGAGAGCAAGCCCATGGCAAGCTTGGCGGAAGTGCGCAGAGAAGAGCCCGAGGAGGAGGTTTCTCCTATGGACCCGGTGGCGCGTCCTGAGGAATTGCGGCTCCTGGAAGCCCTGTTGTTTGCATCGGCCGAGCCGATCGATCAGGCGACGCTGGCAAAGCGGATGCCCGACGGCGTCGACGTCAAGGCGGCGCTGGCACAGTTGCAGGCGGAATATGCCCCGCGTGGCGTCAACCTGGTGCGGGTCGCCAACAAGTGGACGTTCCGCACCGCCGGCGATCTGTCGTGGTTGATGACGCGCGAGAGCACCGAGACCCGGAAGCTGTCGCGTGCCGCGATCGAGGTGCTGGCGATCGTCGCCTATCACCAGCCGGTGACCCGCGCCGAAATCGAAGAGATTCGCGGCGTGGTTACGTCGAAGGGCACGATCGACGTGCTGCTCGAGACCGGCTGGATCCGCCCGCGCGGCCGCCGCAAGACGCCGGGCCGTCCGCTGACCTTCGGAACCACCGACGCTTTCCTGTCGCAGTTCAGCCTGGAAGCGCTTGGCGACCTGCCGGGGCTCGAGGAACTGAAGGGCACGGGTCTGCTCGACTCGCGTCTGCCGACCGGATTTTCCGTTCCGTCGCCGTCGGATGATGCGACGCTACGGGAGGACGAGGAGCCGCTCGAGCCGGGCGATACGCTGGAACTGCTGCTGGCGCCGGCCGTCGAGCCGGAAGTCGAGGAACCGAAGGCTGATGCCGAAGCGACTGTGGAGGTTGAAACCACCGCCGAGGCCGAGGTCGAGGCGGACGTTGCCTCTGACGCGGATTCGGCCGAGCCTGACGCTGGCGAGCCGGAAGACCGGGCCGACCACGCGGGTGATGATGCCAACACCGAGGACAAGGGCGAATAAGCCTGAATATTCCCGGTTAAGCCTAGCAATATTACGTAGCCGCGACAGCGATTTGCCGCGGCCTAGGTCCTTGTTTTTGACACCCCGCGGGCCTACCTTCCGGCAAAGTTCAGGCCGGTCCGCCGGCCATTTCTGGAGGGTTGCAGGATGGGTTCGTTGAGCATTTGGCACTGGATCGTCGTGATCGCAGTGGTCCTGCTGCTGTTCGGACGCGGCAAGATTTCGGATCTGATGGGTGACGTCGCTCAG
This sequence comes from Bradyrhizobium sp. BR2003, assembly GCF_009720285.1. Lineage (NCBI taxonomy): Bacteria > Pseudomonadati > Pseudomonadota > Alphaproteobacteria > Hyphomicrobiales > Nitrobacteraceae > Bradyrhizobium > Bradyrhizobium sp. BR2003. Next base: position 23,911 of record NZ_SMYJ01000011.1, read on the forward strand.
GGCATCAAGGCCTTCAAGAAGGGCATGCAGGACGACGACAAGGTCGCCGAGAAGACCGAGCCCACCAAGTCGATCGATCACAATGCGGCGACGTCGGCCGCGCGCCAGGACGTCGGCAGCAAGGCCGTCTAACGCGCTTGTACTGACGCATATTTCGACGTTTTTTCTTGCGCGAAACGGTGACGCCGTCGCACAGACGCGCTATGGACGCCGATTGAGAAAAGGCGCCGGCAGCTCCAGCTCCTGTGAGGAGCGATGGGGCCGATGGCGGCGCGCTTAGGCGGAAGAATTCATGTTCGATATCGGGTGGAGTGAACTGGTCGTCATCGCGGTCGTCGCGCTGATCGCCATCGGCCCGAAAGAACTGCCGGGCGTGCTGCGCATGGTCGGGCAATGGATGGGCAAGGCCCGCAAGATGGCCTCCGAATTCCAGGGCCAGTTCCAGGAAGCCATGCGCGAGGCCGAGATGGCCGACCTCAAGAAGAGCTTTGACGAGGTCAGGGAGGCCGCGACCGGCATCACCAGCGGCAACATCATGACCTCGCTGCAGAAGGACGTCAGCGATGCCCTGCAGATCGACAAGCCGGTCGACGCGCAGGTCGCGTCCGCAATCGACGCACCGGTTACTCCCACGACTCCCGCCGAGCCGACGCCGGACACCTTCGTCGAGGCCGAGACGCACGTTGCCGCCACCGAGCCGCTCGCGATCACCAATGAGGTGAAGGGCGAGCCGGCGCCGCAGGACGTGACGCCAGCGGAGTCCAATTCGCGCAAGGACGCGAGGGCGTCATGAGCGCCGAAGACATCGAGGCCAGCAAGGCCCCCTTGATGGATCACCTGATCGAGCTGCGATCGCGGCTGATCAAGGCGCTGCTCGGCTTCGGCGTGGCCTTCATCATCTGCTTCTTCTTCGCCAAGCAGATCTACAATGTGCTGGTCTGGCCGTTCGTCTGGATCGCCGGCCCGGAGAATTCGAAGTTCATCTACACCGCGCTGTTGGAATATTTCATAACCCAGCTGAAGCTTGCGCTGTTCGGCGCGGGCTTCATCTCGTTTCCGATCGTCGCCACCCAGATCTACAAATTCGTCGCGCCCGGTCTCTACCGGCATGAGCGCAACGCCTTCCTGCCGTATCTGATCGCCACCCCGGTGTTCTTCGTGATGGGCGCGGCGCTGGTCTATTTCGTCGTGCTGCCGATGCTGGTGCGGTTCTCGCTCGGCATGCAGCAGGCCGGCGGCGCGGAGACCGCGCAGATCCAGCTGCTGCCCAAGGTCGGCGAATACCTTTCGCTGATGATGTCGCTGATCTTCGCCTTCGGCATCGCGTTCCAGCTGCCTGTGATCCTGACGCTGCTCGGCCGCATCGGCATCGTCACCTCGAAGATGCTGAAGGAGAAGCGGCGCTACTTCATCGTGATCGCCTTCATCATCGCCGCCGTGCTGACGCCGCCCGACGTGCTGAGCCAGGCCTCGCTCGCGATCCCGCTGCTCGCGCTCTACGAGGGCGCCATCATCGCGGTCCGGATCGTGGAGAAGAAGGCTGCCACCTCGACCGCCTCGTCCGGGGCGACCAATCCGGCCGAATAGGGTGATTTCGCCTCACAGTCGGTATCATACCCCGCGAAAGCGGGGTATCCAGTACGCCGCGGCTTCCCGGTGACGCACCGACGTCTCTGGAATACTGGATCACCCGCTTTCGCGGGTGATGACCATCGTGGTAGTGGAGCTACATCACCGTAGTTTACCTACGCGTAGCCTGCCAGGACTGACCCATGCACGACATCAAAGCGATCCGCGACAACCCGACGGCCTTCGACGCCGGCCTGAAACGCCGCGGGCTTGGGCCGTTGTCGCCGTCGCTGCTGGCGATCGACGAGAAGCGGCGTGCGGCAATCCTGGCGTCCGAGCAGGCCCAGGCGCGGCGCAATGCGGCCTCGAAGGAGATCGGCGAGGCCAAGAAGGCAAAGGACGAGGCGCGTGCGGCCAAGTTGATGGCCGAGGTCGCTGAGCTGAAGACCACGATGCCGGAGCTCGAGCTGGCGGCGAAATCGTCCGATGACGAGCTGACCAAAGAGCTGTCGTCGATTCCGAACCTGCCGCTCGACGAGGTGCCCGACGGCACCGACGAGCACGGCAATGTCCAGCACCATGTGTTCGGCAAGAAGCGCGACTACGGCTTTGCACCGAAACTGCATGACGATCTCGGCACCGCGCTCGGCGATATGGATTTCGAGGCGGCGGCGAAATTGTCCGGCGCGCGTTTCGTCGTGCTGAAGAAGGGGCTGGCGCGGCTCGAGCGCGCGATCGGGCAGTTCATGCTCGACCTGCACACCGGCGAGCATGGCTATACCGAGATCAATCCGCCGCTGCTGGTGCGCGACGCCGTGATGTTCGGCACCGGGCAGTTGCCGAAATTCGAGGACGACCAGTTCTGGGCGATCAAGGGCGAGTTGCTCGCCGCACCGAATGCCGATCTGCGCAGCGAGCGCCTCGGTCTGATCCCGACCGCCGAAGTCTCGCTGACCAACCTCGCGCGGGAATCGATCCTGGATGAAAAGGAGCTGCCGATGCGGCTCACCGCGCTGACGCCGTGCTTCCGCGCCGAGGCCGGCGCGGCGGGACGCGACACACGCGGCATGATCCGCCAGCACCAGTTCACAAAAGTGGAGCTGGTATCGATCACGACGCCGGAAGCCAGCAAGGATGAGCTCGAGCGCATGCTGTCCTGCGCCGAGCAGGTCCTGCAGAAGCTCGACTTGCATTATCGCGTGATGACGCTGTGCGCCGGCGATATGGGCTTCTCCGCGCAGAAGACCTACGACATCGAGGTGTGGATGCCGGGGCAGGGCGACGGCGGCGCCTATCGCGAGATTTCGAGCTGCTCGGTGTGCGGCGATTTCCAGGCCCGACGCATGGACGCGCGTTATCGCGGCCCCGACGGCAAGCCGCGCTTCGTGCATACGCTGAACGGCTCCGGCACGGCGGTCGGGCGGGCCTTGATCGCCGTCATGGAGACCTATCAGCAGCAGGATGGTTCGATCGCGGTGCCCGATGTGCTGCAGCCCTATATGGGCGGGCTCAAGGTCATCGAGCACGGCATGTGAGGCGAGGGCCAGTGTGATGCCGCTCCATCGTGACATCCACTGGCTTGGTCGACAATGGGCCGTCACGGGCCACGGTCTGCAGCTGATCAATCAGAAGCAGATGGGCTACTACGACATCGAGGCGGCGCGCCTGTGGGACGCGCGCGTGACCGAGGTGCAATCGAAGGCCTGGATCGACAGGCCCGACTTCGACAAGGCGCTGGAGATCGCGCGCGGCAAGTTCGCCCAGATGGCACCGGCCGATCTGCCGCCGCCGGCACCGATTGCTTCGCCGCCACCGCCGGTCCGGGCGACGCCGCCGGCCGCGCCGCGCGCGCCGCTTGACGCGACATCGGTGCCTTCGATCGAGGAACTGCTGGCCAGGCTGAAATCAAAATCGGCTGCAACGACGCCGGTCGCAAAACCGGCCGAGGCGCTCGCTCCGGTGCCGCCCAAGCCCGAACCGTCCAGGGCTGAGCCTTGCGCGTTTGAAGCTCCGAAGGCCGAAACTCTCACGACCGCACCCGCCAAGGCCGATTCCATCACGGCCGATTCCATCAAGTCCGAGCCCCCCACATCGGAGTTTCCGAAGCCCCCCAAGCCCGAGCCTCGCCAAGCCGCACCAATTGCTCCTGAGCCGGCCAGGCCGGAAGCTCGGAAGGTCGAGCCGCCCAAGGTCGAAGCTCTCAGATCTGAAGCTCCCAAGTCTGAAGCTCCCAAGTCTGAAGCTTCCAAGGCTGAAGCGCCAAGGCCTGAACCTGCCAAGCCCGAGCCTCCAAGGTCAGAAGCTGTCACGTCCCGGGGGGGCGGGGCCGAACTGCGCCAGGCCCCACGGGTTAAAATACCGGAAGCGCCGCAGCCAGCGCCCGTTGTCGCGGTCGTTCGGCGGCAGGCCAGACCGGCCTGGCCGGTGTTCGAGCGCAAGATTTCCGGCAGCGCGCGATTTGTCCGTCCATGGCGCGTGACCTCGGCGCGATGGCACGGGCCATCGCCAGGTTTGCCTCCGCGGCCCTAGCCGGTTAAGACGGCCACCAGCATAGGAAACCCGCGTCGAATCGGAACAAGAGGCACTTTGACGGATGCGAATTCTCTGCACCAATGATGACGGCATCCACGCTCCAGGCCTGCAGGTCGTCGAGCGGATCGCGCGCGCGTTGTCCGACGATGTCTGGATCGTTGCCCCCGAGCTCGATCAGTCCGGCGTCTCGCATTCGCTGTCGCTCAACGATCCGCTGCGTCTGCGCGAGGTCAGCCCGCGTCATTTCGCGGTGCGCGGCACGCCGACCGATTGCGTCATCATGGGCGCGCGCCACATTCTCGGAGACAAGCTGCCCGATCTCGTGCTGAGCGGCGTCAACAAGGGCCGCAACGTCGCCGAGGACGTGGTCTATTCCGGCACCATCGCCGGCGCGCTGGAAGGCACCATTCTGGGCTTTCCGTCATTTGCGCTGTCGCAGGAATTCTCGATCGAGACGCGCAACGCGCCGCTGTGGGACACTGCGCTGAAATTCGGACCCGACATCATCCGCAAGGTGATCGGCGCCGGCGTCCCCAGGAACACCGTCATCAACGTCAACTTCCCCTCCTGCGTGCCCGATGACGTGAGGGGCATCCGGATCACGCGGCAGGGCAAGCGCAATCAGGGATTCTTGAAGATCGATCGCCGTCACGACGGACGCGGCAATCCGTATTTCTGGATCGGCTTCGAGCGCGCTGCGATGATGGACACGCCGGCCGAAGGAACCGATCTCGCCGCGCTTGCGGCGCGCTACGTCTCAGTGACGCCGCTGCGGCTCGACCGCACCGATGAAGCATTCTCGGAAACGCTGCTTGATACGCTGAAGTGAGCTGGTTTAGCCCGGATGCAGCGAAGCGAAATCCGGAGCTGCTCGCATTGGGTTCAAGATTCCCGGATTGCGCTTCGCTGCATCCGGGCTACGCGCCTCCAATGCGGTGAGATCTAAACCGGCGCGCCCTTCATCGCGCTGGAGATCACCTGGGCCAGCGTTTCCAGCTGGAAGGGCTTTTGCAGCGCGGGACGGTCGCGATACTCCGGCGGCAGGCCGGACGAGCCATAGCCGGTCGCGAAGATGAAGGGGCGGTTGCGCGCGTTGATCAGCTCGGCGACCGGGGTAATCACCTTGCCATTGACGTTGACGTCGAGGATCGCGAGGTCGAATTCGGTCGATTGCGCAAGCTTGACCGCTTCGCCGATTTCGCCGGCCTCGGCCGCGACGCTATGGCCGAGTTCCTCCAGCATATCGGCGACCATCATCCGGATCATGACCTCGTCCTCTACGAGGAAAACTGAACAGCCCGCCGGCCGTATCGCTGTCATGATGGAATCCTTGCCCTTCCCTGAATCAGGCTCGCAAATAACATTACAGCGCGCAATGCAAACGTTTGGGAATTGGTCCCTTTCCAGCGCGCAGCAGGGTTTGCCGCATCGCCTTGGCTGACCTTGTTGCGCAGGATTTGCCCAACAGCCGACGAGGTATGTTGGCTCTACCAGAGCCCGATCTGCACCACCCAGACGTTAACCCACGCGTCGTCGCGATTATATGTGATGCAGCCGGGCCGGCGCCAATGCGAAACCGGGCGACGGTTCCCGGCCGGGAACAAAACGCGACGGGAAATTTTTCCTTAACGCGGTATTTCGGATTTCAATGGCATCTAGAGGGCGAGATTCCGCGCTGCTCCCCAGAGACGCTGATGAACATGGCCGTGAACCCCGATCCGACCGAGAAGATGATGTTTCAGCTGACCCTGCGGCGGCGCGGGGTGAGCGATCAGGCGGTGCTGCGTACGATGGAGGAGGTGCCGCGCGAGGTCTTCGTCGATCCGCGCGATCGCAATGAGGCCTATCGCGACAGCGCGCTTGCGATCGCCTGCGGGCAGACCATCAGCCAGCCTTTCGTCGTGGCCTACATGACCGAGCAGCTGCAGCTGCAGAAGGACCATCGCGTGCTCGAGATCGGCACCGGCTCGGGCTACCAGGCGGCCGTACTGTCCCGGTTGTGCAAGCAGGTTCTGACCATCGAGCGCTACCGGACGCTGGCCGACGGCGCCCGCAAGCGCCTCGAAAAGCTGGGCTATTACAATATCGAGGTGCTGCTAGGGGACGGCTTCGATGTTCCGGCCGGGGCAGGTGACTTCGACCGCATCATCGTTACCGCGGCGATGGAGCAGATACCGGAGAAGCTGCTGGAGCGGCTCGAACCCGGCGGCATCCTGATCGCCCCGGTCGGGCCGCATCAGGGTATCCAGACCCTCGTCCGCGTGGTGCGGACCGAGAACGGCTTCGACCGCAAGGAATTGGTCGACGTCCGCTTTGTGCCGGCGCTGCCGGGAATCGCGCGCGAATTGTAAATTTGGCGATTTGCTGCTTGGCACCAACGCCTTATTCGCAGGGTTAAGCGGTTATTTACTCGGTACGTGTTTACTCAAAACAGTCTTTTGTTGCGTACGAGTGAGTAACCATGTCTGGGGTTGTTGAGTTGCTTCGCTCGCGTCGCGTGCCGCAGGTTGCGGTGCTGACGCTGATGTCTATGGCTTTTGCCGGTTGCAGCGCCGATATGTCGTCGCGCTTCTCGCAAAACTCCTACTCGCAAAATCCTTTTGCGTTTGATCCGCAGCCGACCGGCACCGTGCAGCAGGCGCCGCCGCCGCGCGAGTTGCCGCAATACGCGCGGCCGCGAACGCAACCGCAATATTCGCAATATCAGTCACAGCCGTTGCCGCCGCCGGTCGCGGCAGCGCCGCAGTCCTACCCGGTCACCAATGCCAATGCCGGCGTCTCCGGAGGAGGGCGCGGGGTGTCGTCCTACACGCCGCCGCCCGCGCGTCCGCAGATCGAATCCACCGGCACCGTTCCGCATTCGGTCGCAGCAGCCCATGCCGGGCATAACGGCACCACCATCATCGTCGGCACCAGCGACACGCTGGAAGTGCTGGCGCGCCGCTACAACGTCTCGACCGCCGAGATCCTGCGCGCCAACGGCTACAAGGGACCGCGCGCGCTGTCGCCCGGCCAGCAGTTGGTCATTCCGCGCCCGACCGCATCGGCCGCGGCGCCGGCGATGGCCGCACCTGCGGCGCGTCCCGTCGCGGTGGCAGCCGCGTCTGCCGGCGTCCACTATGTCAATCGCGGCGACACGCTGCACAGCATCGCGCGCCAGCACCACATTCCCGTGGCCGAACTCGCCCGCGCCAACAATCTCGACCAGTCGGCCCGGCTGAGCCTCGGAATGAAGCTCGTGGTGCCCGGCGCCAAGACGGCGATGGCGGCACCTGCGCCCGTTGCGCAACCTCTTGCTGCCGCGCCGGTTGCTGCAGTGGCTCCGGCACCGGCGGTCGCAGCCCCGAAGGTCGTTGCAACCGCGCTGCCGCAGCAGAGCGCGCGGCTGGTCCAGCCGACCGCGACGGTCGAACAGCCGGCGGCTGCCGCTGAAGCGCCCGTCGTCACCAAGTCGAGCGAGGCCACCGGCGCGTTGCCGACCTTCCGCTGGCCGGTGCGCGGCAAGGTCATCACCGCCTACGGCTCGAAGACCAACGGCAAGGTCAATGACGGCATCAACGTCGCGGTGCCCGAGGGCACGCCGGTGAAAGCGGCCGAAGACGGCGTCGTCGCCTATTCGGGCAATGAGCTGAAGGGTTACGGCAATCTCGTCCTGGTTCGCCATTCCAACGGCTACGTCACCGCCTACGCCCATGCGAGCGAAATCCTGGTGAAGCGCGGCGATACCATCAAGCGCGGTCAGGTGATTGCCAAGTCGGGCCAGTCCGGCGAGGCGGGCTCGCCGCAGCTCCATTTCGAGATCCGTAAGGGATCGTCGCCGGTCGATCCGCTCCAGTTCCTCAACGGCGCGTAAGCTACGCGTCGGGACTTCAAGGGACTTCCAAGTCTCACAACAAAGACAGCGGGGGTGGCGCAAGCCTCCCCCGCTTTGTTTTGTCGATTGCCGCGGTGATTATTTGCCGCTCAGCCGCGTAGCCCGGATAGAGCGAAGCGAAATCCGGGAGCTCAGTCGCGGAGTGCACGATCGCGAGTGCGCTGCGCTCCATCCGGGCTACACAGCCGACGACGGGAGGGGCTATCCCTCCCATGGCCTGTTTAATTGCCGCTCAGCCGCACGCCGAGCCGGCCCGCGAGCTCCTGCGTGTACTGCCAGGCCACGCGGCCCGAGCGCGAGCCGCGGGTGGTCGACCATTCGAGCGCCTCGCGCTCGAGTTCGTGCTCGGCGATCTTGATGCCGTAATGGTCGCAATAGCCCTTCACCATCGCGAGGTATTCGTCCTGGCTGCAGCGGTGGAAGCCGAGCCAGAGGCCGAAGCGGTCCGACAGCGAGACTTTCTCCTCGACCGCTTCGCCCGGATTGATCGCTGTCGAGCGTTCGTTTTCGATCATCTCGCGCGCCAGGAGATGCCGCCGGTTCGAGGTCGCATAGAGGATGACGTTGTCGGGGCGCCCCTCGATGCCGCCTTCCAGCACGGCCTTCAGCGACTTGTACGAGGCATCGTTGCCGTCGAAGGAGAGGTCGTCGCAGAACACGATGAAGCGGAAGGCGGAGCTGCGCAGCAGCTCCATCAGGCCGGGCAGGCTCTCGATGTCCTCGCGATGGATCTCGATCAGTTTCAGCCGGTCGGCCGGCCTGCGGTCGAGATTGATGCTGGCATGCACCGCCTTGACCAGGGACGACTTGCCCATGCCGCGGGCGCCCCAGAGCAGCGCATTGTTGGCGGGCAGGCCGTTGGCGAAGCGCTCGGTGTTCTCCATCAGGATATCGCGCATCCGGTCGACGCCCTTGAGCAGGCTGATCTCGACGCGGCTGACGCGCGGCACCGGGGCGAGGCGCCCGTCCGGATGCCAGACGAAGGCGTCCGCGGCGCCGAAGGTCTCGGCCGGATCGAGGGCCGGTGAGGCGTCCGCGAGGCGGCTGGCGATGACCTCCAGGGCGTTCGCGATCCGCTCGGCCGCTGCGCCGTCGAGCGCCGTTACCGGGCGTTTTGTCGCGGCGTTTTCAGCACGCTTGGCGGCAGCCTTGGGGGTGGTTTTGCGGGTTGCTTTACTGGTCGTTTTCTTGGCTTTTTTCGGCATTTGTCCAGTTCCTGACGGCGCAGCCTTATCGGGCTGGCGGCGGTCCCGCAAGCGCCCTAAATGAAGGTGCGTTAACGTTGCAATTGGGACCGCGGCCGCTATAGTCCGCGCGAATTTGTCCGGACCGCCATACCGCCCCGAATCCGAGGGCGCTGCCGGTTCTTTCCCGTCTTATCCGAGGATCGTCCGAATGCTGATTACTCCTGCGTTTGCCCAAGCTGGAGCGACTGGTGACACCAACAGCATGTTGATGTCGCTGCTGCCATTCGCGCTGATCTTCGTCATCATGTACTTCCTGATTCTGCGCCCGCAGCAGAAGAAGGTGCGCGACCATGCGGACCTCGTGAAGAACATCCGCCGCGGCGACACCGTGGTGACCTCGGGCGGCCTCGTCGGCAAGGTGACCAAGGTGGTCGACGACGACCAGATCGAGTTCGAGATTTCGGACGGCGTGCGCGTGCGCCAGATGCGGCAGATGATCTCGGGCGTGCGGACCAAGGGTGAGCCGGCGAAGGGCGACGCCAAGGACGAGGCGTCCGCGAGCTGATTGCCGCGGAGCCTCTTGCCGAATCTGACAGGTCAATTCGATGTTGTATTTCACGCGGTGGCGAGCGCTGGGGATTATCCTGACAGCGCTGGTGGTCTGCCTGTGCGCCGTGCCCAATTTCTTCCCCGAGGCGCAGGTGAAGACCTGGCCGGCCTGGGCGCAGCGGCGCCTGGTGCTCGGCCTCGACTTGCAGGGCGGCTCGTATCTGCTGCTCGAGGTCGACTCCAACTACGTGAAGAAGGAGAAGCTCGACCAGATCCGCGACGATGTCCGCAAGGTGCTTCGTGAGGCCAAGATCGGCTACACCGGCCTCAACACGCGCAACGACGCGGTGGAAGTCCGCATCTCCAAGGAAGGCGACCAGGCGACGGCGTTGTCGAAGCTCCGCGAGCTGTCGCAGCCGCTTGGCGGCCTGCTCGGCTCCAGCGGCCAGCGCAGCCTCGAGGTTGCCGATGCCGGCGGCGGCCTGATCCGCCTGACGGTCCCGCAGGCCGCGATCACCGAGCGTATCCGGCAGACCATCGAGCAATCGATCCAGATCGTCGAACGGCGCGTCAACGAGCTCGGCACGGTCGAGCCGGTGATCCAGCGTCAGGGTACCGACCGCATCCTGGTCCAGGTGCCGGGCCTGCAGGACCCGACCCGCCTGAAGGAACTGCTCGGTAAGACCGCGAAGATGGAATTCCGCATGGTCGACACCTCGGTGTCGCCCGACCAGGCCCAGCAGGGCCGGCTGCCGCCGGACTCCGAGCTCTTGATGAGCGCGTCACCGCCGCCGGTTCCGTATGTCGTCAAGAAGCAGGTCCTGGTGTCCGGAGGCGAGCTCTCCGATGCGCAGCCCGGGTTCGACCAGCGCACTGGCGAGGCGATCGTCAGCTTCAAGTTCAATACGTCGGGCGCCCGCAAATTTGCGCAGGCGACCGCCGAAAACGTCGGCCAGCCGTTTGCAATCGTGCTCGACAACAAGGTGATCTCGGCACCCGTGATCCGTGAGCCGATCACCGGCGGACAGGGCCAGATCTCCGGCAGCTTCACCGTGCAGTCAGCCAACGATCTGGCGATCCTGATGCGCGCCGGCGCGCTGCCGGCCCCGTTGACCGTGATCGAGGAGCGCACCGTCGGTCCCGGCCTCGGACAGGACTCGATCGAAAAGGGTGAGCTCGCGGCCTATGTCGGCTCGATCCTGGTCATCGTGTTCATGCTGATCACCTATCGGCTGTTCGGCGTGTTCGCCAACATCGCGGTGGCGATCAACGTCGCCATGATCTTCGGGCTGCTGTCGCTGCTCAATGCCACGCTGACCTTGCCCGGCATCGCCGGCATCGTGCTGACCGTCGGTATCGCGGTCGATTCCAACGTGCTGATCTACGAGCGCATCCGCGAGGAATTGCGCGGCGGCCGCAACGCGATCTCGGCGATCGACGCCGGCTTCAAGCGGGCGCTGGCGACCATCCTCGACTCCAACATCACCACCTTCATCGCCGCAGCCGTGCTGTTCTACATCGGCACCGGTCCGGTGCGCGGCTTCGCCGTGACGCTCGGCATCGGCATCATCACCACGGTGTTCACCGCGTTTACCCTGACGCGCCTGATCGTCGCCGGCTGGGTGCGGTGGAAGCGGCCGCAAACCGTGCCGATCTGAGAGGCCTGTTGTGACTCATACCGTTCTCATTGGCCTTGGCATCCTGATCGCCGTCCTGACCGTGGTTGCGGCGCTCGGCCTGCTGCCGGCGCTGCGCATCGTACCGGACGACACCCATTTCGACTTCACCCGCTTTCGCCGCATCAGCTTCCCGATCTCGGCGCTGCTCTCGATCCTTGCCATCACGCTGTTCTTCACCCACGGCCTGAATTTCGGCATCGACTTCAAGGGCGGCACGCTGCTGGAGGTGCAGGCCAAGTCCGGCACCGCCGACATTGCCGCGATGCGCACCACCTTGAACGGCCTTGGCCTCGGCGAGGTACAGCTGCAGCAGTTCGGTGGTCCGGCGGAAGTCCTGATCCGCGTCGCCGAGCAGCCCGGCGGCGACAAGGCGCAACAGGATGCGGTGACGAAAGTGCGCGGTGCGCTCGGCGAATCCGTCGACTACCGTCGCGTCGAAGTGGTGGGGCCGCGCGTCTCCGGCGAACTGCTGGCCTACGGCATGATCGGCCTGATGTTCGCGATCATGGGCATCCTGATCTACCTTTGGTTCCGGTTCGAATGGCAGTTCGCGCTCGGCGCCATGATCGCCAACGTCCACGACATCGTGCTCACGATCGGCTTCATGTCGATCACCCAGGTCGATTTCGACCTCACCAGCATCGCGGCGCTGCTGACGATTCTCGGCTACTCGCTCAACGACACCGTCGTGATCTACGACCGTATCCGCGAGATGCTGCGGCGCTACAAGAAGATGCCGATGCCGCAGCTGCTGAACGAATCGATCAACTCGACGCTGTCGCGTTCGATCATCACCCACGTCACCGTGACGCTGGCGCTGCTCGCACTGCTGCTGTTCGGCGGCCAGGCGATCCACAGCTTCACCGCGGTCATGATGTTCGGCGTGGTGCTGGTCGGCACCTACACCTCGATCTTCATCGCGGCGCCGATCCTGATCTATCTCGGTGTTCACACCACGCGGGGCGGAGAGGCGGCGCAGGACGCGCCGGCCAAGAAGCCGGACACGGCGGCAGCCAAGAAGTAGCCGGTCATGAGCAACTCCTCGGACGCTCCCCATCTTCCGAGGTCGGCGCCGATCGAGGCCTACGGCAAGGGCGGCTTCGCTTTTGCCGATATGTCGCATCGCGGCTCGCTGTTGTGCCTACCTGACTCGATCTGGGCCTGGCCGGTCACCAGGCCGCAGGAGATCGACGAATACTCGCTGCAAAAGGTGTTCGCGGCCGCCAACGCGATCGACACGCTGATCGTCGGCACCGGCACCGACGTCTGGGTCCCGCCAAAGGACTTGCGCGAGGCCCTGCGGGCCGTGCGGGTGGTGCTCGATCCGATGCAGACGGGACCCGCGATCCGCACCTACAACATCATGCTGGGCGAGCGGCGTCGCGTCGCGGCGGCGCTGATCGCGGTGCCATGAGCACGACGGAGGCACCGAAGGACGGCGGGGCCTTCTGCGCCGATCTGGTGCGGAGCCATGACTTCGTGCGCTACGCGTCGACCTTGTTCCTGCCGGGTCCGGAACGGCGGGCGATACTTGCGATCTACGCCTTCAACATCGAAGTCTCGCGCGTCCACGAGCAGGTCAGCCAGCCGCTACCCGGCGAGATGCGGCTGCAATGGTGGACCGACATGCTGGCCGGCGCGGGCCATGGCGGCGTCGAGGGCAATCCGGTCGCGGCAGAACTGCTGCACACGATCCGCAATCACCGTCTGCCAGTCTCGCCATTCTCGCTGCTGGTCGAAGAGCATCAGTTCGATCTCTACAACGACCCGATGCCGTCGCTGACCGCGCTCGAGGGCTATCTCGACGCCACGGCCTCAGTGCTGTTCTCGCAGGCCACGCGCGTGGTGGCGCGGCCGTCGGAGGCGATCGATCACCTGGCCCGTCATGCGGGTCTTGCCCAGGGCATGGCGCAGGTCATCGCTTCGCTCGGCCGCGACGCCTCACGGCAGCAGCTGTTTCTGCCGTTGCAGCTGCTGCAGCAGCACGGCGGCAGCAAGGAGGACGTGTTTGCCGGCAAGGTGACGCCGAACATCCGTGCCGCGATCGATCAGCTTGCGGACGAGGCCCAGGGCCATCTCAAGACCGCATTCGGACTGCTTGCGGATGTCCCGTCCGGCGTGAGGCCGATCTTTCTGCCGCTCGCCCATGTCAGGCGCGAGCTGAACCGGGCGAGGAGGGAGGACTACGACCCGTTCCTGCCGAAGCCGGTCTCGCGCCTGCGCACGCTCTGGACGTTGTGGCGAGCCGCGCGCACGGAGGAGTTCGGTCGCTAGCTCTGCTCTTTCGGGATGTGCTTGGTGAAGATCCGGATCGTTGCGCCTCTGACCATCGGGCCGCTGTCATAGAGGTCGGATGCGATCTGCTCGACCGCGTCGCGCAGCGCAACGAACTGGGCTTGCCGCGCCATGCTCGCCGTTCCGCGCGTGCCGGCCAGCTCGTCCAACGCGGCGTCGCTGATCTGGCATTCGATTTCCTGGTCGCCGTTCATCATGGTGAATCCGAACGCCAGTCGTTCGGAATCGTATCCCCCGATCCGGCCACGGGTGAGTGGCATTAAACTTGTCCCTTGAGCGCGCTACCCCTCGCAAAGAGTGGAGCTTCGCGCCGCGTTTGTCGAGGGCCACGCGCCGAGAAGCGCGCTCTAACCTGTCGGCCGGTCCATCTCGGCGACTTCAAAATTGAAGCGGTCGCGCAGATTCTTGCGTTGCTCGAGGATGTCCTTGAGGAACTCGCGATCGGCGTCGCTGCGCATCATCGGCTCGATCAGATCGATCTGGTTCATGGCGACGAGCTGCAGGATTTCGGTGCGCGGCTTGCCGGCGGCATCGCGCGGCAGCGCGTGCACGACCTGGATGTGTTCGGGTGGTTTGACGCCTTTGGCCGCGGTAAGCTCGTTGCGCAGCGTCTTTTCCAGCGCGGACTGGTCCGCCTCGACGAAGGCGTAGAGTCCGACGCCGACGCGCCGGTCGGCAAAGGCGACGATTGCGGTGTCGCGCACCTGCGGATTCTTGCGGATCAGATCGATCAATACCGGGGCGTCGTTGACCAGCCTCCGGCCGCCGCCTTCGCGGTCGGTGAAATTGAAGATGCCGCGCGTGATCGCCTGATAGACCTTCTTGCCGGTCTTAAGCCAGATGCTGGCGAACGCGGACTTCTTTGCGAGCACCTTGCGCTCTTTCGGCGTCAACGCCTCCGGCGCGTAGCTGCGCTTGTGCTTCAACAGATGCCGCAGATCCTCATAGGCGGCGATGCGGAACAGCCGGTTGCGGGTCTTGAAGCAGGCGGCAAGCTGGAAGTCGGTGAGATAGGCGCGGCCATCGCGGCCGACCAGCCAGTTCTGCTCCTTGGCGAGATCGTTATGGCAGATGCCGGCGCGATGCAGCTTGCGCAACGCGGCCTTGGCGGAACGGAAATAGGCGACATCGCCGTGCGGCTTCGCCAGATGCAGCGCCGCGCCGTCGATGAAGCCGCGCACCAGCGCGCGCCGGCCGGCCCACAACAGCTTTGGGCCGACGTCGAGGTCGCGCGCCAAGGTCAGCGCGCGGCGCTCACGGGAGAACAGATGTAGCGCCAGGCCGAACGACCAGAACGGCACCTGATCGAGCCGGCGCAGCACGCCGTCGACCTCGCCGTCATCGGCGCGGAAGCGGCCGCGCTCGACGGTCGAAAACACGTCGCGCTTGAGCAGCACGCCCTGGCTCCACCGCACCGACAGGGTGGCGTCATCGTCTTTCGGCAAGCTCATGACTGTCAGGCCGCTGCCGCAACGCGCAGATGCTCTTCGATCCAGTGATCGAGATCGGAGAGCGCGCGCGCGCTGATCGCCTGCTTCTTGGCGACGGTCTTCTCGTTGCCGCGCAGTCGCGAGCCGTCCGGCTTCTTGGTCGGCGCACTGGCCAGCGGCGGGAACAGACCGAAATTGATGTTCATCGGCTGGAACGAGCGCGAACCGGCCTCGATCGTTTCGATGTGGCCACCGGTGATATGGCCGAGCAGCGCGCCGAGCGCGGTCGTCGCCGGCGGCGGCGTCAGCGCGGCACCGCGCATGTCGGCGGCGGCGCAGAGGCCGGCGATCAGGCCGACGCTGGCCGACTCGACGTAACCCTCGCAGCCCGTCATCTGCCCGGCGAAACGCAGCCGCGGCTGCGCGCGCAGACGTAGCTGACCGTCGAGCAGCTTGGGCGAGTTCAGGAAGGTGTTGCGATGTAGGCCGCCGAGGCGGGCGAACTCCGCGTTTTCAAGGCCGGGGATGGTCCGGAACACGCGCTGCTGCGCGCCGTGCTTCAGCTTGGTCTGGAAGCCGACGATGTTGTAGAGCGTGCCGAGCTTGTTGTCCTGCCGCAGCTGGACGATCGCATACGGCTTGACGGTCGGGTTGTGCGGATTGGTCAATCCCACCGGCTTCATCGGCCCGTGGCGCAGCGTCTCGTGACCGCGCTCGGCCATCACCTCGACCGGCAGGCAGCCGTCGAAATAGGGCGTGTTGGTCTCCCAGTCCTTGAAGTCGACCTTCTCGCCGTCGAGCAGCGCCGCGACGAAGGCGTCATATTGCTCCTTCGTCATCGGGCAGTTGATATAGTCCGCACCGGTGCCGCCGGGGCCTACCTTGTCGTAGCGCGACTGAAACCAGGCCACCGACATGTCGATGGAATCCTTGTGCACGATCGGCGCGATCGCGTCGAAGAATGCCAGCGCGCTCTCGTCGGTCAGCTGCCTGATGGCGTCGGCAAGCGGCGCCGAGGTGAGGGGACCGGTCGCGACGATGACGTTGCGCCAGTCGGCCGGCGGCAGTCCTGCGACCTCCTCTCGGCTGATCTCGATCAGCGGATGTTCGTTCAGCGCCTTGGTGACGGCGGCCGAAAAGCCGTCGCGGTCGACCGCCAGCGCGCCGCCCGCGGGCACCTGGTTGGCGTCGGCCGAGCGCATGATCAGGGAGCCCAGCCGCCGCATCTCGGCGTGCAGCAGCCCGACCGCGTTATTGGCGGCATCATCGGAGCGGAAGGAGTTCGAGCAGACCAGCTCGGCGCAACCGTCGGTCCGATGCGCCTCGGTCGTCCGGCGCGGGCGCATTTCATGCAGCACGGTGCGGACGCCGGCATTGGCGACCTGCCAGGCGGCTTCCGAGCCGGCGAGCCCCGCGCCCACGATGTGCACGGGTTGGGAAGAGGATTGATGCGGTGTCATCGCGCAGCGTTAGCGCGTTTTGATCTCATATGCATCTGAAACCGCACCACAAACGACAACGCCCGCTGTGGAAGCGGGCGTTATCCGTTTAGCAGATGGCTTGCGGTCGATTAGCCGTTGTAGGTGCCGGCGGCAACGCGCGGAATGTCCGAGCGGTCGAGGCCGATATCGGCGAGTTCGCGATCGCTGAGCTGGGACAGTTCGCTGACATTGCGCTGATAATCCCGGAAAGCCTGGATCATGCGGATGAGCGAGAGCAACATGGTAGTCTCCTAGTAATTCAGATTCAGCTTTTCCAAAGCCTCATCGTTGAAGTGAATATAGATGGTATAGTGCAGTGCGGTAGTTCCGATGTTGCGATGCAGCTAAGCTCAAAACGCATAGCGACGGTAAGTTCCGGTTAACCGTTTGGCGCATGGGAAACCGCCCCATAGACGGAAGTTCCATCGGGGTCGGAGCCTTCAACGAAACGGTCCTGAGATCAGCCGGTTAGTGAAATCCTGGCAAGCTTGGCTGCGTGGCTTACGTGGTAATTACGGACCGTTTGTTCAAGCTGAAGTCCCTCGTCACGGAAGAGATCACCGCGACGTGTTCCATGCGTGATTCGCATGCAAACGGCTGCCGTTAAAGTGATTATATATTCATTCTATGGTGAACTCGGACATGAGATTTGGCGTCGCGTCAATCGGTCGCATTGACGCGAACGGTAATCCGAGCCGTTGCCGCAACCGGATTTCGGTCGTGGGGCGCGTGTCGCGCGGAATGATCTGCTGATTATCGGAAGTGAGTCTCGATTGAAGTGAACACACCGAACAAAGCTATTGCGGCGCTGCTTCCTTACTGCCTTGTAATCAAAACACTATGCAACGCATGCGCGATACGCGCGCAGCGCTCATCACATTTGTATCGCGCGAAGTTCATTCTGAACGGTGCCGGGAACAGCGAATAATCGTTCCGCAGATTCCGCAATCACGCTGGGATCTGTCCAAGAACAACAGATGGATCATCCCATGATTAAGACATTGATCGCAGCAGCCACCGTGGCTGCCGTTGCCTACGCTGTCGCTCCCGCTCAGGCTGCGCATCGTCATCATGCGGGCCTCGGCTGCAGCGGCGCCAATCTCGGCAAGACCGAAGCTGCAGTCGAAGCTATGGCTGACAATGAGGTCAAATTCACGGCGGAGAAGGAAGTCTCGCTCGCCCAGGACGCGATGCTGAACAACAAGTGGGGCGCTTGCGGCGCGCACCTCAGCAAGGCTGCCGAAGCCAGCATGGCGAAGTAAGTTTTGATCATAGCGATAAGGGCCGATTGCCTGGGGCGATCGGCCCTTTTTGATTCACCCCTAGCTGGAGCGGCGTTGATCGAGTCAGAGCGGAAGGTTGGCCTCGCTGCGCCGCGCAATCTGGTGCGAAAGCGCTATGGAGCCCTGGCGAGCTGGGTGGCGAAGTAGCCGATCGTCTTGGCGTACACCTCGCTCTTGTTCCACTGCTGGATCACCGCAAAATTCTCGCTGCCGGGCTCCCAGCCCTTGCCCTTCTTCCAGCCATAGCTCTTCAGGTAGTTCGCCGTCGAGGCCAGCACGTCGGGCACGTTGTGCAGGAGGTCGCGCTTGCCGTTGCCGTCGAAGTCGACCGCGAACTTGATGTAGGACGACGGCATGAATTGCGTCTGGCCGATCTCGCCGGCCCAGGCGCCGCGCATCTCCTGCGGCGGCAGATCGCCGCGCTCGACGATGCGCAAGGCGTCCATCAACTCGGCCTTGAACATGTCGGAGCGGCGGCAGTCATAGGCGAGCGTCGCCAGTGAACGTATGGTCGGAAACTTGCCGGTGTTGACGCCGAAATCGGTCTCCAGTCCCCAGATCGCAACCAGGATCTCACCCGGTACGCCGTAGGCCTCCTCGATCCGCGACAGCACGGAGCCGTAGCGCTTCATCATGTCGGAGCCGCGATTGAGCCGCGGCGGCACCATGCGGCCCGAGAACTGCTCGAACGTTTGGCTGAACACCTGTTGCGAATGGTCGCGGGCGAGGATCGCCTTGTCTTGCGTGACGCCGGTCAACCCGGCCTGGATCGCGTTCTGCGAAATGCCCTTCGTCGCAGCCTCTTTCTTGAAATCGTCGAGCCAGGATTCGAACGTGCCCGTGCCGCATTGGGCGGCCAGCGCCCACGCCGTCGAGGTCAATAGCCACGCGCCAATGGCGAGCGTGCGAAAGCAAAGGCGAGAGGTCATAGGCAATTCACTCCGGAGTCTGCGATGTCATCGATGGTCGCGAAAGGCGGCGGGTATGTTCGCGGCAACAGCGGCCAAAACAAGGCTCGTGACCGAGCCGTTCTTTCTCGGGCAGCGCTGCAAATGCCACGCCAATTCCACATCCTTCTGACGGTCCGGGACGACAAACCGCCGGCCGAATATATCGGCCGGCGGTTGCTGTGACGTTTACGAATCCGGGTTAGCGGCGCTTAGCCGCGATCGCCGCGCCGCCACGGAAACAGATTGGCCGGGAAGTCCGCGGCGGGCTTGCGCTCGCGCAGTTCGGGGATCACCGGCCGCGCATTCGGATCCTTGACGATGACCTCGCGATAGAGATGCCAGGTGGCGTGACCGAGCAGCGGGATGACCACGGCAAGCCCGAGGAAGAACGGGATCGTGCCCAGCACCAGCAGCACCGCGACGATCAGGCCCCAGGCCGCCATCGGCACCGGGTTCTGTGCGACGGCGCGCATCGATGTCACCATGGCTTCGCCAGCGGTTGCCTGGCGGTCGAGCATCATGGGGAAGGCGATCACGCTGATGCAGAGCGCGACGAGCGCAAACAGGAAGCCGACGCTGCAGCCGACCACGATAAGCCACCAGCCCTGCTGGGTGGTCAGCACGCGCGCGGCAAAATCGGGAATGTTGGCCGCGGCCTCGTAGCCGAACACCGCCGTGTAAATCGCCTGGGCGGTGGCGATCCAGGTCACGAACAGCGCGAACAGCAGCGTTCCGACCCCAAGCATCGCGCCGAATGACGGTGAGCGGAATACCTCCATGGCATCCCAAGCAGATGCTTCCCCGCCATCCTCGCGGCGGCGGCTCATCTCGTAGAGGCCGATGGCGGCAAACGGGCCGAGCAGGGCAAAGCCCGCGGCCAGCGGAAACAGCAGGGGCAGCACGGAATAGCCGTGCACGGTGCGCGCAAGCACGAGGCCGAGCACCGGATAGATCAGGCAGAGGATGATGGCGTGACTTGGCACCGCCTTGAAGTCTTCCCAGCCGAGACGCAGCGCATGATGCAAATCGGACAGGCCGATGGTGCGGATAACAGGCGCAGACGCGGCGCCTTGTCCGCTCTGCGTCATCGATGTGACATTGCCTTGGTATGACGTGGCCATGGTCGTTGTCTCCCTCTGGGCGGTCGCATCTGGCGCCCGGCACGCGGGCACAAACCTGCCGCCTCTCGAAGCGATCACGAGCAAGCCAGACGCGAAAGACAGAGCAGGGAACTGGCCGTGTCGCGAACTGTAAAACAAGGGTACTCCCAAACCGTGCCAAAAGCACTCACGCTTAAGTGAATGTCGCATTGGCAAGCTATGGAGGGGGCGATAGACTTGAACTGCGACCTCGGTCAGCCGGCCAGTTGCCGTGTGACCTTCACATCTCAACTCTCTTGGGAGCGAACGATGAGCATTTTCGGAAAAATCATGGGCGCGATCTTCGGCAGTAGCGCCAGCGCTGCGCCCGCCGGCGGAACGGCCACAAGCGCAGCTCCCGCCGGTGGATCCGGCAGCGCATCGTCGTCTCCCGCCGCGGTGCCCGCCGGTGCGGCGCCGGCGCAGTCGGTTGACGTCGCTCCGATTCTCGACAAGGCGGTTGCCGCGAAGGGCGAGAAGCTCGAGTGGCGGACCTCGATCGTCGACCTGATGAAGGCGCTCGACATCGACTCCAGCCTGTCGGCCCGCAAGGAGCTCGCCAAGGAGCTCGGCTACACCGGCGACACCAACGATTCCGCCAGCATGAACATCTGGCTGCACAAGCAGGTGATGACGAAGCTCGCGGCCAATGGCGGCAAGCTGCCCCCCGACATCAAGCACTGACGGGATCATCCTCCCGCGCATAGCAAGGGCCCGCGCCAGCGCGGGCCCTTTTTTATCGACCGGCGAACATCTATAGATCGGCCAACAACAACGAGGAGAACGCCCATGACTGATCTCGATCGCCGGACGATGCTTGCGACCGGCGCCCTCGCGCTGGCCGGTGCCGCCGCGCCATCCGCGCCGGCCCAAGCCGAGGCCGCGCGGAAGGCGATGTTTCCGGTCGCGGCCGTGACGATCCCGATCGTCGGCGCCACCGAGGTGTTTCAGGTTCGCCGCATCTACTGCATCGGCCGCAACTACGCCGCGCACGCGATCGAGCGTGGTTCGGACCCGACGCGCGAGCCGCCGTTCTTC
The DNA here is from genome assembly GCF_009720285.1 of Bradyrhizobium sp. BR2003. NCBI lineage: Bacteria > Pseudomonadati > Pseudomonadota > Alphaproteobacteria > Hyphomicrobiales > Nitrobacteraceae > Bradyrhizobium > Bradyrhizobium sp. BR2003. The sequence goes on from NZ_SMYJ01000011.1 coordinate 44,917, forward strand.
TTCCAGAAGCCGACGGATGCGATCCAGAATGTCGCGATCGGCACCGTCGCCGATCATCCCTATCCGTCGCTGACCAAGAACTATCACCACGAGGTCGAGCTGGTCGCCGCGCTGAAGTCCGGCGGCACCAATATTCCGGCCGACAAGGCGCTCGATCACGTCTATGGCTACGCGCTCGGCCTCGACATGACGCGGCGCGATCTACAGAACGGCATGGCCGCGGAGAAGAAGCCCTGGGAGATCGGCAAGAGCTTTGACCATGCCGCGGTGCTCGGGCCGATCCATCCGGCTGATAAGACCGGCCACTTCACGCAAGGCGCGATCTCGCTCGCGATCAACGGCACGGTGCGACAGAGCTCGGATCTGAAGAACATGATCTGGAGCGTCGCCGAGCAGATCGCAAAGCTGTCCGAGGCATTCGAGCTGAAGGCCGGCGACATCATCTATTCCGGTACGCCGGAGAACGTCGGCCCGGTCGTCAAGGGCGACGTGCTGCTCTGCAAGCTCGAGGGCCTGCCCGACATGTCGATCAAGATCGTCTGACGAACGCGCGCTAAAGCGTTTTCGAGCGAAGTGGATACCGGTTCGCGTAAAGAAAACACGTCACAAGAAACAGCTAGAACCCGTTCCGATTCATCGGGAACGGGTTCTAGCCGGCAAGGTCCGCGTATTCCGGATGCTTGTCGAGGTAATCCACCACGAAACCGCAGCCGGCGACCACCTTGCGGCCGTCGGCGCGGATCAGCTCCAGCGCACCCTTGATCAACTCCGATGCGATGCCGCGGCCGCGCAGGGCGCGCGGTGTTTCGGTATGGGTGATGATGACGGCCGCGGGCGTCCGCCGGTAGTTCGCAAAGGCTGTGCCGCCCTCGGTGTCGAGCTCGAAGCGGTTTTGGTCACTGTTGTCGCGCACGGCGGCCATCGCAAAATCCCGGTTGATTGACAGGCCCTGTTGTAAGCGTGTGAACCCGCCGGTGCAAAGCCGCGACCAACCCGCAAATTGGCATTTGTGGATTGACGATATGCGCATTTTGGCCTGCCTGACCACCGTATTGCTCGGCGCCGCCCTGACGCTTCCAAACCCGCCGAAAGCCGCCGCCGGCGACGATCCGAACTGGCAGGCCTGCGTCGGCCTGACGACGGCGCCCGGCGATCGCGTGGCCGCTTGCACCACGGTGATCGACGGCAAGACCGAGACCGGCAAGCGGCTGGCCGGCGCCTATTGCAATCGCGGCCATGGGCTGACCGAGAAGCGCGAGCTCGACGCTGCGCTCGCCGACCTCAACGAGGCCATCAAGCTCGACCCGGCCTATGCCTGCGCCTACACCAATCGCGGCCGCGTCTACGCCTTCAAGCGCGATCTCGATCATGCGATTGCCGATTACGACGAGGCGATCCGCATCGACCCGGCGTTCGCGCTGGCCTACTACAATCGCGGCGATGCCTGGCTCAACAAGGGCGATCTCGACCGCGCGCTGGCCGATCTCAGCCTCGCCATCAAATACAATCCGCAGCTCGCCACCGCCTACGGCAATCGCGGCTTCGTCTACTACCGCAAGCGCGACGCGGCCCATGCGATCGCCGACTTCACCACGGAGATCAGGCTCGAGCCCAACGTCCTCGCCTATATCAACCGCGGCAATGTCTATCGCGATGCCGAGCAGCTCGATCGCGCAGCCGCCGATTACGGCGAGGCGGCGCGGATCGCGCCGACCGATGCGCGCGGCTGGCGCAACCGCGGCATGATCCGTCTCTTTCAGGGGGACAACAAGGGCGGGCTCGCCGATTACGACAAGGCGCTGCAATACGATCCGAACGACGTCTATTCCTGGAATAATCGCGGCCAGGCCAAGCTGCGGCTCGGCGACAAGAAGGGCGCGGCGGCCGATTTCCGCAAGGCGCTCGAGCTGCAGCCCGATCTGCAGAGCGCCAAGGGGGCACTGGCGCGGCTCGGCGGGGCGCGGTGACACGCTGCCGGCCACGGTCGGCGCTGCAGCGTCGCAGACCCGCTGGACGAGGCCTTGCGGACGGATGCAGTTCGATTAGGTTTGATGTCAGACATACGCCCCTGATGCGGCCGGATGGTCGTCTGGTACGGAGTGGCGGAGCCGGCCGCCGGAACGTATGCCTCTTGTCGGAGGAGGTTCGTCATGTCGGACAATCGTTTCTTCAACACACACCGTCCCTGGGAGGACTGGGTCGGCATGCTGCTCGGCGTGCTGATCATGGTCTCGCCCTGGTTTCCGATGCAGGTGAGCGGCGCCGTCGATATCGAGCGCAGCCACCTCGTCCTCAACAGCTTCATGGTCGGCATGCTGGTGCTCGGCATCGCCCAGCTCGAATATGTCGCGCTGCACCGCTGGGAGGAGGTCGCCAGCATCCTGCTCGGCCTCTGGCTGATGGCATCGCCCCTGGTCTTCGGTTATGCCGAGGACCACTGGCTGCAGTTCTGGCACATCCTGCTCGGCGCACTGGTCGCCTTTATAGGCGCGTTGCAGCTGTGGCAGGACTGGAACCTGAGCGAGCAGGAACTCGCCAAGCACCCGCAGTAGCGGCCTGAGCAGAAAACAACGGGTTGGCCGCCGCCGGCGCGCGGTATCATCGGGGTGCGCCCGGCGGGCCTTGCCGAAGGCGACGGCTTGGCGATAAACGGGGTGGTACCGACCCCTTGCGGCGCTTGAAGACGCCCGGTTCTGACCGAGGAAATATCCGATGACCGTCCTGACCTTGCCCTGTCTGTTGTGCGTATCGGCGGGGCGGCAATGAGCGGGACGGCTGCTGCCGCACCGCGCGGCGGGATCGCGCGGGTGTCGCGCCGGGTGATGAACCTCGCCTACATCCTGACCCAGAACGCCCGCCGCCACGGGGATCGACCCGGCTTCATCTGGAACGAGAAGGCCTGGTCCTGGCGTCACATCGACCAGAACGTCTCGGCGCTGGCGGCGGCACTGGCCGCACGCGGCATCGTCAAGGGCGACCGCATTCTGGTGCATTCCAAGAACTGCGACGAGATGTTCTGGTCGATGTTCGCGGCCTTCCGGCTTGGCGCGGTGTGGGTGCCGACCAACTTCCGCCTGATGCCGGACGAGGTCGCCTATCTCGCGGCGGCCTCCGGCGCCAAGGCGTTTCTCTGCCACGCCGACTTCCCCGAACATGCCAAGGCGGCCGCCAATCCCGCGCTCGAATTCGTCTGGCGGATCGGGGAGGAGGGCACGTTCGGCGAGGCGACCGTCGGTGACGTCATCGCCAGACACGCCGGCGCTGTGGTCGAGAACGTTGCCGTGGACTACGACGATCCCTGCTGGTTCTTCTTCACGTCCGGCACCACCGGCCGCTCCAAGGCCGCCGTCTTGACCCATGGCCAGATGGCCTTCGTCATCACCAACCATCTCGCCGACCTGATGCCCGGCACCACGGAAGAGGACGCCTCGCTGGTGGTGGCGCCGCTGTCGCATGGCGCCGGCGTCCATCAATTGGTGCAGACTGCGCGTGGCGTACCGACCATCCTGCTGCCGTCGGAGAAGTTCGACATCGCCGAAGCCTTCCGGCTGATCGCCAGGCATCGCGTCAGCAACATGTTCACGGTGCCGACGATCCTGAAGATGATGGTCGAGCATCCCGCCGCCGACCAGCACGACCATTCCTCGCTGCGCTACATCATCTATGCCGGCGCGCCGATGTATCGCGAGGACCAGAAGGCGGCGCTGCACAAGCTCGGCGGCGTGCTGGTGCAGTATTTCGGCCTCGGCGAGGTCACCGGCAATATCACCGTGCTGCCGCCCGGCCTGCACGATCCCGAGGACGGGCCGCATGCGCGGATCGGCACCTGCGGCTTCGAGCGCACCGGGATGCAGGTCTCGATCCAGGGCGACGATGGAAGCGAGCTGAAGGCGCACGAGACCGGCGAGATCTGCGTGATCGGTCCCGGTGTGTTCGCGGGCTACTACGACAATCCCGAGGCCAACGCGAAGGCGTTCCGCGATGGCTGGTTCCGCACCGGCGACCTCGGCCACATGGACGAGGAAGGCTTCGTCTACATCACCGGCCGCGCCTCCGACATGTACATCTCGGGCGGCTCCAACATCTATCCGCGCGAGATCGAGGAGAAGCTCTTGACGCACCCCGCGGTCGGCGAGGTCGCGGTGCTCGGCGTGCCCGATCCGTTCTGGGGCGAAGTCGGTGTCGCGGTCTGTGTCGCGCGCGAGGGCGCCGAGGCGGTCGCGGAGGCCGAGCTTGCCGCCTATCTCGCGCCGAAAGTCCCGCGCTACAAGATGCCGAAACGCTTCTTCTTCTGGGAGGCTTTGCCGAAATCCGGCTACGGCAAGGTGCCGAAGCGACTGATCCGCGACGAGCTCGAGGCACGCGGGCTGCTCGAGGTGATCGCCAAATCGACGGGCGCGTGAGGCGATGCGCAGCATCGCCCAGCCCGGCGCTCCGCATCCAGAGCGCATCCAATGGGTCAGCGCGCGCGGCCGCGCCTTTTCATTCGTGCTCGAGGCCGGCATTTCCTTGCTCGAAGCCGTGCGCCGCGGCTTTATGGCAGAGGGATTTTCCGGCGGCGTACTGAGCGCCAGGGGCGGCGCGGTCGGGCCGTTCGCCTATGTGATGCCGGCGCTGTCGAAGGACGGCGCCAACGCCGCGTTCTACAGCGACACGTTTCGTCCCGACGGCGTGACGCACCTCAAGCTCGCGGCGCTGACCTTCGGCGAACGCGATGGTGCGCCGTTCTTTCATTGCCACGGCTTGTGGACCGAGGCCGATGGCCGCTTCAACGGCGGCCACATGCTGCCGGATGAAACCATTGTCGCCGAGCCGTTCGAGGTCAACGCGTTCGGGATGGACGGCGCGACATTCCTGGCCGAAGCGGACAGCGAGACCAATTTCAAGCTGTTCGGCCCCGTCGCCAGCGCGCCGCGCGGGGCGAAGACCACGAGCCATGCCTTCGCGCTCCGGCTGCGGCCGAACCAGGATTTTGCTTGCGCGCTGGAGGGCTTCTGCCGCCAGCACGGCATCCTGCGCGCGCGGCTGCATGGCGGCGTCGGCTCGACCATCGGCGCCGTCTTCACCGACGGCCACAGCGTGGTGCCGTTCGCGACCGAGCTCGCGGTGACCGCAGGCGAGATCGCACCGGACGCGGATGGCCGGCTGCATGCCGAACTCGATATCGCACTGGTCGACTATCTCGGCGGCATCGCCGAGGGACGCCTGGTGCGCGGCGACAACCCGGTGCTGATGACGATGGAGTTGGCGCTCGAGGTGCTGGCGGAGGCGGAGCAGCCGTAGGGGCCACTGCACGCTCCATCTCCATCGTCGTCCTGGCGTGCGCTGGAACCAATATTGCACCGCGTCCTCCACTGTAGTCCCGGCGAAGAGCCGCGACCCATGACCACAGACGTTCGTTGTCGAAGCGAGCTGTGTCTCCAGTGTTATGCAACAATGACCTTCGGTGGTTATGGGTCCCCGGGTCGCGCTTCGCTTGCCCGGGACGACATCTAATTTGTTGCTCGGTCTGCGAGTCACACACCCGCATTCTCGCGACATGAGTATGGGCCGCTCACCGCCGCTTGCGGACATCGATGTTGATGTCGAGGTCGATGGCGCTGACGCAACGTTGCTCGGTGCGGTGCGAGCCTCCCTCGTGCCAACGGCCCTTGCGCAGGCTGATGTCGCTGACGTTGGCGAGCCGTAGGCAGCGCCATTGCGGCAGCTTGCCCGAGCTCTCGCCGGCGAACTGCCAGGCCAGCACGACCTCTTCACCGCTTTTGCTGTGGCCGATGATGTGCGGGCAGAGCTCGCGCGGCCGGCCGTCATAGATGCAGACGACCTGCTGCTCGGTGAGGATCGCCTCGCGGAACAGGTCATAGCTGCGGCTGGGCATCGGCGCGGGTCTCGGTTGAAGGGTGGTGGCGGCAGCGGGCGCTTGAGCATCTGTTAGCATGATGCATCGACAACGCTTCCGGCCTGGGCTTGTTGTTCTTGTTGCGTTCTTGACGGATCCATATCGATCTGGGATTGTGCGTTCCGAGGCGCGACCCCAAAGGTTGGACCGATGGCCAGACGAAACCGCCCGATCAACATGCCCGCGCCATATCTGCGGCGGGTCTGGCTCGAGCCTGCGCGGATCCCGGACCGCGAGGCTTACCCGTTCGTGCTGCCGCTGCTGCGCGACGATTTCGAGCTGAGCTTCGACAGGGCAATCACAATCATTGTCGGCGAGAACGGCACCGGCAAGTCGACGCTGCTCGAGGGCATCGCCGTGATGGCCGGCTATGATGATGCCGGCGGCGGCAAGGGCTACATGCCGGTCGATCACAGCAATGCGGTCGAGGAAATGGGCGGCTCGCTTGCGACCGCGCTCCGCGCGAGCTGGCTGCCGAAAATCACCAATGGCTGGTTCTTCCGCGCCGAGAGCTTCTACTCGGTTGCCAGATATCTCGACTCCGTCGCCAGCCCCTATGCTGACTTCCTGTCGCATTCGCACGGCGAAGGCTTTTTGCGCTTCTTCGAGGAGCGCTGCCAGCGGCAAGGCATCTTCATCTTCGACGAGCCGGAATCCGCGCTGTCGCCGTCGCGCCAGATCGAATTCCTCAAGCTGCTGCACCGGATGCACGGCACCGGCCACTGCCAGGTGATCATGGCCACGCATTCACCGGTGCTGATGGCCTATCCGAGTGCGACGCTGCTGCGGCTGACGAAATACGGGCTGGAGCCGGTGAACCTGAGGGACACCGATCATTACAAGGTCATGCGCGAGTTCTGCGACGATCCGAAAGGGTTCGTCGAGGCGGCGATCGAGGGGTGAGCCCACCGCCCGGGCAGGCTTGCCTCCCGGAGAAGCCGCCGGCCGCGACTTCGCTCTGGTGCAAGAAGCCGGTCCCCGATCTAGTCTAGAACCCGGACCATAAACTGCGGCATGCGCCAGGCGGCGGATGGCCGACACATATCGGGAGAGAACAAGGATGAGGCGAACGATCGCGCGAGCTTGCGTCGTGGTGGCGGCATTGGCTGTGTTGGGGGCCGCGTGGGCTCACGGGCCGACCCGCCAGAAGGTGCGGGCATCGATCGAGATCGACGCGCCGCAGGCGAAAGTGTGGGCGGTGATCGGCAATTTCCAGGACATGAGCTGGCTCGCCGGCGTCACCAAGACCGAGGGCGAGAAGGGCAACGAGATCGGCGCCACTCGGCGGCTGACGCTGGGACCCGGCGCCACCGTCGACGAGGAACTCTATAAATACGAACCGGAGATGATGAGCTATTCGTACCGGATCACGGCGGTCGACGTGAAGGTGCTGCCGGTCACCAACTATTCCTCGACGCTGACGGTGTCGCCGGCGCCGGACGGCAAGTCGAAGCTGGAATGGGCCGGCGCGTTCTACCGCGGTTTTCCGAACAATGATCCGCCGCCGGAGCTGAGCGACGAGGCCGCGGTGAAGGCGGTGAGCGGGCTCTACAAGGCCGGGCTCGAAGCGCTGAAGAAGAGGATCGAGAGCGGCACCTGAGCATGATCCGGAAAAGTGCGAAGCGGTTTTCCGACAGGATCATGCTCAAAACAAGGAGCTAGAGCGCGATCATGGTTCGCCTCAATCTCATCGGGCTTTAGCGATGCGTGCGATTGTGCTCGTCGCGCTGCTCTCCAGCCTCGGCGCCGCGCGCGCCGAGGAGGCATTCGTCACCAACCAGCTCAGCGACGACCTCACGGTGGTCGATCTCGCGACCTCGAAGCCGGTCGCGACCATCGCGATCGGCGGCAAGCCCGCCGGCGTTGCCGTCAGCAATGACGGCCGCTTCGCCTATGTGACCAGTCCGGATGCCAAGGCGGTCACCGTGGTCGACGCCTCGGCGCGAAAGGTCGTCGGTCGGGTCGATGTCGGCGGCGGGCCGCTCGGCATCGCGGTCGCGCCCGACGGCGCGACGGTCTATGTCGCCGACTGGTACGCCGCCGCGGTGCGGGTGATCGATGCCAGAGAGCGGCGTGTCGCCGCAAGTATCGCGGTCGGTGCATCGCCGTCCGGGCTGGCGGTGACGCCGGATGGACTGCTGCTGCTGTCGGCGGATCGCGACGATGACAGCGTCTCCATCATCGACACCGCCTCGCGCGAGCGGAGGGGGATCGTGAAGGTCGGGACGCGGCCGTTCGGCGTCACCATCGACGCCGACGGCAATCGCGCCTACACGGCCAATGTCGGCACCAACGACGTCTCCGTGATCGACATCGCGACCGCCCGCGAGATCGGCCGCGTCCATGTCGGCCTGCGTCCCTACGCGGTGGCGCTGGCGCAGGGCCGCGGCTTCGTCACCGACCAGTATGACGGCAAGGTCAGTGTGTTCGACCTGGCGACCTTGCAGCCCGTGAAGCGGGTCACCGTCGGCGACTACCCCGAAGGCATCGAGGCGACCGCCGACGGCAAGCGCATCCTGGTCGCGAACTGGGAGAGCAACACGCTTGATGTGATCGACGCCGCCGAGCTGAAGGTCATCGGCGAGATCAAGGTCGGCGACGGCCCGAGGGCGTTCGGGGCGTTCCTGAGAAGGACGGAGTGAGCGGAGGGAGGGGCGTGGGCAGGGGGGGTTAGCCTCCGCGCAAAGCGCGGCCGATGATAAACTCTGCGTAACCACCACATTCATCGTGCGAGGCGGCGGGCTACACGTTCGCTCCTTCGCGCGTCGACCCATGGGAGACGCCGTCGGCTAACCAGAACGGCCCGCGATTTTAGTGAAACTCACCGCGCGGTTTGCAGATAGGCAATGACGTCGGCGCGATCGTGCGCGTCGGGCCGCCTCTTGAAGATCATCTTCGCGCCGTGAACGTCGCCGCGGGGATCGGCGGGATAGGTATCCAACGCTGCTGCGTCCCAGGGGGGCTTGTTGCTGCGCATGGCGTCCGAATATTCAAAGCCCTGGACCGATGCCGGCCCACGACGTGCCACAGGCTCGGGCCGACCTCGTTCACGCCGACGTCGAGCGAAAGGCAGTTCACGCAGGTCCGCTGGAAAATGGCCTGACCCGCGATCGGGTCGCCGTCGAGCGCCCAGACAGGCGCTGCCGGTGTCGCGAGCAGGGCGACGGCGAGAGTGACACCGCCAATGACGCAGGCCGCGCCGGACTTCTTTGCCCTCACAAAATTCTCCGGAAATGGTTTGGACTGCAATTTCGTGAGGTGTGGATCAATGTGCCGGCCGCCGCCTGACATGTCGGCTAATGCCGCTCGGCTTCCGCCTCCTTCTCCAGCTCCAGGATGTGGTTGCGCAGCACGTCGAACCGCGCTTCGGTCGCATCGCTGAACAGCGGATCCTTGTGCGGGGAGAGGGTCGACGCGATTTCGGCCCAGTCTTGCGGCGTCAGTGCCTTGACCGCGGCCGGGAAGAAATCGCGGTCTTCCATCATGATGTGGCGCCGCTCGTGCGCCAGGAAGTCGCGGATGATGGCGTCGACGGTCTTGCGCAAGATCTCGCCCCCTGCGCGCACATTGGCGACAGCATGCGCGACGTGGTGCAGACGATCCGACCCCTTTTGATGCTCGCGCGCGAGATCACCCATTTTCGCGGCGGCAGCCGGATCGCGCAACTCGAGCTTGGCGAAAATCAAATCTTCCTGGCGGTGATGGTAGAGTTCTGTGTAGACCTCGAAATAGGCGATGATGCTGCCGATCACCTCGTAGTCCGGCCGGCCGGCATGATCGAAGATATCGAGCTCGTGCTCAAGAACGTTCAGCAGCCGCTCGATGTTGCGGTGCTCTCGGGAAAGAATGTCGATGATCATGGTACTGATCCACGCAGAAGACTAAATAAATTCGTAGACGAAGAGTCCGTCGCGGACTTTGCGCTGGATCAAGGCGCAGCCGGATTTGTCCGATGGCTTGATGACCGCCGCCGCCAGCCGCTTTCTTGCCGGGGGCGCTTCTCAGTCGGAGGGAGCAGGTGCGGCCCGTAGCCCGCATGAGCGCGGGACCAGCCGTCGTCGTTGACAAGAGGTCCCCGGATATCGCTTCGCTGATCGGGGGCCACCTGCTAATTCGCCCCACGATCTCTGCACATCCGGCCGGGGCCGGTGCTATAATGCACGTTCGATAAGGGAAAACAGGGAGGATGCCATGCATCATACCTTGGTGCCCAGTGACCGGGTTGAGCACGTCTGCGTCTACGGGCGCGACGGCGCCAAGCTTGGTTCGATCGAGCGGCTGATGCTCGACAAGCTGAGCGGCACGGTGGCCTACGCCATCATCAAGACCGGCGGCGTGCTGAGTACCCACCACCACTATCCAGTTAAATGGACCGCGCTGAGATTCGATCCCGCGCGTCAGGCCTTCGAGGTCGAGGTTACGCTGGACGACTTGAGGTCCGGGCCGTCGGAGTTCGACGGCGACGAATTCGACTGGGGCGACCGCTCGCGATCGTATACCCACCCGAACTACTGGGCGGTGTAGCGCGCGAGGTTGTCCCGACATTGTAGCCCGCATGAGCGAAGCGACATGCGGGAGCAGCCAAGCTGTCCGGCCGATAAACCCCGCATGTCGCTTCGCTCATACGGGCTACCAAGTCAGCCTCATGACCCAGTTCAAGCCCGCCGGCTGGCCTTCCGTCATACCGCGAATTGTCACGCGCGATCTCACCGGCTTGGCCGGATTCTTGAGAGACGCGTTCGACGCGGATGGCGAAGTTCGGTCCGGCGCGCCAGCGGCACACGTCGATCCCCGGTAGCTCGCGACATATATCTACAGAGGCACGCCTGCTACTCCGCAGCCTCGCTCGCGCTGCTCTTCCTCGGCTTGCTGTTCGCCTTCTTCAGCACCGGGGCCAGGAACTTGCCGGTGTAGCTGCGCGGCGCCTTGACGATGTCCTCCGGCGGGCCCCAGGCGACGATCTCGCCGCCGCCGTCGCCACCTTCGGGGCCGAGGTCGATCACCCAGTCGGCGGTCTTGATGACTTCGAGATTGTGCTCGATCACCACCACCGTATTGCCTTGGGCGACCAGCTCGTGCAGCACCTCGAGCAGCTTGGCGACGTCGTGGAAGTGCAGGCCGGTGGTCGGCTCGTCCAGGATGTAGAGCGTGCGCCCGGTGGCGCGCTTTGACAGCTCCTTGGCCAGCTTGACGCGCTGGGCTTCGCCGCCGGACAGCGTCGTCGCCTGCTGGCCGACATGGATGTAGTCGAGGCCGACGCGGTGCAGGGTCTGGAAGGTCTCGCGCACGCGCGGCACAGCCTTGAAGAACTCGGCGGCTTCCTCGACGGTCATGTCGAGCACGTCGGCGATGCTCTTGCCCTTGAACAGCACCTCCAGCGTCTCGCGGTTGTAGCGCTTGCCCTTGCAGGTGTCGCAGGTGACGTAGACGTCGGGCAGGAAGTGCATCTCGATCTTGATGACGCCGTCGCCCTGGCAGGCCTCGCAGCGGCCGCCCTTGACGTTGAAGGAGAAGCGCCCGGGCTCGTAGCCGCGCGCCTTCGCCTCGGGCAGGCCGGCAAACCATTCGCGGATCGGCGTGAAGGCGCCGGTATAGGTCGCGGGGTTGGAGCGCGGCGTGCGGCCGATCGGCGACTGGTCGATGTCGATGATCTTGTCGATGTGCTCGAGGCCCTCGATGCGGTCGTGCGGCGCGGCGCCCTCGCTGGCATTGTTCAGCTTGCGGGCGATGGCGCGGTACAGCGTGTCGATCAGCAGCGTCGACTTGCCGCCGCCGGACACGCCGGTGACGCAGGTGAACAGGCCGAGCGGGATCTCGGCCGAGACGTTCTTGAGGTTATTGCCGCGGGCGTTGACGACCTTGATGGTGCGCCGGTGGTTCGGCGGCCGCCGGTCGGGCACGGGCACCGAAAGTTCACCGGTGAGATACTTGCCGGTCAGCGATTTCGGGTTGCGCATGATCTGGTCGGGCGTGCCCTCGGCGACGATGTGGCCGCCATGCATGCCGGCGCCGGGCCCGATGTCGAGCACGTAATCGGCGAGGCGGATGGCGTCCTCGTCATGCTCGACCACGACCACGGTGTTGCCGAGGTCGCGCAGCCGCTTCAGCGTGTCGAGCAGGCGGGCATTGTCGCGCTGGTGCAGGCCGATCGACGGCTCGTCCAGTACGTAGAGCACGCCGGTGAGGCCGGAGCCGATCTGCGAGGCGAGGCGGATGCGCTGGCTCTCGCCGCCCGACAGCGTGCCGGACGAGCGCGACAGCGTCAGATAGTTCAGGCCGACGTCGAGCAGGAAGGTCAGGCGTTCGCGAATCTCCTTCAGGATCCGCGTCGCGATCTCGTTCTGCTGCGCGTTCAGCGCCTCCGGCACCGTCTCGAACCATTCGCCGGCGCGCTTCACCGAGAGCTCGGAGATCTCGCCGATGTGCTTGCCGCCGATCTTGACGCACAGCGCCTCGGGCTTCAGCCGGTGGCCGTTGCAGGCTTCGCAGGGGACGTCGGAGAAATACTTGCCGAGCTCCTCGCGCGCCCACTCGCTCTCGGTCTCGCGGTAGCGGCGGTTGATGTTGGTGATGACGCCCTCGAACGGCTTCTTGGTGTCGTAGGAGCGGACACCGTCCTCATAGGAGAACTTGATCTCGTCGTCGCCGGAGCCGTGCAGCAGCGCGTTCTGGACCTTCTTGGTAAGGTCCTTCCACTTGGTGTCGAGCGTGAACTTGTAGTGCTTGCCGAGCGCGGTCAGGGTCTGGATGTAATAGGGCGAAGACGATTTCGCCCAGGGCGCGATCGCGCCCTTGCGCAAGGTCAGCTCCTTGTCGGGGATGACCAGGTCCTCGTCGATATGCTGCTCGACGCCGAGGCCGCCGCAGGCCGGGCAGGCGCCATAGGGGTTGTTGAACGAGAACAGGCGCGGCTCGATCTCGGGGATCGTGAAGCCGGAGACCGGACAGGCGAATTTCTCCGAGAACAGGATGCGCTCGGGACCGCTCTTGTCGTGGATCTTCGCGGTCTTCTTCTTGTCCTCTTTCTTGTCGTCCTGCGCGGCCGCTGCCGGGGCGTCGGCGTACTCGATCACGGCGAGGCCCTCGGCGAGCTTCAGTGCGGTCTCAAAGCTTTCCGCGAGGCGCTGGGCGAGGTCGGGACGCACCACGATGCGGTCGACCACGACGTCGATGTCGTGCGGGAATTTCTTGTCGAGCGCGGGCGCCTCGGACAGTTCGTAGAAGGTGCCGTCGATCTTGACGCGCTGAAAGCCCTTCTTGAGATACTCGGCGAGTTCCTTCTTGTACTCGCCCTTGCGGCCGCGCACGACCGGCGCCAGCAGGTAGAGGCGAGTGCCTTCCGGCAGCGCCAGCACGCGATCGACCATCTGCGAGACGATCTGGCTCTCGATCGGCAGGCCGGTGGCCGGCGAATAGGGCACGCCGACGCGCGCCCAGAGCAGGCGCATGTAGTCGTAGATCTCGGTGACGGTGCCGACGGTGGAGCGCGGGTTCTTCGATGTGGTCTTCTGCTCGATCGAGATCGCCGGCGACAGGCCGTCGATCTGGTCGACATCCGGCTTCTGCATCATCTCGAGGAACTGGCGCGCATAGGCCGACAGCGACTCGACGTAGCGGCGCTGGCCCTCGGCATAGATGGTGTCGAACGCGAGCGACGACTTGCCGGAGCCGGACAGGCCGGTGAACACCACGAGCTTGTCGCGGGGAATCTCGACGTCGATGTTCTTCAGATTGTGTTCGCGCGCGCCACGGATCGTGATGGCGCGCGATGAGGAGCCGGCGTTCTGTTGGCGCTTCGCCTTGAGCACTTCATCCATAGCGACAGTTCCGGGCGCATGCTTGGGCGCCTTTTGGGCGCGCATCGCCGGTGATGCCGGGACCTTGCGCCGATGGGGTGTGAAGACTGGAACGTAGGAAGAACGGCCAACAATTTCCAGTGCTGAGTCGCGTCCATCAACGGATAGTTTGCCTGATGGCAGCAGCCGTCAGCAGCGCCGGTTCCGCCAGAGCCTTTTGCCGTTCCGATGGAATCGGAACGGGGGCTCCAGATTCCTGCTGTGGCGTGTTTTCTTGACGCGAACCGGAATCCACTTCGCTCAAAAACGCTCTTACGCAAAAAGGCCGGCGCGAAGCCGGCCTTTCCGCGTGATCTGATCGCAGATCGATCTTAGTACTTGGCGACGATCGGGCCGCCGAAGTGATAGTTCACGCCGAACTGGGCGCTGTGCAGCTCGAGCGTACCGGACGGCACGCCGAAATAGTTCTCGCTGTCGAGGCTGCGATACAGGTATTCGCCTTTGATCGACCACTGCGGCGCGATGAACGCTTCGACGCCGGCGCCGACGGTCCAGCCGGAGTGGAAGTTGCTCTGCGAGGCGGTCACGCCGAGGGCGGTGACGCTGACCTCGTTGTTGGCCCAGGCGTAGCCGCCGGTGCCATAGAACAGCACCTTGTCGACGGCGAAGCCGAGGCGGCCGCGCACGGTGCCGAGCGAGTTGATCTTGCTGCGGGCGGTGACGCCGAGCGCGGAGACCGACGCGTCGATGTCAGCACCTGCAGCGTCGACCTCGAGGCCGTACACGATGTTGCCGGCCTGCCAGTTGTAGCCGACGGTGCCGCCGCCGAAGCCGCCTTCCATGCTCGGGGTGCCGGAGTTCTCGCTGGCGTAGCCGCCGAAGCCGCCGACGTAGAAACCGGTCCAGTTGTAGATCGCGGCCGGCGGCGGAGCCTTCACGTAGGGGGCGCGCGCCGCCATGTCGGCGGCCATCGCCGGTGCAAAAGCGCTCAGTACAAGCATGCCGGCCGACGCCAGCAAAACAGTCCTCATTTTCAAAGTCCCAGTCCCATTTTCTTGTTGTCCCTTCAAAGATTTTGAAGAGAGCGTCACAGCAGTGTCGCGTGACGTGCTGGTGCTTCTACAGAGAAATGCCGGAAGTTGTGTATCCGGGAAACCACAATGCACTGAAAACGGCCTCGGTGAGGTGCACGTGCACACGCAACGAAAAAGCCGGCGCACAAACAAAAAGGCCGGCGCGAGGCCGGCCTTTCGTCTGGATCAATCGGTCTGCGCGATCAGTAGCGCGCGACGACCGGGCCACCCCACTTGTAGTTCACGCGGACGGTGACGAGGTCGACGTCCTGGCGATCACGGATGGTGCTGTTCAGCGTGCCGTTGGGAGCGATCAGGTTGTAGGTCTTGTCCTGCATGAACAGGTGGTCGTATTCGATGCCTGCGGTCCAGTTCGGCGCGAAGCCGACTTCGATGCCGGCGCCGACGGTGCCGCCCCAGCGGGTGTCGCTGGCGCTGCCGACCAGCACGCCGGTCGGGGTGAAGTAGGTGTTGAAGCGGTTGTCGGTCAGCGCCGCGCCGCCCTTGGCGTAGAGCAGCACGTTGTTGACGGCGTAACCGATCTGGCCGGTGAACAGGCCGAACGCGTCGATCTTGGACTGGTTGGTGAACAGGCCCGGGAAGATCGCGCTGTTGTTGCTGCCCTTCAGGTCAGCCCAGTCGCCCTGCGCTTCAAGGCCGAACACCCAGGTGCCGGCCTGCCAGCGATAGCCGATCTGGCCACCGGCGACGCCGCCGGTTGCATCATGGCAACCATCTGATGCGAGGAAGATGCCGGCCGGGAGCTGGTCCCAGCAATTGTGGCTCGAGCCCCAGCCGCCGTTGGCGCCGATGTAGAAGCCGGTCCAGTCATAGATCGGGGCAACCACTGGCGGCGGCGCCTTGGTGTAGGGGCGCGCAGCGAGATCGGCAGCCGCGGCAGGCGCAGCAAACGCAATCAGAGCAACCGTACCGAGCAAAAACTTCTTCATTATCAATCCCCCAGCACCCCGATCGGCTTCCAAACGGTCCCGAAGCACGATCCCAGACGCGAGCGCCCGCGCCATGGTTGGAGCTATACGCTGATTCAACCGCAAACGCAGTCTCCCAAATGCAACACTCGCGGGAGAAGTATCGATAAAGCAAGCCGCTGATTTGTTTGTTGTTTTTCTAAATCTTGCTGCCGGGCGTCGGCCTGCGCCGAGGTCGGCTGCCGCTCTGACGGCACTGGCCGCTTCTACGGATGGTTGTGGCGAACAAAACTGGAACGATGCCGGATCCGGTGCTATATCCCGATATCCGTGGATAACCGCGCGACGGCAAAGGCGACGAGCCGGCACCGGCGTATAGGGTCATCCACGACGCCTGCGACGTAAGTGGCGAAGGTTGAGAGTGGCGGCCGAATGTCCGGACGCCCGGTTTTTGAGTGGAGATGATGCGATGGCAGGAAGCGTGAACAAGGTGATCCTGGTGGGAAACCTCGGCAAGGATCCGGAAATCCGGCGGACGCAGGACGGCCGTCCGATCGCAAACCTTTCCATCGCCACCTCGGAAACGTGGCGCGACAAGGGCACCGGCGAGCGTAAGGAAAAGACCGAGTGGCACCGCGTCGTGATCTTCAACGAGGGCCTCTGCAAGGTCGCCGAGCAGTATCTGAAGAAGGGCGCCAAGGTGTACATTGAGGGTCAGTTGCAGACCCGCAAATGGACCGACCAGAGCGGCGTCGAGAAGTACTCGACCGAAGTCGTGCTGCAGGGCTTCAACTCCAACCTCACCATGCTCGACGGGCGTGGCGGTGGGGGCAGCAGCTTTTCCGATGATGGCGGCAGCGATTTCGGTTCGGCCGGACCGGTCAGCTCGGCGCCGCGCCGCGCCGTCGCCGCGGGTGGTGGCAGCAGCCGCAACAGCGACATGGACGACGACATCCCGTTCTGAGCAACGGTCGCGCTTCCGTCGATTCCGTCAGGCGCCGTTCCGTGAAGATCATTTCCCGGAACGGTTGTTGCGATCCGGAGCAGCAATTTCCTCGTGTGGAATATGAGGATAACTCGGTAAGTCTCTGTCAGAACGTCGGTGGTTCGACGTAAAGGGATGCGGGTTCCCTGGACTTTGACACAGCCTGATGTAAATGATATTTACATTGGCATGCGGCATTTGACGCTTGGCCGCGAGCTTCACCCGAGGGCCGGCCATCATGAGCCTCGCGCCATCGCTCGACGCCGCGCCTGCGATCCCGCTCCACGCCTTTGCCGCGATGGCCGCCTTCGTGCTCGGCTCCATCCAGCTCGCCGCCCCCAAGGGCATACTGCCGCACCGGACCCTGGGCTGGATCTGGGTGATCCTGATGCTGGCGGTCGCCGGAAGCTCGTTCTGGATCCATCAGATCCAGCTGGTCGGTCCCTGGAGCCCAATCCACCTGCTGTCGATCTTCTCGCTCGCCATGCTGGCGCTCGGCGTCACGGCCGCACGGAGCCACAATGTCCGCCGCCACAGGTTCACGATGATCGGCATCTTCTTTGGCGCACTGCTCATCGCCGGACTGTTCACCTTCATCCCCGGGCGGATCATGCACGCGGTGGTCTTCGGCCACTGACGGGAGAGACAAGTAGCGAATGGCGGGTGGCGAATAGGGGATTATTCCATCCGCTATTCGCCATTCGCCACGCGCTTCCCGACCAGGCAGCCGGAACCTCGGCGCTCCACCCGTAAGTGCATGAAAAAACGAACGGAAAAACGGCTTGCCGGAGCCGCGCAAGGGTGGTTATCAGGCCTCCGATGGGCTATATGATTCCTCAGTAGAACTGACCGGATTTCCCCTTTGTCCGATAACGACGACCAAAAGCCCGGCGAGCCGCCGGGACCCTCAGATATTCGTCCCGTTTCCATTCTCGACGAGATGAAGAAGTCCTACCTCGATTACGCGATGAGCGTGATCGTGTCGCGTGCGCTGCCCGATGCGCGCGACGGGCTCAAGCCGGTGCACCGGCGCATCCTCTATTCGATGCATGAGCAGGGACATACGCCGGACAAGAAATACGTGAAATCCGCGCGCGTCGTCGGCGACGTGATCGGTAAATATCACCCGCATGGCGACCAGTCGATTTACGACGCGATGGTCCGCATGGCGCAGGATTTCTCGCTGCGCGTGCCGTTGATCGACGGCCAGGGCAATTTCGGTTCGGTCGACGGCGATCCGCCGGCCGCCTATCGATATACCGAAGCGCGGCTGACCCGGGCGGCGCTTGCCGTTCTGGCCGACATCGACATGGAAACCGTCGATTTCCAGCCGAACTACGACAACTCCGAGAAGGAGCCGTCAGTTCTGCCGGCCCGGTTCCCGAACCTGCTGGTCAATGGCGCCGGCGGCATCGCCGTCGGCATGGCGACCAACATCCCGCCGCACAATCTCGGCGAGGTCGTCGACGCCTGCGTGGCGCTGATCGACAATCCGGCGCTCACGATCGACGAACTGATCGACATCATTCCCGGACCGGACTTCCCGACCGGCGGCGTCATCCTGGGCCGCCAGGGCATTCGCAGCGCCTACCATCTCGGCCGCGGCTCGATCGTGATGCGCGGCAAGGTGACGATCGATACCATCCGCAAGGACCGTGAAGCGATCGTCATCACCGAGATTCCCTATCAGGTGAACAAGGCGACGATGGTCGAGCGCATCGCCGATCTCGTCAAAGAGAAGAAGATCGAGGGCATCGGGGACCTGCGCGACGAGTCCGATCGCGACGGCTATCGCGTCGTCATCGAACTGAAGCGCGAAGCGGTGCCCGACGTGGTGCTGAACCAGCTCTACCGGTTCACACCGCTGCAGACCAATTTCCCGGCCAACATGCTGGCGCTGGATTCCGGCCGTCCGCAGACGATGAATCTGAAGGACCTGCTCACCATCTTCGTCGCGTTCCGCGAGCAGGTGGTGACCCGGCGGACCAAGTTCCTGCTCGGCAAGGCGCGCGACCGCGCCCACATCCTGGTCGGCCTTGCGATCGCGGTCGCCAACATCGATGAGATCATCCGCGTCATCCGGACCTCGCCCGATCCGAACACCGCGCGCGAGGCCCTGATGTCGCGCGACTGGCCGGCGCGCGACGTCGAGGCGATGATCACGCTGATCGACGATCCCCGGCATCGCATCAACGAGGACGGCACGCTGCGGCTGTCGATGGAGCAGGCCAGGGCCATCCTCGACCTTCGGCTGCAGCGCTTGACCGCGCTGGGGCGCGACGAGATTTCCGAAGAGCTCGACAAGCTCGCCGCTGAGATCGCCGACTATCTCGACATCCTGCGCTCGCGTGCGCGCGTGCAGGGCATCGTCAAGACCGAACTCGCCGAGGTGAAGCAGCAGTTCGCCACGCCGCGCAAGACCGAGATCATCGAGCAGGAAGGCGAGGTCGAGGACGAGGACCTGATCCAGCGCGAGGACATGGTCGTCACCGTGTCGCATGCGGGCTATGTCAAGCGCGTGCCGCTGTCGACCTACCGGGCGCAGCGCCGCGGCGGTAAGGGCCGCGCCGGCATGCAGACCCGCGACGAGGATTTCGTCTCGCGGCTGTTCGTGGCCTCCACGCACACGCCGGTGCTGTTCTTCTCGTCGCGCGGCCAGGTCTACAAGGAAAAGGTCTGGCGGCTGCCGATGGCTGCGCCGAACGCGCGCGGCAAGGCGCTGATCAACATCCTGCCGCTGGAGCAGGGCGAGCGCATCACGACGATCATGCCGCTGCCGGAGGATGAATCCTCCTGGGCCAATCTCGACGTGATGTTCGCGACGACCGGCGGCACGGTTCGCCGCAACAAGCTGTCTGATTTCGTCGACGTCCGCCGCTCCGGCATCATCGCGATGAAGCTCGGGGAAGGCGAGGCGATCGTCGACGTGCAGATCTGCACTGAGCATGACGACGTGCTGCTGACCGCCGCCGGCGGCCAGTGCATCCGTTTCCCCGTCACCGATGTGCGCGTCTTCACCGGCCGCACCTCGATGGGCGTGCGCGGCATCGCGCTCGCCGAGGCCGACAAGCTGATCTCGCTGGCGATCCTGCGCCATGTCGAGACCACCTCGGACGAGCGCTCGGCGTACCTGAAGATGCGCCGCGCCGTGGCCGGCGAAGCCGCGGCCGAGGAGCCGGTCGAGGCCGAGGGCGAGGAGACCGCGAATGCGATCCAGCTGTCGCAGGAGCGCTATGCCGAGCTGTCGGCGGCCGAGCAGGTGGTGCTGACCGTATCCGTCAACGGCTACGGCAAGCGGACCTCGTCCTACGAGTACCGCACCACCGGCCGCGGCGGCAAAGGCATCGTCGCGATGAGCGTCAACAACCGCAACGGCAACCTGGTGGCGTCGTTCCCGGTCGAGGACGCCGACCAGATCATGCTGGTCACCGACAAGGGCCAGCTGATCCGCTGCCCGGTCGCCGACATCCGCGTCGCCGGCCGCTCGACCCAGGGCGTGATCGTGTTCGACACCGCCGAGGACGAGCACGTGGTCTCGGTCGAGCACATTCCAGAAGAGGAAAACGGCGAGAACGGCAACGGCGGCTAGCGCCGCCGTTTCGATTTAATTCCCTGTAGCCCGGATGAAGCGAAGCGAAATCCGGGGAGGCTTGCGACGCGACAACGGTTTCAGGGAGCGGCCGCTTCACCGAAGCGTGGCAGCCCCGGTTGACTGGTTGGAAAGGAAAGTCGCCACAGGCTCAGCATGATCGGGAATTGGAATGCGAGGCTCATCGCGATGGCGACGAGATAGGTCCGAACGCCATGCGCGGCGATCACTGTCCCGACACCCAGCAGTAGGCCGATCGCCGTGTAGCCGACATAAAGAACCATGAAGGACCTCCAAAATCGTTCCGAAAGGAAGCGCTTCTTGAAGGCAAACACGAAGAGGCCGATCAACCCACCCAGGTAGAACGCCAGGCCGATAATGCGAAATGTGGTCGCGTAGGATGTGGCATCAAAAACAGCGTAGAAGCAGAAAAACGCGTAAACAAGCGCGACGATCTTCCAAACCATAGTAAACCCCAGCGTGAGCGAAAAGCCTAAACCACGCCTAAGTGGTAAACAAGGTCTAGCTTCCTATCCGGATGAAGCGAAGCGAAATCCAGAGGCGGTCAACGCGGCGTCACTTGTCCCGGATTGCGCTCCGCTCCATCCGGGCTACGCAAGGGACTGCGCGGCGCTCTCCAGCTCCCTCGTGACGTTAGGGAGCGCATCCGCTTTCCCGATCTGTGCGAACCAGCACCAGAGCTCGAGCGTCGAGGCCAGCCGGTAGAGAGTGATCGTGGCCTCCCAGTCCGGCCGGTCGCTTGTGCCGTGGCCCGCGAGCAATCCGTCGCGCTTCGGCGCGTCCTTCGGCGTGAAGTAATAGAGCGCCTTCGCGATGTCCATCAGCGGATCGCCGGCGGTAGCATTCTCGAAATCGACGATGCCGGTCAGACGCGGCTGCCCCTCCGGCGTCACCAGCACGTTGCCGGCGTGGAAGTCATAGTGGCAGAGGCGGGGCGTGTCGGCTGCGTTGAGCAGGACGCTGCGCGCCAGGATGCTGGCCCGCAGCCGCGCGGCCAGCGCTTCATCCCCGCCGCGCGTGCAAAACTCGGCCAGCTTGCGCTCGAACTGCGCGGACATGTAGGCGCGGTTGGTCGGGTGCGACGTCCAGACGCCGTGCGGACCGATATAGCCGAAGCTGTCGAGCGTGATGCCATTGATATGGCGGAGCGCCGTGCCCATGGCGGCGTAGATCGAAAACAGCTCCTGATCCGTCAGCGCCGGCTCGCGGTTGCCGAGCACGACGCCGTCGAGCTTGCTCATCAGCACAAAATTGAAGTCGATCAGCGCGCGGCTGTCGTCGGCTATGAGGATGCGCGGAATGGCAATGCCGGCGTCGCGCAGAAGACCGAGGACATAGACCTCCTTCGCCATCTTCCATTGCAGCTGGGCGGGGTAGACCTTGAGGATGCAGCTTGGCGCGCCCGCCCGCGTGATCTCGTGGATCGTGCCGATCTCGCCGCCGCGCAGCTCGGTGATGCCTGCCACGCGCGAGCCTGGCGCTACCCGATCGATGATCGCCTGCGCCTGGTCGATCGAAATCGCCAGGCGCGGCTTAAGCTGAAGAGGCGGATCGTCGGACATTTGCAAATGCCGTAGCCCGGATGAAGCGTAGCGAAATCCGGGAGCTTGCGGTGCGGTTTCGATTGTCCCGGATTGCGCTTCGCTCCATCCGGGCTACGCAGCCTACGCAGGCGGCGAGATCAAATCTCGATCTCGGTCCCGAACTCCACGACCTGTCCGGTCGGCACGCCGAAGAACGCCGCCGACCGCTCGGCGTTGCGCTGCAGGAAAGCGAACAGCGATTCCCGCCACACCCACATGCCCGGAACGTCTTCGCGCGGGATGATGGTCTCGCGGCCGATGTAGTAGGTCACATCGGTCAGACGCAGACCGGGCAGTTTGCCTTGGCGGCAGGCGAGCTTCAGCCCTTCGTAAATGGTCGGATATTGCATGAAGCCGTAACGCAGGATAACCCGGATGATGCCCGGGGTGACGTCGTGAACCACAACGCGATCCTCGTCCGAGATGCGCGGGGATTCCTCGATCTGGACGGTGACCAGCAGCACGCGCTGGTGCAGCACGTGATTGTGCTTGACGAACTGGGTCAAGGCGAGCGGCACGCCGTTAGGGGCGGAGGCGAGGAATATGGCGGTGCCCGGCAGCCGGCTGTGGCACTTGTTGACCGCGGTCTCGATCAGATCTTCTTCCGGCTGACGCAGCTTGCTGCGCGCCGTCTCGACCAGTTTCACGCCGCCGCGCCAGGTCAGCATCAGGAAGGCCACCGCTGCGGCGAGCAGCAGCGGGAACCAGCCGCCTTCGAACAGCTTGGTCGAGTTCGCCGCAAAGAAGATCGCGTCGATCACGAAGAAGAACCCGTTCACTGCGATCACGATGATCGGCGAATAGCCCCACTGGATCGCGACCAGCGCTGCAAGCAGCGTGGTGATCGCCATCAACAGCGACACCGCGATGCCGTAGGCGCCGGCGAGTGCGTCGGAGGTGCCGAAGGCGAGTACGGCGCCGAGTGTCCCGGCGGCGAGCAGCCAGTTTACCAGCGGCACGTAGATCTGCCCGATCGCATCGCTCGTGGTGTGCTCGATGTGCATGCGCGGCAGGAAGCCGAGCTGGATCGATTGCTGGGTCAGCGAGAACACACCCGAGATGATGGCCTGCGAGGCGATCACCGTGGCAATGGTCGCAAGCAGGACGAGCGGGTAATGCGACCAGTCCGGCGAGAGCTGGAAGAACGGGTTTTCGATCGCGGTCGGATCGGTGATCAACAGCGCGGCCTGGCCGAAATAGTTCAGCACCAAGGCGGGCAGGCAGACGGCGAACCAGGCGAGCCGGATCGGAAAGCGGCCGAAATGTCCCATGTCGGCATACATCGCCTCGCCGCCGGTCACCGCGAGGAACGCGGCGCCGAGGATGGCGAAGCTGACGTGAAAATCCTGATGGATCAGGAAATCGAATGCATAGAGCGGGCTCAGCGCAACCAGCACGCCGGGCGCCTTGACGATGCCGTGAATGCCGAGCGCTGCCAGCACGGCGAACCAGAACAGCATCACCGGGCCGAAGATCCTCCCGATGAAGCCCGTGCCCTGCTTCTGCATCATGAACAGGCCGATCAGGATGACGACGGTGATCGGCACCACCGCAGGCGTCAGCGAGGGCGCGTCGACCTTGAGGCCCTCGATCGCCGACAGCACCGAGATGGCCGGCGTGATCGCGCCGTCGCCATAGAGCAGGGCGGCGCCGATCAGGCCGACCACAAGAAGGTGGGCGCGCCAGGTGCCGGGCGCCGCGTTGCGCGCCGAGAGCAGCGCCAAGAGCGCGACGATGCCGCCTTCGCCGCGGTTGTCGGCGCGCAGGATAAGCATCGCGTATTTGATCGAGATGATGAGGATCAGCGCCCACAGGATCAGCGAGACCACGCCGAGCACCGCGCTCTCGGTGAGCGGACCGCCATGGGTGGCGGCCTTGGCGGCTTCCTTCAGGGCGTAGAGGGGGCTGGTGCCGATGTCGCCGTAGACGACCCCGAGGGCACCGAGCGTGACGGCAACCGGGATCGGACTGGACGGGGGGTGGCCAGAAGAAACGATGGCGGGCGTACTCGTCACGGCAATCCCCCGATGTCTTGCGCGCGCCAGGTCATCCGGCCGGGCGCCTTAGACGATAGTCTGCGACGGGACGTCGCAAATTACCATTGGGTTTTGTGTGACGGCCCGACCTTACGCCAGGCTGACGACCGATTTCGCTCGAATACGCGCTACGGGGTACGGTCGGCGGTGACCAAGCGGGCTTCGCGAACCACCGTCTTGTTGCCGGCGGTGCGCAGGCACGAGGTCTCGAAATTCGGCCAGGCCTGCTGCGAGCAGTCCTTGCCGACCGGGTGGACGTCGAGACGGTCGCTCTTGGCCAGCGGCTGCGGGGTGGAGGCTTCGACCTGCGGCGCAAAGCCCGGCAGCACGGTGAGCGCGGCGGCAATGAACGCGGCAACAGCGATGGCGGAAAGTGCCTTGATCATGACGGTCCCTAGTTGATCGGGCCGCCCGGGCCCGTCGTTTCGTTGTCCAAGGTCTACCGGCGGCAAGTTTCCTGGTGTCTTCGCCACCCTGGGAAATGGTTTCGTCGCGGGCCGGTTTTGTTTCGTCCGCCAACGGCCGACGAAACATTCACCCCGTAGACGCTGGCATCCCAGGACTCGTTCACTGGACGACTGGAAATTTGTTTCGAGCAGGCGATGGAACCCGGGCGGCTTGCCGGGGAGAGCCGGGCGGGTTAGGAGGGACCATGTCCCGTATCGCGATCTATCCCGGCTCCTTCGATCCCGTCACCAACGGCCATCTGGACGTGGTGAAACAGGCCGTCTTCCTCTGCGACCGCCTGATCGTCGCCATTGGCGTCCATCCCGGCAAGAAGCCGCTGTTTTCCACCGAGGAACGGCTGGCCATGGTCCATGAGGTGTTCGGCCCCATCGCCCAGCAGGCGGGCTGCGCCTTCGAGAGCACGACCTATGACAATCTCACGGTCGCGGCGGCGCGCGCGGCCAAGGCTACGCTGATGATTCGCGGCCTGCGCGACGGTACCGATCTCGATTACGAGATGCAGCTTGCCGGCATGAACGAGGCCATGGCGCCCGAGGTGCATACCGTGTTCGTTCCGGCGTCGGTCGCGGTTCGCCCGATCACCGCCACACTGGTGCGCCAAATCGCCCAGATGGGCGGCGACTTCTCTGCATTCGTGCCGTCATCGGTTGCCGCTAGCCTGAAGGCCAAGTTCGCCGGCTGATCCCGGCGGCCTGCCACACCCCAACGTTAAAGCTCCGGAGTTGCCATGATCCGCATTCTTGCATTCGTTGCCGCGCTGCTCTGCGTCGTGCCCGCGGTCGCGCAGCCGCTGCCGGCCAATCTCGACAAGGCCGATGCGATCGTGATCGACACCACCAAGGGCCGCATCGTCATCAAGCTGCGCACCGACATCGCGCCCAAGCATGCCGAGCGCATCAAGCAGCTGGCGCGCGAGGGCTTCTACAACAACGTGCCGTTCCATCGCGTGATGGACGGCTTCATGGCGCAGACCGGCGACGGCCAGAACTTCAACGGCACCGGCGGCTCGAAATATCCGAACCTGAAGCAGGAATTCTCCCAGGTCCCGTTCAAGCGCGGCATCGTCGGCATGGCCCGGCGCGGCGACAGCGTTGACAGCGCCAATTCGCAGTTCTTCATCATGTTCGCCGATGGACCGAGCCTGAATGGCCAGTACACCGTGATCGGCGAGGTGGTGCAGGGCATGGACGTGGTCGACAAGCTGAAGAAGGCGTCTGCTGGCTCGCCTGGCGGCGCCGTCACCGATCCCGACAAGATGGTGAAGGTGCAGGTCGCATCCGACATCAAGTGATCCGCGATGGCGGCGCGCAGCAAACCATGTGCCTGGTTCGCCGCGCCGCTGCTGGTGTGGCTCGCGCTGACCGGCTCAGCGGCGGCTGAGCCGGAGCAACTCAATACGATCAAGGACGTCGTTCTTGCCATCCACCGCTGCTGGCGGCCGCCGCCGGCGGACAAGGCCGGCCCGATCGACATCACCGTCATTGTCAGCTTCAACCGCGAGGGCGCGATCCTCGGACATCCCAGGATCAGCTATGAATCGCAGGAGGCGACCGACAACGACCGGATTGCATACCGGGTCGCGGTGATGGAGACGTTGCAACGCTGCACGCCGTTGCCATTTACCGAGAGTCTCGGCGGCGCGGTGGCCGGCCGCCCATTCGCAATCCCGTTCAGGAATAAGAAGTATCCACCCCGAAGCCAGGAGAAGCGAGCATGGCTGCTACCGAAAATACTCTGATCCTCGAAACCACCCAGGGCCCGGTCACGATCGAGATGCGCCCGGATCTCGCGCCCGGCCACGTCGCGCGGATCAAGGAGCTGGTGCGCGAAGGCTTCTACGACGGCATCGTGTTCCACCGCGTGATCGACGGCTTCATGGCGCAGACCGGCTGTCCGCAGGGCACCGGCATGGGCGGCTCCGGCAAGAAGCTGAAGGCCGAATTCAACAAGGAGCCGCATGTCCGCGGCACCGCCTCGATGGCCCGCGCGGCCAATCCGGATTCCGGCGACAGCCAGTTCTTCATCTGCTTCGACGACGCCTCGTTCCTCAACGGCCAGTACACCGTCTGGGGCAAGGTCACCGAGGGCATGGAGAACGTCGACAAGATCAAGCGCGGCGAGCCGGTGAAGGATCCGGACAAGATCGTCAAGGCGCGCATGGCCGTCGACGCGACGTAAGGACTTGACCGTCATTCCGGGGCGTCGCGCCAGCGACGAACCCGGAATCTCGCGCCGCAATCTCGAGATTCCGGGTTCACGCTGCGCGTGCCCCGGAATGACAACGTAGAACCATGCGCACTGATCTCTTCGACTTCGAACTCCCCCCGGAAAGCATCGCGCTTCGCCCCGCGAGCCCGCGCGATGCCGCGCGGATGCTGGTGGTGCATCCGGACGGCGTGCTGCGTGACGCCGCGATCGCCGACCTGCCGCAGTGGCTGGAGCCAGGCGATCAGGTCGTCGTCAACGACACCAAGGTGATCGCGGCACAACTCAAGGGCCGCCGGATCGGGCGCGACACCGAGCCGAAGATCGAGGCGACCTTGATCAAGCGGCTCGACGGCTCGCGCTGGCAGGCGCTGGTGAAGCCGGCGAAGAAGCTCAGCCACGGCGATACCATCCGCTTTGGCAATGAGGGCAAGGTCTGCCTGCTCGGCAATCTCGATGCAGAGGTCGAGACCAAGGGGCAGGAGGGCGAGGTGACGCTGTCGTTCTCATTCCATGGTCCGGTGCTCGACCAGGCGATCGCCGATGTCGGGGCCACGCCGCTGCCGCCCTACATCGCCTCCAAGCGCACACCTGACGACCAGGACCTCAGCGACTACCAGACCATGTTCGCCGCCAATGAAGGCGCGGTCGCAGCGCCCACGGCGGGGCTGCATTTCACGCCCGCGCTGGAGGCCGCGCTGAAGAGCCGCGGCGTCGAGCTGCACCGCCTGACGTTGCATGTCGGGGCAGGGACGTTCCTGCCGGTGAAGACCGAGGAGACCTCGGAGCACAAGATGCATGCCGAATGGGGCTGCATCTCCGCCGAGACCGCTTCCGCCCTGAATGCCGCGCGCGCAAGAGGCGGCCGGATCGTCGCGATCGGCACCACGTCGCTGCGGCTGCTGGAAAGCGCCGCCAATGCCGACGGGACTATCGAGCCGTTTGCGGCGGAAACCTCGATCTTCATCACGCCCGGCTACCGCTTCCGCGCGGTCGATATTTTGCTGACCAACTTCCATTTGCCGCGCTCGACGCTGTTCATGCTGGTCTCGGCCTTCTCCGGCCTCGAGACGATGCAACGCGCCTACGCCCACGCGATCAGGGACGGCTACCGGTTCTACTCCTACGGTGATGCGTGCCTGCTGTTTCGCGCGGGCGGGTAGTTCAGCGAGCGCAACTTTATCACCGTCACCCCCGCGCAACGGCTTTGCCGTTGTCGCTGGAGGCGGCCGCTTCTTCAGCGGCCCTCGAGGGGCGATGGTCCGATTGGGGCCGATGCATCCTTCGAGACGCCCGCTGCGCGGGCTCCTCAGGATGACGGTTCTCGCATTCACGCCATCGCGCGTTCGGGCAGCAGCTCGGCGATCTGCACCGCGTTGAGGGCGGCGCCCTTGAGCAGCTGATCGGCCGCGACGAACATCGAGATCGAGTGCCCGCTGGGGTCGCTGAGATCCTTGCGGATGCGGCCGACCAGCACGTCGTCCTGGCCGGAGGCGTCGATCGGCATCGGGAAGTAGTTCTTGGCGCGATCGTCGACAACCTTGACGCCCGGCGCCCGCGCCATGATCGCGCGAACCTGGTCCTCGGTGATCGGCTTCTCGCATTCGAAGGTGATCGCTTCGCAATGCGCGCGCAGCACCGGCACCCGCACGCAGGTGACGCCGACCGCGATCTTCTCGTCCTCGAAGATCTTGTGGGTCTCCTTGATGACCTTGGTCTCCTCGTCGTTGTAGCCGGTCTCCGGATCAACAGCGGTGTTGTGGTTGAACAGATTGAAGGCATAGGGGTGCGGCATCACCTTCGGGGTGTAGACCTGACCGTTGAGATTGGCTCGGGTGGACTCGACGAGCTCCTCCATCGCGGCTGCGCCGGCGCCGCTCGCGG
The DNA here is from genome assembly GCF_009720285.1 of Bradyrhizobium sp. BR2003. Taxonomy (NCBI): domain Bacteria; kingdom Pseudomonadati; phylum Pseudomonadota; class Alphaproteobacteria; order Hyphomicrobiales; family Nitrobacteraceae; genus Bradyrhizobium; species Bradyrhizobium sp. BR2003. The sequence goes on from NZ_SMYJ01000011.1 coordinate 73,385, forward strand.
CCTGGTAGGTCGAGATGATCACGCGCTTGATGCGGTTCTTCTGGTGGATCGGCCACAGCGGCACCAGCGCGGTGATGGCGGCGCAGTTCGGGTTGGCGATGATGCCCTTGTGGTCCCGGATGCGGTTGGCGTTGATCTCTGGGATCACCAGAGGCACGTTCGGATCCATCCGGAACGCCGAGGAATTGTCGACCACGACGGCGCCGGACTTCACCGCAAGCGGCGCGAACTTCCTGGAGATGCCGCTGCCGGCCGAGAACAGCGCGATGTCGACGCCCTCGAAGGCGCGCTCGGTCAGTTCCTCGATCACGACCGGCTTGCCGCGGAAGCTGACGGTCTTGCCGGCCGAGCGGGCGCTCGCCAGCGCCTTCAGCTTGCCGACGCGGAAGCCGCGCTTGTCCATGGTGGCGATGAATTCGGCGCCGACGGCGCCGGTGACGCCGACAATCGCGACGACGGGATCGTTACTCACTTTGTCCTCCATTCGAGTTGTATTTCAGGCAACAAAAAAGCCCCGGACCTTCATCAGGCGGGGCTTCGGGTAGAGATGATGCGATTCGACCGACTACGCGCGCACGCCTCCCGAGGCCCCGGAGGGCTTGGTGGTTTTGCTGGTGCGTTTGGTCGCGGCGATCATGGCTCGGACTTATGCGGGACAGATCGGCGTCCGTCAACGGCTTTTGGGCGAAAACTTGGCGAGGGAAAACTTGGCAAGGGAAACTTGGCAAGGGAAACTTGGCAAGGGAAACTTGGCGAGTCCCGCGCCGGCCTCAGCGCCTGCGCGCGCCGGGCGGTTCGAGGATCACCTCTTTCAGATCGCTGCCGGCGAGCACGACGATGACGAAATTGAGCTTGCCGCGTTCGCGCATCAGGCCACCGCTGATCGCCTTTCCCGAGGTCGTGCGCTCGGCCACCCGCACAGCGTCGGCGAGGCGATGCCGCAGCGCCCTGAGCACGGCGAGGTTGTCACGGTCTTCGGCGCCGAGTGATTTCAGCGGTGCGGCGGCCTCGCCACCCACCACTTCGCCGGTCGCCGCGTCAATGGCGTGGCGCCAGATGCGGTCCTGCTGCATGGTCTTGACCCGGTAGACCGCGGGCTCCGACGCGCCGTCGAAGCTGATGTCGGCGGTGATCGAGCCGGAGTGCAGCGCCTCCGCAATCGCCATCGCCTTGCGCAGCGAGATCTGGGCCGCCTGGAAGCTGTCGAGCTCGCGGCGAACCGCGTGCACGTCGAGCGCGCTGTCGTTGTCTTGCGGGGTGAGCGCCGCGGCAGTTGAGCTCGTGATCGCGTAGGCCGGCGTCGCGAAGGGCAAGGCAATGAGCGCGGTTGCCAGCAGCAGCGAGCCGAATGCCCAATGCCGCAGTGCGTGTAATCGTCGCGTCGTCATGGTCGCATCCGTCACGTCGAACCGCCGCCCGGGCAGAGAAAGTGCGGCCGACCTTTGTTAGTCAGAGGTCGGCCGCCGAACGTTCAGACGGAGCGATGGCGGCAGCTCCGTCGTGACGGTCGAAGTTACAAGGCGACACGAAACCGTTGGGGGGCTGAACTTGGGTTCCGCGTCTCATTGCAACTAAACAATACGGTTTCGTTCTGTTTCGTTCAAGGCTCATCACGACAACGTGTGAGGCGATGCAACGATCCTAAAACTGTCAGCGGGCCGGGCGGCGGCGCGCCTTCGTCGTTTCTTTGGCCGCATCGCGAAGCCGGTCCTGTGGCCCGACGGCGCCGGCAAGAAACAGCCGGATCGAGACTTCCATCCGCGTCTCGGCGGTCTTCATGTCGATCGGAATTCCGAATGTCGCCATCCGGTGGGTGTGGCCGACCACCATGTTGAGGAATGTCTCGGCCGCGATCGTGGTGTCCTCAAGATCGAGAACGCCTTTATCGACCAGATGGTCGAAGAAATCCGCCGTGGTCGAAACCGCTTTCGACCAGCCCTCGTGGACGGCAAGCTTGGCGACCTCCGGGAAATTGATCGCCTGCGCGGTCAGGATCCGGCTGAAGGCGATGGAGTCGGCGCTGCAATTCAGCACCAATAGCTGGCGTCCGAGCTCGGTCAGCCGTTCCTCGACCGAACCGTCGCAGTTGCCGCCAGTCTGCGCTTCGGCCGCCGCGGCGGCGAGCGGGGCAAGCCAGCGGGCGATCTCGCGGCGGAGCACCGCGGCGAACAGGCCGCGCTTGTCGCCATACTGCCCGTAGACGGTGGGCTTGCTGACGCGGGCGGCCTCGGCCACCGCATCGATCGACGTCGCATCGAAGCCGCGATCGAGGAACAGGCGGGTGGCGACCTCGATCAGCCGCTGGTCGCGCTCGATCGCAGCGTCCCGCGTCGGCCGGCCGCCGCGTGACTTGATCACGCCACGCTTGGCCACCTTGGCCTTGGTTGCCGTCAATCCCATTTGCCCATTCATCTCGTTGTGCGTCGGACGGTTCGTCCGGTCTATAACCCGCGCGGTGCGGATTCGTCCATTCGGCGGTATCGGGAGCAGGCCGCTTACGGGGGCGTCGCGGTCCAGGCCTGCCCGGCGGCGGCCTTGTCGTATCCGTACTGGTAGAGCGCGCGCATATAGGCGGTGTCGAAGCCCTGCGTTTCCGGCGCTGGATAGTCGCGCTCGATGTAGGACAGATGGAAACCCAGCCGGTTGCGCCGGGCGAAATCATAGGTCGAGAGGATGACGGATCGCGTCTGCGCCTGCGTGATCGCGGAAATGCTGCGCGAGGCGACGTCGATCGTCGAGTTCGACACCAGCTCGAAGTTGCCCTCGAGCTTCTTGTTGACGAGGATGTAGATGTTCATGCGGCCGTTGGCGGGCCAACTGCGCTCGCGGAACAGCAGCGCGTCCGGCAGCGTCAGCACCGGCGCGGTGACGCCGCCGTCGACATGCATCTCCTGGAAGCGCCGGCCCTGACCCTCGGCGTCGATCATGATCGGCGGAAACACCAGCGGGATGCTGGCGGAGGCGGCCATCACGTCGCGAAACAGCTGCAGCGCTTCGGGCGTTCCGACCGCGGCGATCCGTCCCATGTCCCAGATCACCGTGCGCTGGGTGTCGAGATCGGTGGTGACGATCAGGAGCTTTCGGCCCTTGACGTTTTCGCGCGCCACCTCGCTCAGGATGTCCGGACCGACATAACGCGCCACCAGTTCGCGCAGCCGCTTGTTGCCGAACAGCCCGGAGCCGAACAGCACCCGCATCAGGCTCGGATCCTGCAGCAGGCTTTCCGCGATGCCCGAGGTGTAGACCTCCTTCAGCGTGTCGTCGTAGCGCGGGCCAAGGAACGCAAAGGGCGCAATCAGCCCGCCGGTGCTGACGCCGGAGACGACCGAAAAGGCCGGGCGGTTGCCGGCCGCGGTCCAGCCGTTGAGGACGCCCACGCCATAGGCCCCGTCGGCGCCTCCGCCGGAGAGGGCGAGGTAGGTCTTGATCGGGGCGAGGTTGCTCTTCTCGAGCTTGAATTTTGACGCCGGCTCGTCGGCATAGCGGCGCAGCCCGTCGACGTCGAGCACCCGCGAATTGGCGGCATCGGCGGCCGTGTAGGGCATCCGCGGCAGCGAGCTGCAGGCCGAAAGCACCAAGGCGAGGCCGCACAGCAGGGCCGCGTGCCGGATCGCGCGGGCGGCCGTCGTCCGAGGGCCGGCGCCGGCGGGTCGGGCGCTAGGGGGTGAGACCATCTCTGCCAGTCACGTTCGCGGATTGACGTCGCTGCGGAAGCCGGTTGCCATATTGTCGTCATAAAACGACACTGTTTCGTTTTGTTTGACGGGGCTGATAATGCAAGGCAAGCGTCCGGCCGGTTGTCCGTGTTCACGAAGTCGCGCGAGGGCCGTTATCCGACGGGTTGATCGGGCACCGGCGACACGCAATAAGCAGCCGCATGAATCTTCCCAATCATTTCGAGCTGCTGGCAACCGACGGCGCCGCCCGTACCGGGCGCCTGACCACGCCGCACGGCCTCGTGCGGACGCCCGCCTTCATGCCGGTCGGCACCGCGGGCGCGATGAAGGGCATGCATTGGCGCGAGGTGCGCGATGCCGGCGCCGATATCGTGCTCGGCAACACCTATCACCTGATGCTGCGGCCCGGCGCTGAGCGCATTGCCGGGCTTGGCGGCCTGCAGCGCTTCACCGGCTGGGGCGGCCCGATGTTGACGGATTCCGGCGGCTTCCAGGTGATGTCGCTGTCGGAGCTGCGCAAGGTGACCGAGAAAGCCGTGACCTTCCGCTCGCATATCGACGGCACCAAGGTCGAGCTGTCGCCGGAGCGCTCGATCGAGGTGCAGCGGCTGCTCGGCTCCGATATCGCCATGCAGATGGACGAATGCGTCCGGCTGCCGGCGGAGCGCGCCGACATCGAGCGCGCGATGCAACTGTCGCTGCGCTGGGCCGAGCGCTCCAAGCGCGCGTTCGAGGCGGCGCCGGACGGCTACATGCTGTTCGGCATCGTGCAGGGCGGCGACGTCCCGGATCTGCGGCACGCCAGCGCGCGCGGGCTGACCGACATCGGTTTTCACGGTTACGCGATCGGAGGGCTCGCGGTCGGCGAGCCGCAGGCGGTGATGCTGGCGATGATCGAGGAGACCGCGCCGGCGCTCCCGGTCGATCGGCCGCGTTATCTGATGGGCGTCGGCACGCCGGAAGACATCGTCGAGGCGGTGGCGCGCGGGGTCGATATGTTCGACTGTGTGATGCCCACACGGAACGGACGCCACGGCATGGCGTTCACCCGCTTTGGGCAGATCAATTTGCGCAACGCCCGGCACGTCGACGATCCGCGTCCGCTCGATGAAGAGAGCCCGTGGCCGGCGGCCAACGGCTATTCGCGCGCCTATCTGCATCATCTGGTGCGATCGGGCGAAACACTTGGGGCAATGCTGCTGTCCGAAATCAATGTCGCCTATTACCAGCAGCTGATGCAGGGCATCCGCGATGCGGTGGAGAACGGCACGTTCGAGGACTTCAGAACGAAAACGCGCGCCGGTTGGGCGCGCGGTGACATCGCTCCAAGATGAGCTGTGTGATCAATTGCACACGATCGGTTTCACCGCGTGTTTAGTCACGAACCCGTAACCGCAGTTGTCGCAGGTCCAGAGATAGCTGATCAGATTGTCGAACAGGTACGCGGAGGCTTCCGCCGCCACCATGGAGTCAGCACACACCGGACAGGTCGGCAAATCGCTGCCGCGCGGATCGGGCCTGGACGCTGTGGTCGACAGAACTTCAGCGAGAGCTGGCATGTGACCTCCTTTGCGTTCTGAGCTGCACCTGACGAAAGTATATAGACGCATTTGTTTGACCTTGTCGCAACACAAATGCGTAGGTTTTACGTTATTTGCGTAGGTTCTTATTTTGCAATGCAACGAATTCGCGCCATGGCGGTTTCTCACTTGCGCGTCATGATGCGCTGCTTCTAATGAGAAGACCGCATATTCCCAGCACATCCCGCTACAGGAGCCGCTTGATGGACGCGCCGTCGACAACGAGTGCAGTGCAACCCGGACGCGGCCGCGTCTTTGACTCCATCGTCGATGCGATCGGCTCTACGCCGATCGTGCGGCTGCGCAGACTGCCGCAGGCGTCTGGCGTGAACGCGACGATCCTCGCCAAGCTGGAATACTTCAATCCGGCGGCCAGCGTGAAAGACCGCATCGGCGCGGCGATGATCGTGGCGATGGAGAAGGCCGGCATCATCAACGCTGACACCGTGCTGATCGAGCCGACCTCGGGCAACACCGGGATTGCGCTTGCCTATGTCGCGGCGTCGCGCGGCTATCGGCTCAAGCTCGTCATGCCGGAATCGATGTCGATCGAGCGGCGGCGGATGCTGGCCTTTCTCGGCGCGGAGATTGTGCTGACCCCGGCCGCGCAGGGCATGAAGGGCTCGATCGCGACCGCGGAAGAATTGGTGCGCACGACGCCCAACGCGGTCATGCCGCAGCAGTTCAAGAACCTCGCCAATCCCGAGATCCATCGCCGCACCACCGCCGAGGAAATCTGGAACGACACCGGCGGCAACATCGATTACTTCGTCGCCGGCGTCGGCACCGGCGGCACCATCACGGGCGTTGGCCAGGTGCTGAAGCCGCGCAAGCCGTCACTGCGCGTCGTCGCGGTCGAGCCGGAAGAGAGCCCGGTGCTGTCGGGCGGCCAGCACACGCCGCACAAGATCCAGGGCATCGGCGCGGGCTTCATCCCGGACATCCTCGACCGCTCTGTGATCGACGAGATCGTCAAGGTCAACAGCGCGACCGCGATCGAGACCGCGCGCGGGCTGGCGCGCAACGAAGGCATCCCCGGCGGTATATCGTCGGGTGCCGCGATCGCAGCCGCCCTGCAGATCGGCAAGCGGCCGGAAGCGGCCGGCAAAACCATTCTGGCGATTGTGCCGTCATTCTCGGAGCGCTATCTCTCGACGGTACTGTTTGAAGGAATCTGAGACACAGGAATCCATCATATGGCCGACCAGCCGAGGCGACCGCGAACCCTGAACGATGCCCGCAGCGAAGCCGAGGCGGCGTTCAAGCGCGCCACCACCAAGGTCGCGGACGCGGTGCCAAAGACCGTCGCTGTCCCCGGCGTCCGCGAGCAGGTCACGCTGCGGATCGATCAGGACGTGCTGGAGTATTTCCAGGAGGGCGGCCCCGGCTGGCAGGACCGCATCAACGCGGCGCTGCGCAAGGCCGCAGGAAAGTAACACGCTTTCGGCCTTTGGTTGGCAGGCCGCGGCGGCGCTGCGCGCGTATGGCGCCGGTGTCACCGCGCGCGCGCTGGCTTCCGTGCGGTCGGTTTCAGGTTCATGAGGTTGCCGGCCAGGATCATGGCCGCGCCGAGCACCGTGTAGACATCGAGCCTTTCGGCATAGATCAGCCAGCCGGCGATCGCCGTCAGCGGCACGCGGACGAAATCCATCGGGATCACGACAGTCGCGTCGGCATGGAGCAGGGCGCGCGCCATGCAATAGTGCGAGAACGTGCCGCAGAACGCGATCACGGCGAGCCAGCCCCAGGTCGAGAGCGGCGGCCAGGTCCAGGCGTAGAGGGCAGGCCCGATGCTCGCGAGCGATTGCACCACCAGCATCCAGAACATGATCGTCAGCGTCTGCTCGGTCCGCGTCAGCGACTTGACCACGGCGACCGAGATGCCGAAGCCGACAGCCGCGGCAAGCGCGATCAGCTGGCCCGGATTGATCGCACCGGCCGCCGGCCGCACGATCACGAATACGCCGACCAGGCCAAGCACGATCGCGACGATCTTCCACGGCGTCATCCGCTCGCCGAGAAAGCTCGCCGCGAGGATCGCGGTCCAGATCGGCATCGTGAACTCGATCGCGACCACCTGGCCGATCGGGATCAATGTCAACGCAAAGAACCAGCCGAGCTGCGCGCAGAAATGGATCAGGTTGCGCGCGATATGGACGTGCACCCGTGCCGTCTTCACGATCGCAAACCCGCCATTCATGTGGATCAGCGGATAGAGCATCGCGAAGCCGAGCACGCCGCGAACGGCCATCAGCTGGAAGACGTTGACCTCGCGCGTCGCCTCGCGGCCGGCCACAGCCACGATCAGCATCAGCGCGAGCCAGCCGGACATCCACAATGCTGCGCGGGTCTTCGAGGGCGTGCGATCCATGACGGGGAAAGAGCGGATGAGGAGGGGTGCCCGGTATCGGCGAGCTGCCATGAATTTGCAACGCGCAATTCTCCCTGCGCGGTGATGCGTCACCCGCGTGATCTCTGCTAAGCAGCATCGACTACGCTGTCATCCCGGGGCGCACGTGAAGCGGGCGAACGCGGGATCTCGAGATTCCGGGTCTGGCTCTGCGAGCCATCCCGGAATGACGAACGCCATAAAGGAGGATCTGCTCATGCGTGTCTTGCAACCGGCCGAATGGTCGAAACCCCGCGGCTTCTCGCACGGTGTCGCGTTCGACGCGCCCGGCAGGTGGATCGTGCTGGCGGGGCAGACCGGCGGCGACGAGAAGGGCGATTACTCCCCCGATATGGCCGCCCAAGTCGGTACCGCGCTGAAGCGCATCGTCAAGCTGTTGAACGAAGCCGGAGCCGGCCCCGAGCACATCGTCCGCCTGACCTGGTACCTGACCAGTCGCAGCGAATATGAGGCCGCGGGCGCCGGTATCGGCGCGGCGTGGAAGGAGACGCTCGGGCGCAATTTCCCGCCGTCGACGCTGCTCTATATCGACGGGCTGGTCGACCAGCGCGCCAAGGTCGAGATCGAGGTCACAGCATTCGTGCCTGCGGCATAGCACCGCTGCGACGGGTGTGATCGATTGGCATCTAGCCAGCAAAAAGCCCTCGGGAATGACCGAGGGCTTTTCTCGCCTGAGGGCGGATCGATTACCTCGACAGCGTGATGCTGGCGCCGCGGAACTGGCTGTCAGCCCTGATGGTAACGGCCTGCTTGTTGCCGCTGGTGCGCATCGAGATGTCGGCGTTGAAACCGGGCGCGCTGGCGACGACCTGGAAGTTACCGCCACTGCCGCGACCGCGCAGGTCGCCGCTGACGTTGCGGCTGGACTCGCTCCAGGAGCCGGTGACCGCACTACCTTCGGCCTGCACGTCGGCCGCCAGGTTGAACTTGTAGGCATCGCTGGCGCAGGTGAGGTTCATGGTCATCCTGGGGCCGCCGACGTGATAGGTCGCACGGCAGCGGATGCGCTCGCTGGAGCCGTCGTCCAGTGTGACCGAGCCGGCGCCCGACCAGGTGCCCGCCATGCCGGCGAACGGGCCGGACTGGGCATGACCCGCGGTGCTTGCGAGTGCGGTCACGAAAAACGCGGCGGCTGCAATTGCTGGCCGCCGCGCGATGGCGAAGAAACTTGATAGGCTGGTGATCTTACCGACGGGACGCTTCCCATCGGCCGCTGCACGGTACGCCAGCTGATGCCCCATTCCACTTCCCCGATCCGGAGTTGCCACTGAGTTGTCCGTTCGCATATGCACCATTGATCGAGACTCGCACAAGTCCCCCGCTGCCGACGGTGCCGGAGATCGCTGCGCCCTGTGCCGAGATCTTTCCTTCAGCGACGGTCACGGTCGAGCTCTGCGACGGTTCGCAGCTGCCGGTCTTGGTGACGACGGTGACGTTCCAAAGGCCGTCATAAGGCTGCTGAGCGGACGCGGGAGCAGCGGTGAGGGAGGCGGCCGAGGCGACTGTAGTGACCAAAATCAGGTCGCGAATGCGGATCGAACGCATGAATCAAATCCCTGTAATTTCGTGTGATGACGCGGCTTATCCTGTCACAATGTGTTCAAAATTTGCTGCGTCGCGAGAGTCCCCAAATGTTCCTGTGAACTCAAACACATCATGGTGAATTCGGTTCCGGATCAGGAACGGAAAATCCGAGCGTGGCTTTTCCGAGCGAGGTATTCATATACTTTAGCTCGGGTTAGTGTTTGCCAGGGCTCAGATTCGGCGCCTTGGTCGCAAACTGCTCATCCTGGACCTTGGCCGGCAGCGAGCCGTTGACCTTGCCGTAGTCGATGACCTGAGCAAGCAGACGCAGACCGAGCGGCGCCAGGGCGCGCTCCCACAGCTCGCGGGCGGTCTCGCCTTTCTTGACGAACACCCAGTCCTGCGCGGCGATCGCACCGGCGTCCATGCGATCAGCGAGGTGATAGATGCTGCCGCCGGCGATCGGATCGCCTTCCTTGATGGTCCATTCCACCGCCGCGATGCCGCGGTGGCGCGGCAGCAGCGACGGGTGGTAGCCGATACCGCCGAGCCTGGACGCGGCAAGCGCCTCCCTGCTGACCCGGGCGTGGCTGTGGGCGGTCACGATCAGGTCGGTGTCCGGCGCGATCTCGGCGGCCGTCACCAGCTTGGGATCGGCCTGGACAACGACCTCGATGCCGGCCGCCCTGGCCGCCGCCGCCAGCCGGTCCTCGCCGTCATGGACCACCACCCTGACCAGCGTGACATGGTGTTCGCGCAGCATGTTCAGGGTCGTCACGCCGAAATGGCGGGAACCGACAAGGGTAATGCGCATGGGAATCTATTCCGTGAGGTTTACTCGGGGGGACTCGGGCCGCCGCTATGCCGATAGCACACCGCGGCCGCCTGTTTTGCTGTCTTGCCGCTTATCAACAGGACGGCCCGGTGGCAAATGTCAGGCCGCCGGCTGCTTGCTGGCCAAAACCTTGTCGATGCGCCGGCCGTCGAGGTCGACGATCTCGAATTGCCAGCCCTGCGCGATGGTTTTCGCGCCGACATCGGGGATCGCGCCGAATTCATGCAGCAGGAAGCCGGCCGCGGTCTGGTACGGCCGCGGCGATGGCAGCGCGATCCCGAGCAGTTCGCTGAATTCCAGCGCCGGCATCCAGCCCGAGATCAGATAGGAGCCGTCGTCGCGCCGGACATAGGCGGGCTCGGCCGGGCCTTCCTCGGTGTGGAAGGCGCCGACGATGGCCTCGAGGATGTCGGCGCTGGTGACGACGCCCTGGAAGGTGCCGTACTCGTCGTGGACGAGGCCGATATGCACTCTGGAGTCGCGCAGGATCGCGACCACGTCGCGGGCGTCGACGGTCTCTGGAATGATCGGCGCATCGCGCGTGAGCGCGCGGATGTCGGGCGTCTGGCCAGCGAGGTAGACGTCGAGCACGTCCTTGGCCTGCACGATGCCGAGCGCATGATCGCGGTTGCCGTCGAACACCACGCAGCGCGAGTGACTGCTCTTCTGCAGCGTCGCCAGGATCTCGGCTGCGGGGGCGGCGAGGTCGATCAGGCTGACCTCGTGGCGCGGCGTCATCACGGCGCCGACCGGAAGATCGCCAAGCCGCATCACGCCGGCGATCATCTCCTTTTCGCCGGGCTCGAGCACACCGGCGTTCTCGGCCTCCACCACCAGCGTCTTGATCTCGTCCTCGCTGACGCGGTCCTGTGCATCCTCGCGATGGCCGAGCACCCACAGCAGCAGCTTGCCGGAACGGTCGAGCAGCCACACCAGCGGCAGCGACAGCCGCGCCATCATGGTCATGGCCGGCGCGACCTTGACCGCTATCGACTCGGGATCGCGCAATGCGATCTGCTTCGGCACCAGCTCGCCGACGATCAGCGAGGCATACGTGATCACGCCGACGACGAGGCCGACGCCGACCGCGTCGGCGATGCCTGCGGACACGCCGAGCTCAAGCAGCCATTGGGTCAGACGCTGGCCAAGCGTTGCGCCCGAGAAGGCGCCCGACAGCACGCCGATCAGCGTGATGCCGATCTGCACCGTGGAGAGGAACTTGCCGGGATCGGAGGCCAGTGCAAGTGCGCGGCGCGAACCGCTGACGCCTCGTTCGACCAGCGCCGCAAGGCGCGCCGGACGCGAGGAGACGATCGCGAGCTCCGACATCGACAACAGACCGTTGACGACGATCAAGACCGCCACGATCGCAAGTTCCAGATATAACACGGGAGTCCCTAAACATTGGCGGCATTGGCCGCTACACGACGCCCAATATAGGCATACCGGAGCTGTTTTGCTGTGCCTCGTCGGGCGTCCCTGCACAAGCAGAGGGTGCGTATGGCCAGCATGCAGCAGGAGATCGCGGCATTTTGGCGCGCTGGCATGTGCGACAGCCGGACAAGTGCTGAGGCGCGATGAGATTGGGTTGAATTGTCATCGCGCTTCAGCCCATTGTTTGGGCATGGTCTCCGCGCAAACGCCCTGCGTTTGTCGCGAGGGAAAGCCGCTTCGCACTTTTCCGGATCATGCTCTAGGCGAGGATCCGCAGCGCCGGCTTGGCGAACGTCCTCCCCGATGCGGCGGGCTGCGCCAACATTCGTTTGGAGGCGGCTTGCAGTTGCACGCGCAAATCGGCGTTGCATTGCTTCATCTGGTTGCGCAATTCGCGGCGAGAGAAGGCGGTGAGCGAAGGGTCCGCGAGTTGCTGCCAGGCCTTGCGCAGCCATTCCTGCAGGTCGCGAATGTTCTGATCCAGAACCTTCTGATCAAACACGTCGGGCTGGGTCATGCCGCCAAATCCCACGAAGCGATCAGTTGCAAAGTAACGCTGATTCGCGTCGCTTCACCTAGCGCTATGTTGCGCAGGCGCGTTTGCTGCAGGGGAGATCGGCGGCGGCAGGCGCGCACGTGCCCGCGTCAGGGAGCGTCGCCTGGCCCGGTGCGCAGCAAATCCAGCGCGACCGGCAGCGCGAGAAACAGCGCTGCCAGCATCGAGAGATGACGCGTCTGCGCTGCGGTCAGGCCGAGATCGCATTGGGCGAGATAGGCCAGCATGATCGCGATATAGGCGGCGACGCAGATTGCGACTGCGATACTTCCGAAATCGGTCTTGCTGTGGGTCTTATCGTCCATGGCGGCACCACGTCGTTGCCGGAGCGGTGTAGCGTGGTTCAGCTTCACTAACTATGAGCTGGATCACGGGTGAAAGGCCGCTCCGGCCAAATGGCTCGTGCGTCACGACGGGCCAACTGGCGGAGGCAAACGTCGCGACCAGCATTCCGCAGCGACGTGGCTGCGACGCCCTTGAGACTCTCGCAGCGACCTAACCTGCGAGCAGCAGGGGCTAGCGAGGCAGGCTGCCTTGCGGTTGGCTTCCACGGGAAAGCTTGACCGGAATGTGGGGCGAAGTGCTCACCACGCGGGGACTTCCGTCGGAATGGGTCTGGCCGTTAAGCAATGTCTCGAGCAACAGAATGAATTTCTCGGCAAGCATGGGCGTAGCCCTCGTCGTCTAATGTCCTTATGTCGCGGCGCTCGGCGGAAAATTCGATCAACAAAATGCGAGTCGGACCGGCACTGCGATGCTGCCGCGCGGGGACTTCCCGGTGCAATCCGGGAGACTACCAGCGCCCGCGCACAGCCTGCGCGGGGATGGTTGCGAGGTTCCTAACGACTGCCGGCGCTGCAGGTGATGGCGCTCACCGTTCCTTCAAGGATGCACGTTAATGATAGGGGTATGGATCGTGATCAGGACATCGACGAGGGAGTCGGATCGGCGCTGCGCCGCAGCTACGGGCGGCTGGCCTGGTGGATCGTACGACTGAACCGCGTGCTCGAACCGTCGCGCGCGGCCGAACCACCGCGCACCCAATTGCCGCCGCGGCCAGCCGTGCCGTCACGGCGGGCGCACCCGCCGCGCCCCGAATAGACCCCACCGGAATACCGGCTCCCGCTGTATCGGCCGCGCGGCCGGACTGCTATTCATGCGCCATCCGCGGACCCTTCCGGTCCGCCGTTTTTGACGATGCGGCCGCGCGGCCGCGCAAGCGACGAGGGACGAACGCAATGATCGAGACGGTTGGCATTATCGGCGCCGGGACCATGGGCAACGGCATCGCGCAGATCTGCGCGGCGGCAGGCCTCGGCGTGACCATGGTGGATATCTCCGACGCGGCGGTCCAGCGCGGCCTCAAGACGGTCGGGAGCAGCCTCGATCGGCTGGTCGCCAAGGAGAAGATGACCGCGGCCGACCGCGACGCGACGCTCGGGCGCATCAATGCGACCACCGACAAGGCCAAGCTCGCCGCCTGCGATCTCGTGATCGAAGCCGCGACCGAGAACGAGGAGCTGAAGATCAAGATCCTGAAGGATCTCTGTGCGGCGCTGAAGCCGAGCGCGCTGGTCGCAACCAACACCTCGTCGATCTCGATCACTCGCCTTGCGGCCTCGACCGATCGTCCCGACCGCTTCATCGGGATGCATTTCTTCAATCCGGTGCCGGTGATGGCGCTGCTCGAATTGATCCGGGGCTTGCAGACCTCGGACGACACCGTCGCCAAGGCCGAAGCCTTCGCCAAGCGGGTCGGCAAGGTGGCGATCACGGCGAAGAACAGCCCGGGCTTTGCGGTGAACCGCATTCTGTGCCCGATGATCAACGAGGCGATCTTCGCGCTGCAGGAAGGCATTGCCACCGCCGAGGAGATCGATGCCGGCATGAAGCTCGGCTGCAATCATCCGATCGGCCCGCTCGCGCTTGCCGATCTGATCGGGCTCGACACCATGCTGTCGGTGATGGAGGTGTTCTACACCGGCTTCAACGACCCCAAATACCGGCCGGCGCCGCTGCTGAAGGAGATGGTCGATGCCGGACATCTCGGCCGCAAGACCGGGCAGGGGTTCTACAGCTACAGCAAGTGAGGCCAGCGCGCGCCTGACCCCGTAATCATCCGGGATGGATCGCGCGGACAAGGTCGCGTAACGACAACACCTGATCCGCCACGAGGCGGGGGACATCAGAAACGAGGCCCGGTCTCCTAGGCACACCGGGCCTCGTTTTTTTGTGGAATACCGGGCTCAGTTCGCCGATGCGACCGGCGTGACGCCGGTTTCCTCGGGATCGGCGCCGAACAGGCCGACGAGATACTTGTAGTAGTCCGGCATCTTCTCCTTGAGCGTGGCGCGCGTATAGGGTTCGTGCTCGGAATCCTTGCCGGCCAGGAAGATGCTCGCCGTCACCGCGAAGAACTCCTGCTGGTTCTTCAACGCATAGGCCTCCTTGGCGAACAGCTCCTTCGATTTGGCCTGGCTGAGGAAAGCCTTGATCCCCTTGTTCTCATAGCCGTTCGGCATCAGCCGGGCGTGATAGGCATGAAGGAATTCATGCAGCAGCACCGGCTCCTTCGCGTAACGCATCATGTTCGGACGCATCCTGATGATGCCGATGCCGGAATCGAGCGCAAGCGCGAGCGGGTCCGAATTGGTCCATTGCTGCTTGTCGTGATCCCAGATGGTGACGTCGCGCGTCGTACCGCGGTCCCATTCCGGCGGCGTCAAGCCATAGCAGGCCGCCGCCGCGCCTTCGTCGAGACACGCCATCTCGCTCGCAACGATCGGCACGCGATGGAAGAACTGCAGCACCTTCGGGCTGAAGCCTGCGGTTTCCACGACGTCGAGCTGGCGGCGGACCATGTCGCCGATGCTGGTAACGTCCTTGCGGTCGGCGTTCTCGGAGAGATCGAAGACGTAGCCGCGATATTTCTCGACGCTGCCCGGTGCCGCCTCGGACGGCCCCGACATTCGTGGTCCGGCAACGGCCGGCCCGGCCGCAAGTGACAGGATCATTGAAGCAATGAGCGCGCTGCGCATGATTATCCCCCGTGCGACGAGCCTCTCCGGGTGTCGTCGTCCATTGAGCCGCGCGGGAGACTAGGGCAACCGCCTTGCGGCGCGCTTAAGTCGCACATTTCAACCGCGCATCCCCGATTAGGCGTCGGTTAACTACATGCGCTGGGCGGCCCGGCGGGCAGAAGGCCGGCGGGTCTGGAGGCCGCGAGGGCCGATGACCGGTCAGCCGGTCCTCACCGTGCCGCGACCGGGCTTTCAACCATCGTCACAGCTTCTTGAGGCAGTCACCGGAAACCTCGCAGATCCTGCCGGCGTACCTAGATCAGCAGGTGGATGCCGCTTGAGCAAGGAAACAGGATCATGCGCAGGACGAATTGGGCAATTCTGGCGTTCGCGGCGCTCGGAACGAGCTGGATTGTCGGTTCCGCGTCGCCTGCGGCGGCCGATCCCTATGAGTATCCCTGGTGCATCCAGGGCCGGCAGGAGGGATATCCCGGCTATTGCGGCTACCAGACCTATCAGCAGTGTCAGGCATCCGCGTCGGGCCGCGACGCCTATTGCGGCATCAATCCGCGCGTCGCGTTCAGCCAGCAGCGGATGGCGCCGCGGGCATTCCGCTGAGCTCCCGCGAGGAGGCCGGCCATGCGGCCGTCGGGCACGATGGTTGCATAGCTGACGGCCGGATCATCATTTCTGCCTTGGAGCGAATATGGGCGAGATCATCAGGTTCATCTCGAAGTCCGAACGCGAGCGCGCGCGCCTGATCCGCGAGGCGCGAGCGAACTATGAGCGCATCTTTCCATCGGCCGATTCGGCCGATGCGCGGGGCGCTGCAGACGAGGGCAGCGGCAGCGAGGCGACGTCGAAGCCGTAGCGCGCCGGTATTGCACGCAAGGGGAGGCGGAGCGGCGATGTGGCAGCGGTTATGGCAAACTTGGACGATCGACAAGCCGGCCGTGCTTGGCGATTGGCTGTGGCAGATCCTGGTCGTTGAGCTCGCCGCCTTGCTCGACCGGCTGACGTTGCGGAAGCTGATCGCGCTGATCCCGGTTGCCATCGTGATCGGCGCCTACTGGCACCGGATTCCGCTTCCTCCCGAGCTGATGCTGGTTGGCGATGTGCTGGCCTATATCGACATCTTCTCGATGATCTTCCTGATCGGCTTCTTTACCCGCCTTGCGACGGTCGTGGCCGTCGTCAGGCAGGCGATCGATTTCGTCCGCGGCGCGATGCGGCATATGCCGATGGCGCTGCACAGATTTGGCGCTCGTCATCGTCGTGCCAAGGACAGTCCGCGCCGCAGGCGGCTCACGCATGCCAAGACGGATGACGATGGCGCCGCCGGCATGGCAGGCCTGGCCTGGGCCTAGTCCGACGCGGTGTGGCGGTGACGAGCGCGATCGCGACGCCTATCGCGGCGGTCCGGCCTGCGGATCGCCGTCATCCGCCTGGAGCCCGGCCGGGCTGCGCGCGGAGGTGCCGTCCTGGCTCCGCCGATGCGAACTGGAGAGGTCGGTCGCGCCGTGCCGGGATCGGTGAAACGCGATACCCATCTGGAAACTCCAGACACCGAACAGCAGCGCGCCTGCCATACAAGCCGCCACGAAAGCCCAATCGCGTTTCCTCATCGGTCCAACAAAGCCAATTCGATACCGCATCGACCGCGTGTGTTCCAAAGCTCGCAAAGCGAGACCGCCGCATTGTGAAACGATTGCTCGCGCTTGTCGATCCGCGCGGCTCACCCTCGCATCGGTCACGGAGCGGTGACTATCAATTCATGCATCCAGAAACACTCCGACCAGATCGCTCGGCTCCCGCAACAAACTTGCCAAACTTTCACTAGGTCGCTGGCGCACTGAGTTCGAAACTACAGGACCCGATCGGACGATTCGCGAATGACCGAACTTGAGGAGCTCAGATATTTCGAGCATCAGTGCCTGGAGATGGCGGAGCAATCGACGCTGCCGGATGCCCGCCGCGCGCTCCAGATCCTGGCGCGCAACTACGCCGCTGCGGCCGAAATCGTCGAACGGCGCGCGCAATCCGCCAACACCGCGCTCGCGCAGCTGTTTCGATGTTTGAGGCTGTGACCGGTTGGGGGCGTGACAAGGGCGCCGCGTGCCGGTCACGACGACCGATCCCGATGGCGCGGATGCGGTCTGCCCTCAAAGCTGTCGGCTTCAGGACGCCTCGCTCGACCGTCGTCGGCATCGAAGTGCTTGAACACACCGAGCGACGCTGCCATCAGGTTGCGCGATCTCGGCGGCATGGCGCCGTCGGCAGTCGGAAGGCGAGGTGCTGCGATGTTCTCGCTGACTTTTCTGGGAACGTCGGCAAGCGTGCCGTCTCCCGAGCGCAATCACCCGGGCATCCTCGTCGAGGCAGCCGGCAGTCGTATTCTGGTCGATTGCGGCGAGGGAACGCAGCGCCAGCTGCTGCGGAGTGGCGCCGGCTTTCGACGGCTTGATCGCCTGTTGCTGACCCACGGGCATTTCGATCATGTGCTCGGCATTCCCGGGCTGTTTTCGACCCTCCGGTTGCGGCAAAGTTCGGATGCGATGACGATTCATGCCGGACCCGGCACGCTCGATGTCGTCGTCCGCATGCTGGCCGGCCTTTGGGGCGCGGGCAGGGCGCCGATCCCGCTCGATCTGGTGCCGTTGAGCGAGGGGCGAGTGCTCGACGCCGGCGAATTCACCATCGATTGCTTTGCGGTCCGCCACCGGGATACGGACAGCTTTGCTTTCTCGTTTCAGAGCGCGATGCGCCGGCATCTCCTCCCGGACCGGCTCCTGGCGCTGCGCGTGCCCGACGGGCCCGTTCGGCGGGAGCTGGCGGAGGGACGGCAGGTGAAGCTGGACGATGGTCGCACCATCGATCCGGAGCAGGTGCTTGGCCCCGCCCAGGGACGAAGGAAGCTCGTCATCGTCGGTGATGCCGAAACCACCGAGGGGCTGGCCGAACACGTCGGGGACGCCGACCTGCTGGTGATCGAAGCGACATTTCTCGAGCGTGACGCGGCCATCGCGCGCGACTACGGGCATTTGACGGCCAGCGAAGCCGCCGCGCTCGCGGCGCGGAGCGGGGTCAAGCAGCTCGTGCTCACGCACATCTCGGGCCGCTACCCGGACGAGGACATTCTGGCGGAGGCGACGAGGATTTTCCCGAACAGCCGGATAGCCGTCGACTTCGATCGCGTCGCGATCTGAGTGCGCGCCGGCGCACGAACAACGTTTCGTTAACCCGACTCGCGCAACGTCGGCCTAGGCCGTCTGGATGGGCCGCTTGCAGAAGGCCGCCACGAGTGACTACGTGGCGGCCTTTTGCGTCCACAGTGCCAAGGGAGACGACCGATGGACTACGGCGCCTTCACCGACGCCAGCCTGAAGATGATGTACGACGCCGTCCGCGGCGCGCTGAAAGCCGACGACCAATTCGAGGCCGCCGGCGAAGATCCAAGATTCCGCGTCCGCGCAACGCCCGAGTGGAAACGGCATGCCGGCAGCCTCGAGGCCGAGATGCTGAAGCGAGGACTCCAGGTCGACATCATCGACTGGACAGGCGGTCAGGGCGAGCTGCCGTTGGCTTGACGGATGAAGTGTTGCAGCGCTCCGAATGTTCGTTCCGAATTTGTGCGCTGAACGGCGCGCTTGCGCCGTCATGCGTCGCGCTCCACCCCTCGGCCGCGAGGGTGACCTTTCCGACACGGGCGGTTTTCGATGTGCCTTGAGCTGTTCCCCGATCGTTCCCTCCCAACGGCGACGCTGGCCCGATCAGAACGTCCAGTGGCCAAAGCTGAATTCCGCAACGGCCTAATTTGCTCCGCTGATGCGCCCCGGTTTTGCCGCGCCTTGTTCGCCTTGCCCAACTCTGTTCATATACCTTACGAGGTAACACAGATGTCATCTGTTCGCGGTTTGTGTCGCCACCGATCGGGTATTCGAGCTCGCTCTGCCTAAATCACGGCTTGGGCTTGAGGGCGTCCGTCAACGCCTGCTTGATGTGTTCGGCTTGTTCCTTCGTCAGCTTCTCGGCGAAGCGGCCGTCTTTCTTCAACTGCGCTGGCCCCTTGAGCTCTCGATCATAAACCATCCAGTCGGTGCTTCCTCTCCGAACGACGAACCTGGCCAGTAGGGGCGCTGCGTGTCTCAACGATGCCTCCCAATTAATCGAGCCCGTCTCCAAAATACACACCCGGGGACAGCTTGTTCCTGAACCGGGACACTGAAATTGCCTGCGCCATCTAAAGAGCAAGGCTTATGCCGCAATACGCGCGCCACCGACCGGTCCGGAGAACCGCAGGCGGGCTCGACGCAGGCGACGCCGAACGTGATGACAGGGAGAGCAACGAGCCGTTGGCGTCCGGATGCGTCTGATCCGAGCATTGGGATTGCGTTCTGACCATTCCGAAAAATTACGCCGCCGGGCCCGAAATGATTTGTCCCGGCGGCGCCCTGTTCTTCCAGCCTCTGGGCCCTGAAATCCCCAGCGCCGAAAACCTACTAAAGATCGCGCCGAACAACTGTGGCTTGGTTCACACAAAATTAAGAAGAGCCAGGGCCCGGGCGCCAGCTTCCGAACACCGCGCGAGCGATGTCACTGCCGCACGGAGTGTTTTGAAGGCTGACCACTTGGCTCAAATGGGTTTGAGCGGCCCGAGACATAGGTGACAGAGCGTACCGGACATGGGTTACACTTTCCGCTTTTGTTGTGCGGGAGGTGTGGACGCCTTGGAAAACGGGTTCGGTGATGGAAGAGCGTCCTCGCTTTGTCGTCCGTCTGCGGGACGGGGAGACCATGACGGACGTCTGCCGGGAATGATGCTGTACTCCTCCGTGTCCTACGAGTTGTTCGGCGATGGTCCAGCAGGTGCCCCGTAGGCATCGTGATCAGCGATTACGCTGCAACTTCCGTCCTCTCGGAAGAACAGGCCACTGCCCGCGACTTCCTTCCACCAACCCCGGCCAGTCCGAGATCGACGCATACTCACCACGCCAAAGCGCCACGCGCTCATATCACCTTGGAATGGTTGCTCGGAGAACAAATCTTGATATCCCGGCACCGGCCAGGTGTGATCCAGCACGTCCCACTCCGTGAGATTGCCTTCAAGCCAAGCATCGAAATGATCCCTGATTTTCGTTCCAGGAGGATTCGGAAACAGAGCATTGATGTAGGCTGTTCCGTCCGCATCCAACCTCGTGGGAAGAGCCTCGACGACCCTCCGCAGAAGCTCAGTGCCTTCTATTCCACCGCTCCAAAAATTATCGCTTGCCTTGGCGGCAGTGTCCGGTGCGTAAGGAGGATTACATACCAGCAGATCACATGTCCCATCGATCGAATCGAAGAGATCGCTTGTAACGAAAGCGATGTTGCTCTTTTCGTTTAGCGCTGCATTGAAGTTGGAGAATGCGATGGCGCGTGGACTGACGTCTGCGCCCACTACGGTCGCAGAATGGTCGCTTGCCAGAATAGCGTGCACTCCAGAGCCGGTTCCGAGATCAATGGCGCGCCTGCGGGGGATCCTCTTCACAAAGCCTCCGAGCATAAAGCTCTCTCCCCACAACCACATGACTTGATTGATTGCGGTGTTCTTCTCGGCTTGATCGGTGACCAGGTATTTCCCATAGCATGGGAACAAACAGAAGTTCGATTGCAACAAGTCGCCGTTTTTTTCAGCCAATCTCATTTCGAGCGCAGCATCGACAAAGGACGACGAAATCTGCTTCGCGATAACGTCTGCGCTCACCTGGTGGCCATCGATGAAGAGCGTAATGAGATTATCGATTGGATCGCTCTTTCGAGGAGTCCAGGACATTCGCATTCGTTGCCAGAAATTGACGCCGAGGCGAGGCAGGACCTCAAGACGTTGGGCGCAGCTTGCGAGGTCGTAACCGCAACTCCGTAGCTCCCTGACGAAGCGGCTCATGCGTTCCCGCCGTGCCGGGATTATCGGCAACGGAACTTCCCTGGAAATTGTCGGCAGGAGCGCTCCTGTCCCGTCCTCGCGCTCGATCGGCAGGGAGTCGGCCGGACTGCTCTTCAGCGTCTCCGCCTGCCGAAACCAGGCGAGCAGTTCTTGCTTTCGGTCAGCCAGTGTCGCGCGTAACTCTGCGTCAAGCGCGCCAGTGGGGGCGCTGCACTTCAGGCGGTCCCCTTCAACCCATACTCTGACGTTCCGATCGCGGAGAACCGATAGAAGCGTGGCCGTTTCCATTTCAGATCGTCCTCGGGGGCTTCGCCTTGGGATGGGCGCCCGACCTTGGAGGAGCCGGGCAGATGCTATCCCAAGCTTCTTTCGGCACCTGGTCAATCATCCGCATGGCGAGAATGCCCAACGCCGTCCGCTTGAGGGCGGCGCTGGCCTAGCCCCAGGAAGGAGGTGCAAATTCCGATGGATATTAGGACGTGCGAAACGCCAAGGCCTCGTGGCCTGAGCTCCACTAGATGAGGTACTCCGAATGTATGGGACAGCCCCCGACGAACAGGTCTTTCCCAGACTGGGAGCATCCGCGCGAACGTCCCGCTCGCGTGATATTCAAGCCAGCTTTTCCGATTGCATGCTGGAGCCCTGTCCACTCGGCCGGCGCTGCCTTGTCCTGTAGAGCATGGGGCGTTGATCTTCTCGATGTAGATTCGGCCGTCCTGGATTGGCTCGAATGCTCTCGCGTGCTCCATCAAGCGTCGGGCGCTTTGCCTGCACCGCAAGCGGATCAACATCTCCACCATGCTGGCCGGCCAACTCGGCAGCAAGGAAGTCGATGACGGCATTTGGCTCGCAAGCTTCATGCACGATGATCTTGGATACTTCGACCTGGAGCAGAAAACCCTGCAACCTCTCGACAACCCGTTCGGCACGAGGCTGTCACCCATGTCTTAGTCGCCGGGCTGGACAGAATTTATTTGGTGAGCGCGGAGGGACTCGAACCCTCGACCCCATGATTAAAAGTCACGTGCTCTACCGCCTGAGCTACGCGCTCACTCACCTGAACAGCGGATCCGGACGTCAGCGGGTTAACCCGCATCTCGGGATCGTGCTCCAGCCCGCGCTGTGTAGGGGGCAGGGCCCATCGGGTCAATAGCCGAGGGGCGCTCAATTGTGCACCGGCGCGCCGGATTTGCCGTTCCGGCGCCTGCGGTTAGGGCCGTTTCTTGAAGTCGGCTAAATCCGCCGCTAGTTGTCGCGGCGGATTTCCGAGCCGACCGGCTGCGACGGGGCGGCGACCGAGGGCAGGCTGACCGGGCGCAATCCGATCAGTTCCGCGGTGCGGATCGCGCTGTTGCGCCAGAATGCGAACTCGTTGATCCGCGAATTTTCCAGGATTGCGATCGAGACCGCCGCCAGGAATGGCAGGCTCTGCAACACCAGGACGCCGGCGAAGATGTAGATCTCGCGCACCTGCTTGTAGCCGTTGGTGACGACAAGCACGACGGCGCCGATCAGCAGTAACACGCCGATCACGGCTTCCCAGAACGCCTGGAACTCGATCGACATCCGCGACAGGCCTCCCTTGGAGGTGCGGGCGAACGCGAGATGTTCGGTGATCAGGCCCTGCGCGACCGCGCGCGACACCGTCCACTGCACGCTCATCGCCGCGATCATGGCCCCTAACATCTGCCCGGCCTTGATGTTCACGCGCAGCCGGTAGAGCGCGACGAAATGCACCAGCGAGACGATGAAGGAAGCGATGATCGGCAGCGTCAAAATCTTGTCGGGGATCGCGATATCGGCGAAGGCGACGATCGGCACCCAGATCAGATTGAGGATCGCCACCACGACGCCGAGGCTCTCGGCCCCGAGCCAGTTGAGCCAGCCCAGCGAGAACTCGCGGCGCTGATCGGGCGTCAGTCGGCTGGCGCCGGGCAGGAAGCGCCGCCAGTGCTTCTTGACGATCTGGAAGCCGCCATAGGCCCAGCGATGGCGCTGCTTCTTGAAGGCCTCATAGGTGTCGGGCAGCAGGCCTTCGCCGTAACGCACATTGGTGTAGTGCGTGAGCCAGCCCTGCTGCTGGATCGAGAGGCCGAGATCGGTATCCTCGCAGATCGTGTCGCTGGACCAGCCGCCGGCCTTGTCCATCGCGGCGCGGCGGATCAGGCACATCGTGCCGTGCACGATGATGGCATTGAACTCGTTGCGCTGGACCATGCCGATGTCGAAGAACCCGGCATATTCTCCGTTCATGATGTAGTGCATCAGCGAGCGATCGCCGTCGCGATGCTCCTGTGGCGCCTGCACGAGGCCGACGCGCGGATCGGCGAACGCCGGCACGAGATCCTTCAGCCAGTCCGGATGCACGACATAGTCGGCGTCGATGATGCCGATGATCTCGGCATCCGCCGCGGTGCGGTCCATCGCGATGCGCAGCGCGCCGGCCTTGAAGCCCTGCACCTTCTCGGCATTGATGAACTTGAAGCGCTCGCCGAGCAGCCGGCAGTGATCCTGGATCGGCCGCCAGAAGTCGGGATCGGGCGTGTTGTTGATGATGCAGACGCACTCGAAGTTCGGATAGTCGAGCCGCGACACCGCATCGAGCGTCTGCTTCAGCATCTCGACAGGCTCGAAATAGGCCGGGATGTGGATCGAGACCTTCGGAAACTTCACGTTCTCGCCGATCGTGGCGGGCGCAAGCGGCGCGCTCTTGCCGATCAGCCGGCGCGGGCCGCGGCCGAACGCCACCGCCGCGATCTCCTCGATCCGCGCCATCGCGATCAGCACCAGCGGAACCAGCAGCACCAGGCCGAGGCTGAGCGCGAAGGCCGAACCCCAGACGAAGTAGTGTGTGGTCCAGTACGAGAACACGGTCGCGACCCAGGCGCCGACGCCGTTGGCGGCCGCCGACAGCAGCAGCGCCTGCATCACGGTCGGCTGGTCCAGCCGCAGGATCGGCAGCGACATGAACAGGCCGACCAGCACGGCGACCAGCGCGATCTTCCAGTAGTTCGGATCGGTGACCGGTCCGGTCCAGGCGAATTTCGGCTCGCGGTCGGCATTGAGGATGCCCCAGTAGGGTCCGACGCCGCCTTCAAAGAACTTCCAGGGCTGATCGATCGCCTCGACGATGTTGTAGTCCATGCCGATCGCTTCGGCGCGGGTGACGAAGTTGCGCAGCACCGTGGCCTGCTGGAACGGGCCGGGCACGGCGCTGCGCAGATTATAGCCCTGGCTCGGCCAGCCGAATTCGGCGATAAGGATGCGTTTGCCGGGGAAGGAGTCGCGCAACAGGTTATAGCGGTCGACCGCCTGGTCCACCGCCTGCTTGTCGGTGAAGTTTTCCCAATAGGGCAGCACGTGCGCGGCGATGAAGTCGGCGGAGTTGGCGAGCTGCGGATGGTCGCGCCAGATGTTCCAGATTTCACCGGTGGTGACGGGAACGCTGACCGACTTCTTGACCCGCTGGATCAACTTGATCAGCCGGTGCACGTTGTTTTCGGCGGTGGCCCACTTGATCGCTTCAGCGCGCTTGCTCAAGCCGCTGCTGCCGCTTTCATCCGGCTGCATTTCCGCGTCGTGAAGGCGCTGCGCTTCCTCGCGAAGGATGCGCTCGGACTCCTCGGGCGGCACGCCGATCTCCGGAACCGACCCAAGGTTTTCCAGCGGCACCTGTTCGCCGCGGAACACGGTTTCGTTGCCGACCACGATGCCGATGACGTTGCTGTTGCGCTTGGCCAGGTTGATCGCGGCTTCGATCTCGCGGTTGTTGCGGTTGGCGTCCTTGTCGATCCACGCGCCAACCGTGACCTTCATGCCGAACTCGGCGGCGACCGGCGGCACCAGCTCGTTGCCTTCCGTCGACGAATAGAGGCGGACCGCCTTGGTGAGCGTGGAGAGTTTCTTCAGGTCGGCGCGCACCTTCTCGGTGTCGGCGGCAACGTCAGCGACCGTGTGACCTGACTCGAACGGGGCGTAGGACAGGCTCGGCAGCGTGCCACGGAAATCGGGCGCCGACTGCTTCTCCTGGAAGAGACCCCACAGGGCGGCGTGGGCGGCGGTGACAAGCAACAGGACGGCGACGACGGCGCGCATCGCGGTTAAACCATACGGGGCCTGAGATTGAGGACTAAGCGAACCCGTCCCCTGGGTTCGACCAATACGACGGCGGAGGGAAAGATATCTCCGCCATCCGATTTAACAACTGGTGTGCCGCGATGGCGTTTTAAGGGCGCAAGCCGTTCCAGCCGCGAAAAAAAATCGCGGCCGGACCCGGTCGCGAGATACGGCTATTTCGACGCCGGTGCCGGTGACGCCGACGGGGTCGGTGCAGGCGAGGGCGACGCCGCCGGTGCCGGTGCGGCGGTGCCGGCCGTCGCCGGCGCCGGGGTTGGCGCAGCGGCGGCCGCTGCGGCCTGGGGCTGCGCGCCCGGGTTGATCCAGCAGGCGTGGATACGGCCGTCGAGGCTGCCGCGGACCTTGTCGTCGATCTGGGCGCCGAACCGGGTCAGGCAGCGGAACGCCGCCTGGACGTGGCCGCCGGGGCAGCCGAACCGGTCGTAGAGGTCGAGATGGCGGAACGCGGTGTCGAGGTCGTCGTTCCACATCAGGCGGACGACGCGGCGGCCGAGCCAGACGCATTCCGGGTTGCCGGCCGGGCCGTTGATCGCCTGCTGGGCCTCGACGAATTCCTCGACCTTGCGCTGGTTGGCCTCCCGCGCCGCATTGGCGTTCGCGTCGGCCTGCCCAGGCTGCTGCTTGGCCTGGTCGGGCGGATTGGGCGTGCCGCTCTGGGCAAAAGCGCCGCCGGCTCCGGTCAGGAGCGCAAGGCCTGTGACAAGGCCGGTTACGGCAAGGTGGCGCAAAGCAGTGTTCTTCAACTCAAGCAGCCGTCGACGCATGTATTCCCCGATAATGTTCCTGCCCCCGCGGGATCATCCTAACGGCTCGCGTGATGCCGTCCAAATAGGTCTCCAGTGCGGCGGAGACTCTGGCGGAATCCCATGACTGGAATTTGGTATTTTGTCCAGCAAACTCACAACTTTATCGACCCAGCGCAAAACTGTCGCAGGACAACCATGGTATTGACCTAATCCCGCTCTTGGCAGATGGGCTGTGACCGGCTAATTCGACGGTCCCCCGGAGGATGGAACCGATTTCGCTTCGTACGCCGCTGGCGCTTCTCCTGATCTCGCTCGCCGTGATTGCATCCGTGTGGTGGTGGCTCGCCACGCCGATTACGCTCGTGCGTGCGCCGATCGATCCCGCAGCAAAGCTGCAATGCGTGTCCTACACGCCGTTCCGCGGCGCGCAGACGCCGCTGGATCCCACCACGCAGATTCCAGTCGAGCAGATCGAGCAGGATCTGACCGATCTCGCCAAGGTCACCGACTGCGTGCGCACCTATTCGATCGAGAACGGCCTCGACCAGGTCCCCGGCGTTGCGGCCAAGGTCGGGCTGAAGGTGATGCAGGGCATCTGGCTCAGCAGCAATCGCTTCAAGAACTTGCAGCAGATCGCGATCGCGGTCCGGCTCGCCAAGGAGTATCCCGGTGTCGTCACCTCGCTGATCGTCGGCAACGAGGTGCTGCTGCGCGGCGAGATGACCGCCACCGATCTTGCCGGCAACATCCGCGCGGTGAAGGCGGCGGCGGGCAATCTTCCCGTCACCTATGCCGACGTCTGGGAATACTGGGTGAAGAACCGCGAGATTTATGACGCGGTCGATTTCGTCACCATTCACATCCTGCCGTATTGGGAGGACATCCCGGTCAAGGCGAAGTACGCCGCGGCCCATGTCGACGATATCCGCAAGCGGATGGCGGTGACATTCCCGGGCAAGGAAATCCTGATCGGCGAGACCGGCTGGCCGAGCCAGGGGCGGATGCGGGAGGGCGCATTGCCGTCGCGCACCAACCAGGCGCGGGTGGTGTCCGAGATCCTCGACCTCGCCAAGCGCGAGGGTTTCCGCGTCAACCTGATCGAGGCCTACGACCAGCCCTGGAAGCGCAAGCTCGAGGGCACCGTCGGCGGCAATTGGGGCCTGTTCGATTCGATCAAGCGGCAGGTGAAGTATCCGCCCGGCGTTGCTATCACGAACTATCCGGACTGGAAGCTGCAGATGGCGGGCGGCATGGCGCTGTCCGTCGCCACCTTCCTCGCGGCCTGGCTGACGCTGCGCCGTCGGCCCTGGACGCCGCGGCCGTCGGCCTGGATCGCGGTCGCCATTTCGGCGACGACGGCGGGGGCGCTGCTCGGGATTGCCGGCGACAAGATGTATTACGAGAGCTACGGCGTCGGCGGCTGGCTGCATTGGGGCGTGCTGCTCGCGGCGGGCATTGCGGCGCCACTGCTGACGGCGCATGCGCTGATCGCCGGGCGGTCGCTGCCGACCTTCCTGGAGCTGGTCGGGCCGCGCGACTATCGCGGCAAGGGCGTGATCGGCGCGGTGCTGGCGATTGTGCTGATCATCACCACGGTGATTGCTGCCGAAACCGCGCTCGGCTTCACCTTCGATCCGCGCTACCGCGACTTTCCGTATGCCTCGCTGACCATGGCCGTGGTGCCGTTCGCGCTGCTGACCATGCTCAATCGCCCGAAGGAAGGCATCCGGCCGCTCGCGGAATCTGTGTTCGCCGGCCTGCTGGCGATCGCCGCCCTCTACACGATCTACAACGAGGGCACGATCAACTGGCAGTCGGACTGGACTTGCGCGATGTACCTCTTGCTTGCCGCTACGCTGTGGCGGGCGCGGGCCGCGCAAAGCCCAGGATGAACAGCCCGATCGCGAGCCCCGACAGCACGACGTTGTAGAGCACGATCCCGAGCCCCGCGGCGATCAAGCCGACAGTGAGCAGCACGATCGACGGCCGCGTCAGGTTCAACACTGCGATTACCAGCGCAGTGATTCCGAACACCGAGTTCTTGAACAGTACGGTCGACAGCGCGCGCGCCTTGCAGAGCATGGTCTGCGTGCCGGCGTCGCAGGCCAGCGCAACGGGCGAGAACTCGATTGCCAGATAGCGCACGTAGAGCGCGTAGCCGACGGTGACGAAGCCCACGACCATCAGGAACTGGACCTGATAGGGGGAGAGGCGGAACGGAGGTTTTGTCATCGCGGCACTATGGTCGGGATCCGGTTGCGGGACAAGCTCGGTCGGAGCATCGAAATCGGTTGAAAATCCGGCCGCAATCCCTTGGCTGACATGATTATTGGCTGTTCCGCCGGAACATCGAGGAGATCGTGGTCGGCTCCGGTTTCTTGTCCTCCGCGACCGGCGGCTGCGGCGGCGGCGGTGCGACGGCGCGTTTCGGCACGGCCCGCCGATGCGATGCCGCCGGCTTGGCTCCGGCGGGCGGCTCGTTGAGGGCCAGCCGCTGGCCGTCATAGATCGCCGTCTCGCAAATCCGCTGCACCAGGCTGAGGCCCGCGCAGATCCTGGCGGCGGTGCCGGCGTCATTCAGCGGTCCGGCCACCAGGCGCAACTGCATGCCGAGCCCGTTGCTGTTCTCCTTGATCACGATGATCGGCCGCAGCGCCGCCAGCGGCGCGTTGGCCTTCGACTTCAACAGGCCGCGCCACAGCGCGCGCAATCCGTTGACCGAATTGGCCGTGCCGAGATCGACGCCGAACTCGGTGCGGTGGATCTGTGCCTGCGGCGCATCGTCCTCGGCGTCCGGATCCGCTGTGATCACCAGCGGCGGCATCGGTGCGGCGGAGACATCGTTGGCGGTCGGCGGCTTGACCGTTTCGGCTGCCTTGTTCGCCGCAGGGTCGAGCGATGCGAGCACCGGCTTGTCGGCGGGCGGCTTGTCCGCGATCGGCGCCGGCGCAGCGGGTGCATCCTCGGCGCTGGCCGCCGCGGCGCTCATCGGACTGGCGATCGATGCGGCCGAGGCGGAATTTGGCGGCGAATTGTCGGAGGCTGGCGGCTTCTCCGCGGCGGCCTGCGGCTTGGCGGCCGCGGGCGCCGGTTTTTTGTCGGCCGTTACCGGCTTTTCGGCCGCTGCAACCGGCTTCTCGATCGGCCCAGTCGCCCTGCTGTCGCCGGCTACGGGCAGCTTGTCGATCGCCGCCGGCTTGTCCAATGCGACCGGCGGCGTCGTTGCGACGGCGGCAACGGTTGGCGCGGAGGTACCAGGCGCCGACGCCAAGGGCGATGGTGCCGGCGGTTGCTTGGCGATCGCGCCGGTCACGGAATCGAGACCCTGCTCCAGCGTGGTGACGCGCGAATACAGCCGGTCGCGGTCGCCGTTGAGCGTATCGATCGCGGACGCCAGCCGGCGCGTCTCGTTGTGGCTCTCCTTCGCCAGCGTCTGCAATTGCTGGGCCTGTCGCGCGAGGTCCGCTGCAGCGACCTGGTCGCGCCACAGCGTCAACGCCGACTGGTTGGCCATCACCGCGACGGTAACGGCGCCGACCGCGGCAACGCCCCACGACCCGAGTCGCCACAGCATGCGGCGATCCAGAGCATCCTCCTCGGCCAAAAAGCCGGTGGTGCTCTCGGTGTCGAATTCCGCCGCCAGATTGTCGCGATCTTTGGCCAAAGCCCGCTTGGCCCTCCTCAAGGCCCGCCGAATCACGAGGCAAAGATTAACAGGAAATGGACCGGGAACTTGAATCCGGAGCGCCACGGAGGCGAATCGGTTTCTTCTGCCGGGGAAAACAATTAAAGACGGCCTCGAAGAGAGCTTTGCGCAGCGAACTGCGCGCGACATCGAGGATTGCGAATGACTGCGCGAACGAGCCTGACAGTGGTGCTTGCGGCCGGTGAGGGCACGCGGATGCGCTCGTCGCTGCCGAAGGTGCTGCACCCCGTGGCCGGGCAGTCGCTGCTGGCGCATGTGCTCAACGCCGCGGCCACCGGCGAGGGATCGCAGCTGGCGGTCGTGATCGGCCCGGACCATGAGGCGGTCGCCGCCGAGGCACGCCGGGTGCGGCCCGACGCGCAGACCTTCGTGCAGCGCGAACGGCTCGGCACCGCGCATGCGGTGCTGGCGGCGCGTGAGGCGATCGCCCGCGGCGGCGACGACCTCTTGATCGCATTCGGCGACACGCCGCTGATCTCGGCCGAGACCTTTGCCCGTATGCGCGCGCCGCTGCGCGACGGCGCGGCGCTTGCGGTGCTCGGCTTCCATGCCGCCGACCCGGCCGGCTACGGCCGCCTGGTGGTCGAGAACGGCAAGCTGGTTGCGATCCGCGAGCAGGCCGATGCCAGCGCCGAAGAGCGCAAGATCACGCTGTGCAATGCCGGCGTGATGGCGTTCGACGGCAAGAAGGCGCTCGCGATCGTCGAGAAGATCGGCAACGCCAACGCCAAGGGCGAATATTATCTGACCGATGCCGTCGGCATTGTCAGGGAACTCGGACTGGAGGCCGTCGTGATCGAGACCAGCGAAGACGAAGTGCGCGGCATCAACACCAAGGCGCAGCTCGCCGAGGCGGAGGCCGTGATGCAGGCGCGGCTGCGCAAGCAGGCGCTCGAGGCCGGCGTGACCCTGATCGCGCCGGAGACCGTCTATCTCGCCGCCGACACCAAATTCGGCAAGGACGTCACGATCGAGCCATTCGTGGTGATCGGTCCCGGCGTGTCGATCGACGACGGTGCCGTCATCCATTCCTTCTCGCACATCACCCAGGCTACGCTCGGCAAGAAGGTGGAGCTCGGACCCTACGCGCGGCTGCGGCCCGGCACTTCGCTCGGCGACGGCGTGAAGATCGGCAATTTCGTCGAGACGAAGGGTTCGAGGCTGGAGGCCGGCGTCAAGGTCAACCATCTCTCCTATGTCGGCGATGCCCATGTCGGTGCCAATTCCAACCTCGGTGCCGGCACCATCACCTGCAACTATGACGGCTTCCTCAAGCACAAGACGCTGATCGGCGAGGGCGCCTTCATCGGCACCAATACCTCGCTGGTCGCGCCGGTCACGATCGGCAAGGGCGCCTATATCGGCTCGGGCTCGGTGATTACGAAGGATGTTCCCGACGATGCGATGGCGCTCGAGCGCAGCGAGCAGTCCATCCGCGAAGGCGGCGCCGCGCGCTACCGCACGGCGAAGCTGAAGGAGAAGGCCGCGAAGGGGAAGTGATCTTCTCTCGACATATTCGCGCGCCTGTCTCAACGATAAGGTGTCGTTTCGGCGAAAGCCGGGACCCATACTCCGCAGCGCAAGTTGGGGACAGCACTCGTCGTTCCAGCGTCGCGAAGCAATGACCATCGGTGGTTATGGGTCCCGGCTTTTCGCCGGGACGACACTGCGTCTGTTGCGCGATCTGTGAGTCACACATCCGCATCAAGTGACCGGGTCGGTTGACCCGGTTCATGCCGCATTCTTTGCCTGCGCCTGCTCGTTGGTGTTCGGCTGGATCGGTCCGAGCAGGATGCGCCGCTGCATCTCGTCAAAGGCGAGGTTTGCGTTCTTCTCGCGTGTGACCAGCGACAGCAGGATCGCGACCGCAAAGGATAGCGGCATGCTGATGATCGCGGGATTGCGCAGCGACACGAACCACCATTGATGCTCGACCGCGGCGAGCGGCTTGCCGAGAATGTCGACCTGGATGGTCGGGGACAGATAGATCAGCACCAGCGAGCTCAGCGTGCCGACGAGGATGCTCGCCACGGCAGCAGGCGTCGTGAAGTGGCGCCAGGTGATGGCGAGCACGAGCGACGGGAAGTTGGCGGCGCAGGCGATCGAGAACGCAAGTCCCGCCATGAAGGCGACATTCTGGCCCTCGAACGCGATGCCCAGGCCGATGGCGAGGATGGAAATCAGAACAGTCGCGACCCGCGCGACCTTGAGCTGCTCGGTCTCGGAAGCGGTGCCGTTCCGGATCACATTGGTCCAGACGTCGTGACAGAGCGTGGCGACGCCTGACAGCGTCAGCCCCGCGACGACGGCGAGCATGGTCGCGAACGCGACCGCACAGATGAAGCCGAAGAACGCGTTGCCGCCGACGACGAGTGCGAGCAGGGGCGCTGCCATGTTGCCGCCGCCTCCGGCCTTGGCCACCGCCTCGGGGCCGACCAGCACCATGGCGCCGAAGCCGATGATGAAGACCATGAGATGAAACACGCCGATCAGGCCAGTGGCATAGAGGATCGACAGCCGTGCGGCTTTGGAATCCTTCACCGTATAGGCCCGCATCAGCACATGCGGCATCGCAGCGGTTCCGAACATCAGGCCGAGCCCGAGCGAGATGGCATCCCATTGACCCGAGACCACCTTCGATCCCGGCTGCAGCACCTTGGTGCCGTATTTCTCGGACGCCGCGGCGAACAGCTTCAGCGGGTTCATGTCGAAATGGGTCAACACGAGGAAGGCGAGCAGGATGCCGCCGCCCATCAGCAGCACAGCCTTGACCACCTGCACCCAGGTCGTCGCCAACATGCCGCCGAACAGCACATAGACCAGCATCACGCTGCCGACGACGATGACCGACCAGGTGTAGGGCAGGCCGAACAGCAGCTTGATCAGCGATCCTGTCGCGACCATCTGGGCGATCAGGTAGAACAGGATCACGGCAAGTGTACCGATGGCGCCGGCGAGGCGCACCGGGCGCTGGCGCAGACGATAGGCCACGACGTCGGCGAAGGTGAAGCGGCCGACATTGCGCAATGGTTCGACGATCAGGAACAGAATGATCGGCCAGCCGACCAGCCATCCGATCGAATAGATCATGCCGTCGAAGCCGTTCGAGGTGACGATGCCGGCAATTCCGAGCAGGGCCGCCGCGCTCAGGAAGTCTCCCGCGAGCGCCCAACCGTTCTGCCACGGCGTGACCTGGCCGCCGGCGGCAAAGAAGTGCTCGGTGGTGCGCGTGCGCCGCGCAGCCCAATAGGTGATCGCCAGCGTCAACGCCATGAAGGCGAAGAAGAACCCGATCGAAAGCGTGCTGCTGCCCATTTGCCTGTCCCCTTAGCGAAGCTCGCGAACGCCTGCGTCGAACACCCGGTTCGCCCACAGCACGTAGACCAGGCAGAGCACGAAGGAGGAAATGATGACGAGCGGGCCGAGCACGATGCAAAGCGACAGGCCGGGCATCAGGATGGTGCCGAGCAGCGGCTTGTCGAACGCGAAAAGCCCCATGAAGCCGAAATAGATCGCGATCATCGCGACGCTCAAAACGAGCGCGACTGTCAGCCGCTTCCTGGCCAGTTTCTCGGCCGGTTTCTTGGCCGGTTTCTTGGCCATTGCGCCGCCGCTCGGTGCCCGATCGGCATTGCCGGGAATAACCACGTTCATATCGGCCCCCTCAAAACTTCAGCGCGCTCTGCTTGCGCCAATCGGACGAGCTTCAGCCGGGGTCTGACGGAAGGGAATTATGGATTTTTGCAATCTGCTGTGCGCGGCTGCGGCACGGCATCGGCCAGCGTGACCTGCATGTCGGGGTCCTGCTTCAGGGTGTTTTTCAGGAAGGCGCGAACGGCGCGGATGCGCGGGGCGAATTGCAGGTCGCTATGGACGTTGAGCCAGACCTCGCGAACGGTGCCGGCGAGAGCGGGCAGCACGGGTATCAGGTCGGGCCGGTCCCGTGTGGCAAAGCTCGGCAGCATCACGATGCCGAGGCCGCCCGCCGCGGCGTTCATCTGCGCGATCATGCTGTTGGAGTGGAAGGCGATTTTCGGCTCTTCGATGACGTCGGCGAGCCAGCGCACCGAATCGACCTGGATCAGGTCCTCGATATAGGACACGAACCAATGATCCTGCAGGTCGCGCAGACTTGCGGGCATCCCGTGGTTGTCGAGATAGTCCTGGCTCGCGAATAGCCCGAGCCGAAACTTGCCGATGCGCTCCGAGATCAGGCCCGGACCGGGTGGCCGGAAGAAGGACACGAACAGATCGGCCTCGCGCTTATGGACGTAGACCGTCTGGGCGGACGTGACGAGTTCGACGGTGAGCTGTGGCGCGGTGCGACGCAGCTTGGCAAAGCGTTGCGCCAAATAGAGCGAGGCGATCCCCTCCATGGTGGCGAGCCGCACGGTCCCGACGAGCTCCTGGGTGTCGCTGGCGCTGGCCTCCTCGCGGATGGCGATCACCGCGCTCTCGACCCGCTCGGCGTGACGCAACAGCCGCTCGCCGACTTCGTTGAGCTTGAGCCCGGTGCGGTGGCGTTCGAACACCGCCACCCCGAGGGAAGCTTCCATCTGGGCGATGCGCCGGCTGACGGTGGAATGGTCGAGCCGCAGCCGTTTCGCGGTCTGGCTGAGATTGCCGGCGCGGGCGGCACAGAGAAACACCCGCAGATCGTCCCAGTTGATCGTGTCGAACATGACCTGCCTCCAGGTTGCGGCCGTTGAGATTGCGGCCCTTGTCAGCAAAGCAATTCCCGTTCCAGCGCGTGGCGGCTCCGATCCTTCGCAACCGACCTTGCGACAATTCCCATGCACGCCGGCAAGGCAGGGATGATACCGCTTCGCTCCCCTAGTCCTAGCCGGGATTTTCGACATGCTCGCTCGTTTCAAGGCTGCTGCCGTCCACGCCGCGCCCGTCTTCCTCGACGGCTGGGCGACCACCGAGAAGGCGATCGCCATCATTCGCGAGGCGGCCAGGGCCGGCGCCGAGCTGATCGCGTTTCCCGAGACCTATATTCCCGCGTTTCCGGTCTGGGCCGCGCTGTGGCCTCCGATCGACAACCACGATCTGTTCGTGCGCATGGCCGAGCAATCCGTGCTGGCGGACGGACCGGAAGTGGCGCGGCTTTGCGCCGAGGCGCGCGCCCTCAGCGTCACGGTCTCGATCGGCATCAGCGAGCGATCGGCCGTCAGCGTCGGGGGGCTGTGGAACTCGAACCTGCTGATCGGCGAGACCGGAGAAATTCTGATCCATCACCGCAAGCTGGTTCCGACCTTCTATGAGAAGCTGGTGTGGTCGTCAGGGGATGGTGCCGGCCTTAAGGTCGCGGAGACGCGGCAGGGCCGGATCGGTGGGTTGATTTGCGGCGAGAATACCAATCCATTAGCCCGCTTCGCGCTGATGGCGCAGGGCGAGCAGGTGCACATTTCGAGCTGGCCGCCGATGTGGCCCACGCGGCGCCCGGCAGGCGGCGGCAATTTCGATAACGTGGCGGCCAACCGCATCCGGGCCAGCGCCCACTGCTTCGAAGCCAAGGTATTCGGGATCGTCACCGCCGGCTACATGGACCAGGCGATGCGTGCCTTCCTCATCGAACGCGACAGAACGATCGCCGACGTGATCGACCAGACACCACGTGCGGCGAGCTTCTTCGTCGATCCGACGGGCAGCGTCTTCGGCGATGGATTGCAGGACGAGGAGGGGATCGCCTACGCGGAGATCGATCTCAATCGCTGCGTCGAGCCGAAACAGTTTCACGACGTGGTCGGCTACTACAACCGCTTCGACATCTTTGGCGTGACGGTCGACCGCAGCCGGTTGACCCCCGCGCGATTCCGCGATGCAGATCAGCCGATAGCGCAAGTGCAGGACGCGGCAATTCTGGCTGTCGATGCCGATGCCGACGCCGGTTCGAACGGTCAGGGCCGCGACTATCGGAGCTGACGAAGAGCTGGTGCTGCCTCATACAATCCTTCGTCCGCTTGCGGGACCCGATGCGGACATCGCAGTCCGGCGTTCTGGATGGTTCGCAAACCTGCACCGTTGCCAACGCGGGAATGTATGGCTACGCTTTACCCTGGGTAGGCTGCCAAACGCTTCTTCGATCGGCCGGACGCTCATGCCAAAATTCCTTCGCATCGGAGTCCATCAGTCGAACGTTTCCGGATACACGTCGAAGGCATGGTGCATTCGACGGGCCGGCTCGACGGTTTTCCTGAAGTGGGGCGCCGTGCAGGTTGATGGCGCGGGCGACGGGCGAAAGGTCTACTGGACGTTTCCACCGCAGGCAAAAACCATTCGCTGCCGCACGGTGCAGCGCGCCCAGGACTACACCAAGGCGGCCATCGCGCGGCGACGCAGCCATCGCTATGAACCGCTGGCTGGAAATATCGCGAACCGGCGCCGAACCGCGGATCGGGACTCGCAGCTCAAGCAGGCGCTCGCCACTATCCTCTACGTCGATATCGTCCGATCCACCGAAAAGGCCGCGCGGCTCGGCGACACGCGCTGGGCGACGGTGATGAATCACTACTATGTCGCTGTGCGCCGGGAGCTGAAGGCCTTGCGGGGGAAGGAAGTCGTGACGACGGGGGACGGGGTGCTGGCGACGTTCCGCGCGCCGGCAGCCGGGATCCGTTGCGCGACCGCAATACGCGAGTCCGTGCGAACGCTGGGGCTGGAGATCAGGGTCGGACTGCACGCGGGCGAATACCAGGTGAGTGGCGCGGAGGTGATCGGTCTTGCGTTTCACATCGGCGCGCGCGTCGCCGCGAAAGCGCGGGCCGGCGAAGTGCTGGTCTCGAGCGCCGTCAAGGACCTGATGTCAAAGTCCGAAATCCGCTTCAAGGACCGCGGCGCGCACCAGCTGAAGGGCGTGCCGGAGCGATGGCGGCTCTACCGGGTTGAGCATTAGGGCGTCCGGCAAGGATCGACGTCGGCGTTGCGATCAACGCCGACGCGACACGCTTATGGCTCGACGCGTTACAGCGCGATGAGATCTGGTTGAGCCGTCGTCGCCGTTCGGACCATCGTCAAAGCATGATCTTTTCGGAAATCCGCATCGCACTTTCCCGGATCGCACCCTAGCCTAGCCCTTGCGGGTCGAGATGTTCTCTCGAATCCGTTCAAGCCAGCCGATGATGGCACCGAGCGCCTGATCGCCCTTGCCGAGAAGTCCCGCCAGCTCGCGCTCGGCACTGCCGCGCCGCGTGGAGTCGGGCTCGGGCAGTGGCGGGAGAATGTGGGCGTAGTAGGTCTTGTCGAGCAGCCGGTGCAGCAGGCGTTCGCCCGGGAACGGTTCGTTGTTGTTCAAGGCACGGGCGCCCTTCAGGATGGTCCGGATATCATATTGCGTGGGGCTGATGTCCGGCACCTGCTTGGCGAGTTTGAGCAGCGTGTACACCGCGACCCGCGCGGTGCGGACCGAGCTGTCCATCGTGAAGATGATGTCATTCGATGTTTCCACGAACTGGCCCATCAGGCCCAGATTGGTGCAGCCCGCGGGGACGGGATGCGGCCGGTCGCCCGCCGCGCGGGGCATGAACATCGCGGTGATGTAGGGCATCAAGGCGAGGCGGGCCTTGGTGTTCGCCACTACCGCATCCAGCTTGTCCTCGATGCCGAGGTGGTAGCAGAGCTCCGCCAGAATCTCGCGGCCGGTGCAGGCCGGCATCGGCTTCTTGATGTAGTTGCCCTCCTTGTCCATCAGCAATGCATAGACCCAGACCACCAGGACGTCCTTCGGCTGGGTCGGAAAGTGCGGCTGCCGGTTGCAGGTGAAGCTGAGCACCCAATTGGAGTCGGTGAAGGTGATGATCCCGCCGGTGACCGTCTTGCCGGAATAGGGATCGTTGACCGAAAGCTCCTTCAGCCGGTCGACGAAGGGTGACGGCTTGCAGGTGAGCGTGACCGACTCCCACATCGACTTGTCGACATTGCCGTAGAACTTCTCGGGCTTGCCGAAGATCGGCGATTTCTTCGCCAGATTCGTCCACAGCGTCCAGTCGCTGGCTTGACCCGGATCATGCTTGCCGCGCTGAAGAACCGGAGCGTGGTCCATGTCGCCATAAGCGGTGCCCTCGGTCATCGATCCCGTGAGCGCGAAGACCAGATCTTTCCGACCGACCGGAATGGTGGTGTCGGCGCCGCCCACCTTGGCGTGGATCGCGGTGACCGTGCGGGCATCGCCGTCGACCTTGATGTCGAGATCGTGGACGCGGGTATCGAACTGCACCTTGACGCCACGCTCGCGCAGATGCGTCACCAGCGGACGGACGAAGCTGTCGAACTGGTTGTATTTCGGAAATACCAGCGCCGACATGTCGGTCAGCCCGTCGATCGCATCGAGGAAGCGATGCATATAGAGCTTCATTTCGAGCAGGCTCTGCCAGTTCTCGAAGGCGAACATCGAGCGCCAGAGGAACCAGAAGTTGGTATCGAGGAAGCCCGGGCTGAAGTACTGCTCGATGGTGATGTCGTCGAGATCTTCCTTGCGCTTCAGCAGCAGGCGGATCAATTCCCATTGCTGCGGCTTCGACAGGCCGAGCGTCGAGAAGTCGCGGATCTGGCCGCGCTTGTGCATCAGCCGCGCCTTGGAGAAGTTCGGATCGTTGTCGTTGACGAGCCGGTATTCGTCGAGAACGCTGTAACCCTCGGGCAATTCCAGCGCCTGGACGTCCTGGAACATGTCCCAGAGATTGTCGTAGTTCCAGTTCATCTCGCGACCGCCGCGAATGATGTAGCCGTTCTCGGGATCACCGGCGCCGTCGAGCGAGCCGCCCTCGATGTGCATGGTGTCGAGAATGGTGATGTCGTCGCCCTTCATGCCGCCGTCGCGGATCATGTAGAAGGCCGCGGCCAGTCCCGCGATGCCGCTGCCGATGATCCAGGCCTTACTGGCTTCGACCGGCTGATTCGATACGGGACGGTTGCGCATGTAGGCGCCCATCATGTCCGGCGGCGGCAGCGTGTTGTGGCTTCCGTTGTGCCAGTAGCGCCTGGACGCGTCGGTTTCGACCTCGAAGGTGGGCGTGCCGGAAGCTGCAACATCAGTCATTGGCGACCTTTCTGCGTGATTGGCTTTCGCGATCTCCGTGGGGCCGATGTTGGCAGTTCGCCATGTCATTTTCTGGCCCGGGCCCGGTTGCGGCGAAGATGTCGCGGCGCGACCGGCGATGCTTCGTTAAGGGAGGGTGTCGCGGAGCCGGCAAATTTTCAGTGATTTGGGGAGGTCGACCGGATCGCCGCGCGCCGGTCCGGGATCGTAGATGCGTCTCTACCGCGCGCCGAGGATGCGCTGCCATAGCGTGCCGCCAATCACCTTCCGGGAGCGCCGACTACCTCCAGCGTCGGCTGGCCTCGCCGAAAGGTGTTAATGACGTATTGATGCGGCTAACGGCGTTTGCCGTCTGCGGTTTCATCGCTCTTAGGAGGCGACGAGGCAAAACACGTCATGCGCAAACTTGCTGCGACCGTTTTGATTGGAGCCTTTTGCAGCCTGGTGACGTACTTCAGCGCGGCACGACTCTACGAATGGGCCGAGACCGGACAGCTGGCGGTGCTATCCCGGAAGACACACGACCAACCTGAGTTCGTTTCCTGGGGCGACGATCGGCTCAGCTTCGTGCTGCTATTCGCGCTCTATCTGTTTTTCCTCAAGAACGGACTGCACGGCATGCTGGTTACCTGCCGCGACGTCTGGCTGCGTGGCCGGGGATGGGAACCGTGAGCGCGCGGCTGATCGCTGGATTGATCAAGCTGCTGCTCGGAGGTCTTCTCACGGCCGGTCCGTCGCTCGCGCCGGTCGCGCGCGGCGACGAAACATCGAGCATCAATGCAAGACGCGAGGCGCTTCGCGAATGGAGCAGCCTTGCCAATGGACGTACGGACTTTGAAATTTCCGATCCGGCTTTGGTGCCAAGGATGCTTGCGCTTGCGGCCGAGCAATCCGGCTGCAAATACAGGGATGACATCGAAAAGTTGCCGGTTCGCTTCATGAAAGTGGCCGGACATCGTCTCGCGCTGATGTTCTGTCGCCTTTCCGTGACCGGATCGCATCGCGCGTTCGATCTTTCCGATGTCAGCAGACCAAAGCCAATGGAATTTCCGTACGTCGCGCTGGACGGCTTCGGTACGACGGACACTCCGGGTTTCATCACATGGAGGGAGGAGGCCGGCTTGTTTCAGGCCGAAACCGGATCGGACCTGTGTCCCAGCCCACACCTGCGGCACGTCTATCGGCTGGACGCGACCAGTCGCGAAAGCTTTGTCGTGGTTCGCGTCGAGGTCAGCGCGCCTGTGTGCGGCGCGGGTCAAGAATGGATCACGATTTGGGAGGCGAAACCGTGGCCAGCAGCGCCGGCGGACCCCCGCTGACGCGCTCTTGCCAAAATGGTTAGCCCCGATTAACCAGCCTTTCGCATCAACCTTGCCGTTTAAGACTGTCGCAATCGGCAATAATTATTGAGTATCTTGCGGCCGGCGATTCCCGTTAAGGGACCGTGTCGCCGCTTTGGCAAATTTTCGGCGATTTTTGGGGACATTGAACCGCATGTGCGGCATCGTCGGCATTCTTGGACGCGCTCCGGTCGCGGAGCAGTTGGTGGATTCGCTCAAGCGGCTGGAATATCGCGGCTATGATTCCGCCGGTGTTGCCACGCTGGAGAATGGCGGCTTGGCGCGGCGCCGCGCCGAGGGCAAGCTGAAGAACCTCGAAGCCCGGCTCGAGGCCAAACCGCTCGGCGGCCACACCGGTATCGGCCACACCCGCTGGGCCACCCACGGGCGGCCGACCGAGAACAACGCACATCCCCATGCCACCGAGCGCGTCGCCGTGGTGCATAACGGCATCATCGAGAATTTCCGCGAGCTGCGCGAGGAGCTCGAGGCCAAGGGCGCGGCGTTCTCGACCGAGACCGACACCGAGGTCGTGGTGCATCTGGTCGACAACCTGCTGAAGGGCGGCGTCAAGCCGATCGAGGCGGTGAGGGCAGTGCTGTCGCAGCTGCGCGGCGCGTTCGCGCTCGGCTTCATCTTCGCGGGCGAGGACGATCTGATGATCGGCGCGCGCAACGGCCCGCCGCTCGCGGTCGGCCATGGCGAGGGCGAGATGTATCTCGGGTCCGACGCGATCGCGCTCGGGCCGTTCACCGACACGATCAGCTATCTCGAGGACGGCGACTGGGTGGTGCTGAACCGCAAGGGCGCCACCATCTTCGACAAGGACAACGCCATCATCCACCGCGAGGCGATCAAGCACACCACGGCGACGGCGCTGGTCGACAAGGCGAACTACCGTCACTTCATGGCGAAGGAGATCCACGAGCAGCCGGAAGTGGTCGGGCACACGCTGGCGCGCTATGTCGACATGGCGACCGAGCGCGTCACCATGCCGGTGCAACTGCCGTTCGATTTCAAGGATATCCAGCGCGTCTCGATCACGGCCTGTGGCACCGCGAGCTATGCCGGCTTCGTCGCGAAATACTGGCTGGAGCGGCTGGCGCGGCTGCCGGTCGAGCTCGATGTCGCCTCCGAATTCCGCTACCGCGAGGCTCCCTTGCGCAAGGGCGACCTTGCGATCTTCATCTCGCAGTCGGGCGAGACCGCCGACACGCTGGCGGCGCTGCGCTACGCCAAGGCGCAGCGCGCGCACACGCTCTCGGTCGTCAACGTACCGACCTCGACGATCGCGCGCGAGAGCGAGACCGTGCTGCAAACGCTCGCAGGCCCCGAGATCGGCGTCGCCTCGACCAAGGCGTTCACCTGCCAGCTGATGGTGCTGGCCTCGCTCGCGGTCGCCGCCGGCAAGGCGCGCGGCGAGCTGTCCGATGCCGACGAGGCCAAGCTGGTGCATGGCCTGGTCGAGATCCCGCGCCTGATGTCGGAGGCGCTCACCACCGAAGTGCAGATCGAGAAGCTGGCGCGCGAGATCTCGAAGTCGCGCGACGTGCTCTATCTCGGCCGCGGCACCAGCTATCCGCTGGCGCTGGAGGGCGCGCTGAAGCTGAAGGAAATCTCCTACATCCACGCCGAGGGCTATGCCGCCGGCGAGCTCAAGCACGGGCCGATCGCGCTGATCGACGAGCACATGCCTGTCGTGGTGATCGCGCCCTACGACAAGGTGTTCGAGAAGACGGTCTCCAATATGCAGGAGGTCGCCGCCCGCGGCGGCAAGATCATCCTGATGACCGACGCCAAGGGCGCGGCGGAGGCGACCATCCAGTCGCTGGTGACGATCGTGATGCCGGACATGGGGGCGACCTTCGCGCCGATGGTCTACGCCGTTCCGGTGCAGCTGCTCGCCTATCATACCGCTGTCGTGATGGGCACCGATGTCGACCAGCCCCGGAATCTGGCCAAATCAGTCACGGTCGAATAGTCGCAAGCCGCGGCTTCACGCGGCCCTTCAAAAAGCTGCTAGAATGGCTTAGCTGGGTGCTGGACTACGGCCGCTCCGACGCCGCTTCGACGACCTTGGAACCGCAATGACCTCCAACCAAGTGCCTCCCGCCTCGACCGGTGAATTGCCCCCGGATGCCCCGCGCGGGCTGATGGCGCGGTTTCGCAACTATTTCCTGACCGGCCTCGTGGTGGCCGGGCCGGTTGCGATCACCCTGTATCTGACCTGGTGGTTCGTGAACTGGGTCGACAATCTGGTCCGGCCGTTCGTGCCCACGGCCTACCGGCCGGAAACCTATCTGCCGTTCGGCCTGCCAGGTTCCGGCCTGATTGTCGCGGTCATCGCGCTGACGCTGCTCGGCTTCCTCACCGCCAATCTGATCGGGCGAACCCTGGTCGATCTCGGCGAACGGCTGCTTGGCCGCATCCCTGCGGTGCGCGCGATCTATCGCGGCCTGAAGCAGGTGTTCGAGACGCTGTTCTCCGGCAACGGCTCGAGCTTCCGCCGCGTCGGCCTGGTCGAGTTTCCCTCGCCCGGCATGTGGTCGATCGTGCTGATCTCGCAGGCGCCGAGCGCCGAGCTCGCGGCCAGCCTGCCCGGAGCGGAAGAGCATATCTCGGTGTTCCTGCCTTGCGCGCCGAACCCGACCACCGGCTTCTTCTTCTATGTGCCGAAGAGCAAGATCATCGAGATCGAGATGAGCACCGAGGATGCCGCGACGCTGATCATGTCGGCCGGCGTGGTGCAGCCCGGCGGCACCGCCGATCAGAAGCGCGCCGCGGCGCTTGCCGGCATGGCGAATGCAGCGCGCATCGCCAACCAGGCCTCGCTGCAGCCGGTCACACAGCCCGCGCCGGCGAAGGTGGAGTAGGCAAGCGCCACTCCATACTACCCCGCGCCGATCAGCGGCACCGCCTCGTCGCGTTCATAGAGGTAGAGCAGGACGCGCAGCGCTTCGCCGCGCTCGCCCTTCAGCTTCGGATTGTCCTTCATGATCCGCAGCGCCTCGTCGCGGGCCTGGGTGATCAGCTGGCCGTGCACCTCGGAGCGCGCGATGCGGTAGCCGGGCAGGCCGCTCTGGCGGATGCCGAGCACGTCGCCTTCGCCGCGCAGCTTGAGATCCTCCTCGGCGATC
This sequence comes from Bradyrhizobium sp. BR2003, assembly GCF_009720285.1. Classification (NCBI taxonomy): domain Bacteria; kingdom Pseudomonadati; phylum Pseudomonadota; class Alphaproteobacteria; order Hyphomicrobiales; family Nitrobacteraceae; genus Bradyrhizobium; species Bradyrhizobium sp. BR2003. Next base: position 116,450 of record NZ_SMYJ01000011.1, read on the forward strand.
CGGAAGCCATCGGTGGTTTCGCGGATCACCTTGAGCCGCGCCTTCGACATCTCGCCGAGCGGCTCCTTGTAGAGCAGCAGGCAGGTCGAGGCCTCCGAGCCGCGGCCGATGCGCCCGCGCAGCTGATGCAGCTGCGCAAGCCCGAAACGTTCGGCGTTCTCGATCACCATGATGGTCGCCGCCGGCACGTCTACGCCGACTTCGACCACCGTGGTCGCGACCAAGAGGCCGATCTCATGCGCGGCGAATTGCGCCATCACGCGATCCTTCTCGGTGCCCTTCATCTGGCCGTGCACGAGGCCGACACGATCGCCGAACCGCTTCTGCAGGCTCTCGAAACGTTCGGTCGCGTTGGTCAGATGCTCGGTGCCCTCGGCCTCGGATTCATCGACCAGCGGGCAGATCCAGTAGACCAGCTTGCCGGCGGCAAGCGCGCGGCCGACGCCGTCCATGACGTCCTCGATCCGGCTCATCGGCACCGCGCGGGTGTCGATCGGCTGGCGGCCGGCGGGCTTTTCGCGCAGCTCGGAGACGTCCATGTCGCCGAAGTAAGTCAGCACCAGCGTGCGCGGAATCGGCGTGGCGCTCAGCACCAGCACGTCGACGGCCTCGCCCTTGGAGGTCAGCGCGAGGCGCTCGCGCACGCCGAAACGATGCTGCTCGTCGACCACGGCAAGCGCCAGCGCCTTGTAGATTACGTCGTCCTGGATCAGCGCGTGGGTGCCGACCACAAGACTGATCTCGCCGGTCGCGAGCTGCGCCAACAGCTCGCGACGCTCCTTGCCTTTCTCGCGGCCGGTGAGGATCGCAATGCGTAGGCCGGCGCTCTCGGCGAGGGGCGCGATGGTCTTGATGTGCTGGCGCGCCAGGATTTCGGTCGGCGCCATCAGCGCGGCCTGCTTGCCGGCTTCCGCAACCGCAGCGGCCGCCAGCAGCGCCACCACGGTCTTGCCGGAACCGACATCGCCCTGCACGAGGCGCAGCATCCGCACCGGCTGTTGCAGGTCGGCGATGATCGCCGCGACCGCCTCTTGCTGCGACCTGGTCAGCGCATAGGGCAGGGCATCGATGATCTTCCTGCGCAGATGACCATCGCCGGCGTTGCGCACGCCGGCGGGACGGCGCAGCGTGGCGCGGATCAGGGCGAGCGCGAGCTGGCCGGCGAGCAGTTCGTCGAACGCGAGGCGCGACCAGAACGGGCCGTCGGGCAGGATGTCGGTCAGTTCGACCGGCACATGCACACGGGTCAGCGCCTCCCTGATCGGCGGGAAGTTGCAGCGGCGCAGCACCTCGGGGCTGATCCATTCCGGCAGATCCGGCAGCCTGGTCAGCGCCTGCGCGATGGCGCGGCGGAGCGAGCCGATCGCAAGCCCCTCGGTCAGCGGATAGACCGGATCGATGCCGGACAGTTTCGCAAAGCCCGCTTCATCGACGACGCGATCAGGATGCACGATCTGCGCGATGCCGTCATACATCGCCAGCGTGCCGGAGACGTAGCGCTTCTCGCCGACCGGCAGCAGCTTCTCGACATAGCCGGGCTGGGCGCGGAAGAAGGTCAAGACGACGTCGCCGGTGTCATCGCTGGCATAGACGAGGTAGGGCGCGCGCGAATTACGCGGCGGCGGTGGGCGATGGCGGTCGACGGTGACCTCGAGCGTCACCATGGTTCCGATCGCGGCGTCGCGGATCTTCGGTCGGGCGCGGCGGTCGATCACGCTCGCCGGCAGATGCAGCAGCAGGTCGACCAGCCGCGGCGTCTCGCTGCGGTCGAGCAGATAGCGCAGCAGCTTGTCCTGCTTCGGGCCGACCCCTTGCAGGGTCGTGACCTGGGCAAACAGCGGATTGAGCAGGGCTGGGCGCATCGATGTGTCCTTCACACGACTCACGTCATGCGCGGGCTCGACCCGCGCATCCATCTTCAAAAGAGGATGGATTGCCGGGTCAAGCCCGGCAATGACGGTATGCGCCAAGACCCCCCCGAAAAGGAAACCCCAAAACGCGGCGAATGAGGGCTGACATCGGCCATCGCCATGGCTATATCAGGCCCGCCCGGCACGTCCGGGCTTTTGGCGTTGGATGGATTTGGACATGACGGGATCGACACGATCGAGCCGCGGGCTCGATGACCGCCGCAAGCGGCTTTTGTTTCGCTGCTGGCACCGCGGCACCCGGGAGATGGACCTGATCCTCGGCCGCTTCGCCGACGCGACCATTGGCGAACTGTCCGACCACGAGCTGGGCGAGCTCGAGCATCTGATCGAGGTGCCGGATCCCGACCTCTATGCGGCGCTGACCGGCGACAAGGTGCTTCCCGCAGAGTACGCGACCGCGCTGTTTGCCCGCATCAAGGCGTTTCGGATCGCGGATCCCAGCGCATGAAACAGACCATGAAATCACCGGCCGCGATGCTCGCGCCCGGCCGGGTGCTGACCATCGCCAATGTCGCCGAGGGCGCCGAGGGGCTCGTCATCTCCGATCTGGCACGCGCCATCGCGGCGCAGCCGAAGCGTCCGGCGGTGAGCCTTGCCGTGGTGTGCCGCGACGGTGCGCGGATGCAGCAGCTCGCCCGCGCGCTGGAGTTCTTTGCGCCCGATATCGCCGTGATGCAGGTTCCGGCCTGGGATTGCCAGCCCTATGACCGCGTCTCGCCGCATTCCGGCATTTTGGCGCAACGCCTGACCGCATTGGCCAAGTTGTCGCGGCTGGTCGGCAGCGACAAGCCGCTGATCGTGCTCACGACCGTAAACGCGGCCGTGCAGCGGGTGCCGGCGCGCGATCAGGTCGCAGCGCAAGCGCTGTCGGTCGCACCCGGCAATGTGGTGCCGATGGATTCGGTCGTGGCCTGGCTCGAGCACAATGGCTACAGCCGTTCGTCCACGGTGCGCGAGCCCGGCGAATATGCCGTGCGCGGCGGCATCCTCGATCTGTTTCCGGCCGGCCTCGACCAGCCGGTGCGCTTCGACTTCTTCGGCGACAGTCTGGAATCGATCCGCACCTTCGATGCCGAGACCCAGCGCACGCTGCTCGACATGCGCGGGCTCGATCTCGTGCCGGTCTCGGAATTCCAGCTCACCACCGAAACCATCCGGCGTTTCCGCATGGGCTATGTCGCCGCGTTCGGCGCGCCGGAACGCGACGATCAGCTTTATGAAGCCGTCTCGGAAGGACGGCGCCACCCCGGCATGGAGCATTGGCTGCCGCTGTTCCAGGAGCGGATGGACACGCTGTTCGACTATCTCGACGGCGCGACGGTTGCGATCGAGCCGCAGGGCGAGGACGCCGCGCGCGAACGCTTCGCGCAGATATCAGACTATTACGACGCGCGGCGCGAGGCGCTGGAGCATCCGGGCAGCGGCGCGATCTACAAGCCGCTGCCGCCGGACCAGCTCTATCTGACCGAGGCCGAATGGACCAAGCTGCTCGGCGATGCGCCGCTGGCGCGGCTGACGCCGTTCGCGGTGCCCGAAGGCTCGCCCGACGTGTTCGACGCCGGCGCGCGGCAGGGCCGCAATTTCGCCCCCGAACGCGCCGACAGCAACGTCAACGTGTTCGAGGCCGTGGTCGGCCATGTCGGCGCGCTGCAGAGCCAGCGCAAGAAGGTGGTGATCGCGCTGTGGAGCGAGGGCTCGCGCGACCGCATGGGCGCGATGCTGCGCGACCACAAGCTGCTCAACACGACCAGCGTCAACACCTGGCGGATCGTGCAGGCGACGCCGCGCAACGAGACCATGCTGGCCGTGCTCGGCATGGAATCCGGCTTCGAGACCGACGAGTTCGCCGTCATCAGCGAGCAGGACATTCTCGGCGACCGCCTGGTGCGGCCGCGCAAGGCGAGCCGCAAGCTCGACAATTTCATTTCGGAGGTGACGAGCCTTGCGACCGGCGATCTCGTGGTCCATGTCGAGCACGGCATCGGCCGCTTCGTCGGGCTGCAGACGCTGGAAGTCTCCGGCGCGCCGCATGACTGTCTCGAGCTGCATTATGCCGCCGAGACAAAACTGTTCCTGCCGGTCGAGAACATCGAGCTGCTGTCGCGCTACGGCTCCGACAGCGCCAATGTCGAGCTTGACCGTCTCGGTGGTGGCGGCTGGCAGGCGCGCAAGGCCAAACTGAAGAACCGCATCCGCGAGATCGCGGGCGAGTTGATCAAGATCGCGGCCGAGCGGCAGCTGCACGAGGCGCCGAAATTCCCGCTGCAGCCGCACGTCTATGACGAGTTCTGCGCGCGCTTCCCCTATGAGGAGACCGAGGATCAGCTCGGGGCCATCACCTCGACCTTGAAGGACCTCGAGATCGGCCGCCCGATGGACCGCCTGATCTGCGGCGACGTCGGCTTCGGCAAGACCGAGGTAGCGCTGCGTGCGGCGTTCGCCGTGGCGCTGGAGGGCCGGCAGGTCGCGGTCGTGGTGCCGACCACGCTCTTGGCGCGTCAGCATTCACGGACCTTCACGGAGCGCTTCAAAGGTTTCCCAGTCAATGTCGCGCAGGCGTCGCGGCTGGTGTCGACCAAGGAGCTGAACCAGGTCAAGAAGGGGCTCACCGACGGCAGCGTCGACATCGTCGTCGGCACCCATGCGCTGCTCGGCAAGGCGATCAAGTTCAAGGACCTCGGCCTGTTGATCGTGGACGAGGAGCAGCACTTCGGCGTCAGCCACAAGGAGCGGCTGAAGCAGCTGCGCGCCCAGGTCCATGTGCTGACGCTGTCGGCAACCCCGATCCCGCGCACCCTGCAACTTGCATTGACCGGTGTCCGCGAGCTCTCGATCATTGCCTCGCCGCCGGTCGATCGCCTTGCGGTGCGCACCTTCGTGGCGCCGCACGATCCGCTGATGATCCGCGAGGCGCTGCTGCGCGAACGCTACCGCGGCGGACAGGCGTTCTACGTCGTGCCGCGGATCGAAGACCTCGCCAGCGTCAAGGACTTCCTCGACAAGAACGTGCCGGAGATGAAGGTCGCGGTCGCCCACGGCCAGATGCCGCCGACCGTGATCGAGGACATCATGTCCGCGTTCTACGACGGCAAATACGACATCCTGCTCTCGACCACGATCGTCGAGTCCGGTCTCGACATCCCGAACGCCAACACGCTGATCGTGCACCGCGCCGACATGTTCGGCTTGGCCCAGCTCTATCAATTGCGCGGCCGCGTCGGCCGCTCCAAGCTGCGCGCCTATGCGCTGTTCACGCTGCCGGCACAGCAGAAGATCACGGCGCAGGCGGAGCGGCGGCTCAAGGTGCTGCAGTCGCTGGAGACGCTGGGGGCCGGCTTCCAGCTCGCCTCCCACGACCTCGACATCCGCGGTGCCGGCAATCTGCTCGGCGAGGAGCAGTCCGGCCACATCAAGGAAGTCGGCTTCGAGCTGTACCAGTCGATGCTGGAGGAGGCGATCGTGAACCTCAAGGCCGGCGTCGCCGAGCCCGCCGCCGACCGCTGGTCGCCGCAGATCACGATCGGCATGCCGGTCCTGATCCCGGAGGACTATGTCAACGACCTCAGCGTGCGGCTGTCGTTGTATCGTCGGCTCGCCGATCTCGACACCGACGAGGACATCGACGCCTTTGCCGCCGAGATGCGCGACCGCTTCGGCGTGCTGCCGGACGAGGTGCGCTATCTGTTCAAGGTCGCCGCGATCAAGGCCTATTGCCGAAGGGCCAATGTCGGGAAGGTCGACGCCGGCCCGAAGGGCGCCGTGATCGCATTCCGCGACAACAGCTTTGCCCATCCGGAGCGGCTGGTGAGCTTCATCCGCCAGCACGGCCAGGCCGCCAAGGTGCGGCCGGACATGAAGGTGGTGTTCTTCCAGGAGTGGGATACGCCCGAAGAGCGGCTCGCCGGCACCACCGAGATCCTGCGCCAGCTCGCGAACCTCGCCGAGAGCAAGAAGGCGGCGTAACGCGCAGGTCTCTCCACGTCATTGCGAGCCAACGGGGCGCGCGAACGCGCGCGCGATGACAGGCTCCGCGAAGCAATCCATTTGTCCGCGAGTGGCGATATGGATTGCTTCGTCGCTTCGCTCCTCGCAATGACGATGCGGGTCGTTGGTGTGGTAAAGCTACGACGCTGCGCGCTCCGGCATACCGAACAGACGTCCCAGCAGCGAGATCGCGGAATCGCCCGGCATGAGCGTTGCGACGCTGACGGCGGGCTCGGCGCGGGTGTCGCGGCGGCCGTTCTGGGTGTGGCGCATCACGCTGGCCAGTCGCCGCGTGATCGCCTGCGCATTGCGCAGGTCGGTTCCGGCGAATGCGACGACGAGCGAGCGGTCGTCATGCACCGCGCCGAAATCGGCCTGGCGCATCAGCCGGCTGATGATCCGGGCGCCGTCGAATTGCGCGCGCGGCTGCGTGTCGTCGAAGGTGAAGCGCGCCACCGAGAGCGCGCCGCCGCGTTCGGCGGTCTGGTAGACGGCGGTGGCGAAGTCGCGCTCGAACGCGGCCTTGGTGAGCAGGCCGGTGCGGGCATCGATCAGGCCCTTGGCGTCGATCGCCTTCAGCATGCGGCCGAGCCGCGCCTCGAAGGCGTGCTGGCGGATCATCGGCAGCGCCATGTCGGCGATGCGCGTCGGCCCGGCCGTGACAATCTCGAGATTGGGCAGTTCGTATCGTGGCGTCAGCTCGCCCGAGGCGACGATCACGGGCAACGGGCGGAAGCGGACGTCCTCGGTCAGCACGGTCAGGAACGCATCCATCACCCGCGGCGTGAAGCCTTCCGCCAGCACGATGCCGTCGATGTCGCGGCTCGAGAGATGCTTGGCGGCGGCCTCGATGCTGAGCGCGCCGACCACGCCGGCGCGTTCGCCGAGCGCGACCGACAGCGTCGGGTAGGCGCCGCCGCGGCCGATCAACAGCGCGGTGGCCTCTCCGATCGGATCGATGTCAGACAGGGCAATCGGTGCCGGCGGCACCAGGCGGCGCATCACGGTGGCGTGCAGGCCGCGAACGCGTAAGGACGCATTGAGCCGGGCGACCAGCCGATCCGGCAGACCCTTGTTCTGGAAGAATGCGATCACGGTGTCGGGCAGGGTGGTCGCAGGATCGACCGCGATCACCGGCAGATACGGCGCGCGGGCGGCGGCGCGCTTGGCGAGACCCGACAGGGTGACGAAGTCGACGCCCTCGGCGGCCGCGATGACCGCTGCCGGCTTGACCTGCTCGATGGCCCGTCCGACCTCGTTCCAGTCGGTGACCACGACCGGGAAGAGTTTCGTCTCATCGAGAACTGCGGCAAACGACGGCTTTGTCGACGCCGATACGATGAGGACCGGACCTTGTTGGGACATTCGAACGCTCGAAACCAATGCAGAAATCAGCAACGGCTGCGATGCTAGTTCGCATGGCTTAATGCGGCGTCAACACAATGATAAGATTAACGCAATGATAAGATTTTAACTCACCCCGGCGCCGCCACGGTCGCGAAATGCTTCGATCATCAAGGGGTTAAGCCCAAGTTCTGTGAGGGCGTCGCGGGCGCGCGCATTGTCCTGCGCCCGTCCGGCCAGGCGGTGGCCGCTGAGGCGGTCCGGCAATGCGGTGAGCAGCGCGCCCTGGCCGAGGCGGCGCGACCACTCCTGCAGTTCCTGGGCGAGGAAGCGGTAGCCGCCGACCGTCATCACCCCTGACGGCGGCGCGGTGATGTTGATGGCCCCGGTCGCGCGATCGACCCGCGCGGCATATTCGGTGTCGACGAAATCGCGTGGCGGCGGCGCGATCAGGCTGTCGCGGGGCGGAGGCGGCGGCGCATAGGCGGCGACCGGCACCATCGGGCCGCGCAGGCCGAGCGTGCCCTTCGGCGTCAGCAGGATCTCGCCGGCGACCGATGCGCCGGGCGCTTCGCGCGGCGCGCTGTGCGGCCCCGGCTTGATCAGGGCCGGCGATCCGTCCTCGGCGGTGCGGCGGGCGCCGAACAGCCCGGCCTCGCCGAACAGATAGACGTCGGTCATGGTGACCGGCCGCGAGGTCCAGTGCGCACTGGAGGCAACCTGCTCCGGCGTGCGCCAGAGGCCGATCACGGTGCGCAGGCTGGGCAGGCGCTCCGACAGGCCGCGCTCGTCGAGCCGCAGCGCGAGCTGCGCCGGCGCGATCAGCGTGTTGCAGGCGTGATCGTTGAACTGGGTCTCGAACGCATCCTCGTCGAACGGGTGATGCAGCACCAGCGTTCCGCCCGACAGCAGCCAGGTCACCAGCGACGCGCAGATGCCGGCGAACGACATCGGCGCGAACGCCGACATGATGGTGGCGCCTGGCGCCAGATCGCTCTCCAGCGACATCGCGAGCCCGCCGGCAATCAGGCCGAAATGCGCCCGCGGCACCGGACGAAGACCGTCGCTGGTGACGTCGAAGGAAATCAGCGCCGGCTTGCGGCCGTCCTGGATCATCGGGCGCGAGGCCCGGGAGTCCTCCAGGATCGCCTGGTCGAGCGAGGCCATGCCTTCGGGCAGATCGGGTCCGAAGCCGCAGACATGGCGGATCGAGAAGGCTTCCGCCGCGGCGTTCATGGCGATGTCGGCATAGGAGACGCCGTCGATCCGGCCGCAGCTGACGATCGCCCGCGCCGCGGTGCGGTTGAGCACGGACGTCAGCTCGGCCTGCCGCCACAGCAGCGGCAGCGGCACGACCACCAGGCCGACCCGATGCGCGGCAAGAACGGTCAGGGCGAATTCGACCGTGCCGGGCAGCTGCACGGCGATCACCGTGTTGGCCGGCAATCCGCTTTGGACGAAGTGGGCGGCGATCGCCGAGATTGCGCGGTCGGCCTGGGCATAGGTCAGGCGCTTGCGGGTCTGTCCGGTGATGCGCTGCTTGTTGAGCGGGTCGACCAGCGCCACCGCCTCGGGCTGCCGCGCCAAGGTACGCTTGAACAGGGTATCGAGCGTTGGCGAGGTGATCGACTGGTTCACAGGTTCAACGTCGTTTGCATCGCTTCGGTCGGACCAGGACATGCCGCGTCGGGTCGCATCACTTGCTAGACTACTTGGCCAATCATCTGGATTGCGCGCCGGGCTTCTGCCACCAGGTCTCCGGCAGGTAGCCCGTCAACGCCGTGGTCGAAGGCCCTTCTATCCGATTCCAGCGCGCGATCCATTGCTCTCCCAAGTTAAATAGGGGGATAGCGTAGCAGCCCGACATCAGGACCCGGTCCAGCGCCCGCACCGCCGAGACGAAGGCCGGCCGCTCGCGCGCCGCGAGCAGCGCCGCGATCATGGCGTCGATGGCGGGATCCTTGGCACCCATGTAATTGCGGGTGCCCGGCACATCGGCGGCCTGGCTGCCCCAGTAGAACCACTGCTCGTTGCCCGGCGACAGCGACTGGTCCCAGCGGATGGGGATCATGTCGAAGTCATAGCCGACGCGGCGCTGCTCGAACTGCACCGCGTCGACCACCCGCACCGCGGCTTCGATGCCGGCCCGCTTCAGGTCGCGCTGATAGGCGAGGGCGATCCGCTCATGCTCGCGCGTCGTCACCAGGATCTCGATGCGGAGCGGCGTCCCTGTCGACCGCTGCTTCAAGACGGTGCCGTCGAGTGCGTAGCCCGCCTCGGCGAGCAGCGCGAGCGCACTGCGCAGAAGGCTGCGGTCGCGCCCAGACCCGTCGGTGACCGGCAGACGATAGCGGCCGTCGAGGATATCGGGCTGGATGTGCGACAGGTATGGTTTGAGCAGCTCGCGCTCGCGATCGTCGGCGGGGCGGCCATAGGCGGACAGATCCGATCCGGCGAAGAAACCGCCGGCGCGCGAAAACAATCCGAAATAGTAGTTGCGGTTGACCCATTCGAAATCGAACAGCATCGCCAGTGCCTGACGCACCCGCAGGTCGGCGAATTTCGGCCGCCGGCTGTTGAACACCAGGAATTCGGACGGCCGCGGCGTGCCGATCCTGATGGTGTCGCGGATCACCTCGCCGTTGCGCGCCGCCGGGAAGTCGTAGCCGTCGTGCCAGCGCAGCGGCTCGGTCTCGGTCCGGAAATCATACAGGCCGCGCTTGAAGGCCTCGAACATGCCGTTGGCCTCGCGGTAGTAATCGAGCCTGATCTCGTCGAAGTTCCACAGGCCGCGGTTGATGGGCAGATCGCGGCCCCAATAATTGGGATCGCGCGTGAAGGTGACGCTGGCGCCGGGCTTGACCGTCGTCACACGGTAGGGGCCCGACCCGATCGGCGGCGCCAAGGTGGTTTCCTCGAATTTTTCCGGATCGATGGCGTGCCGCGGCAGGATCGGCATCAGGCCGAGGATCAGCGGCAATTCGCGATCCGCCACGCCGCCGAAATCGAACCGGACCGTGAGCGGGTCGAGCGCCCCGGCCTTTGCGACTTTCGAATAATACTGACGGTGCATCGGACGGCCGTGGTCGCGCAGCAGCGCCAGCGAGAACAGCACGTCGTCGGCCAGCACCGGCTGGCCATCCGAGAAGCGGGCGCGGGGATCAATGTGGAACGTCACATAGCTTCTGGCGTCGTCGGTCTCGACGCTGCGCGCGAGCAGGCCGTACAGGGTGAACGGCTCGTTGTTGCCCCGCGCCATCAGGCTTTCGTAGACATAGCCCCACTCATAGCCGTAGCCCCTGACCTGCTGCACGGCGATGCCCCTGACGATCATCGGATTGAGGCTGTCGAAGGTGCCGATCACGCCCTGGACGAGGCGGCCGCCCTTGGGAGCGCCGGGATTGGCATAGGGCAGGTGGGTAAAGTCGGGTGGCAGCGCGGGGTCGCCATGCATCGCGATCGCGTGGCTCTCGGCGGCCGCCGCAGGGACCAGCCCGCTCGTCAGGCATCCCAAGACCAGCCAGATGGCAGCCCATGCGGCGCGCCAAGTGTGCCCGGGAACACGTGCGTGAGGCGCCGGATTTGATTCGCGAAACGTCACGTTTGGAGGTTTATCACAGGCCGCTGAAACTCGCCGTGACATGGGCGCAAATGCGCTGGTCGGCATTGATCTTTCCGCGCGCCGCTGTATTGAAGGCGTGCAATTCGAAGGCGGGAACGCCTGTCACGTATCCGCCTCAATTGACTAGGAGACAGCCGCCCAAACGGCTATGTGTCGGCGCCTGCAGCGGTTTCGGGCTTCCGTTCAGAAAGGGTTTTCCGCAATGAATTTCCGTATCTTGGCCGCCCCGGTCCGGCCGCATGGGCGAATTGTTGCCCTGATGGCGGCGACGGCATTCTCTGCAGCGCTCCTGGTTCCTGCCGCTCAGGCCCAGCAGCCGGCAGCGCCGGCGCCTGCGGCACCGAAGGCCGCGCCCAAGGCGGCACCCAAGGCAGCTCCGAAGGCGCCGGCTCCGGCAGCCCAGGCTCCGGCCGCCCAAGCGCCGGCCGCAGGTCAGGCGCCCGCTGCGGCCGGCCAGCAGCCGCCCCAGGATCAGCAGATCCAGCTGATCTACGCCCCCTGGACCAAGTTCTGCCTGAAGGGCCAGGAAGCCAACGCCAAGCAGGTCTGCTTCACCGGCAAGGACGGACGCATCGAGTCCGGCCAGCCGGTGATTGCCGCCGTGATCATCGAGCCGGAAGGCGAGCCGAAGAAGATCCTGCGCGTCACGCTGCCGCTCGGCATGCAGCTCGTGCACGGCACCCGCATCATCGTCGACGGCAACCCGCCGCAGCAGGCGCCCTATGTGATCTGCTTCCAGAACGGCTGCATGTCCGACTATGAAGCAACGCCCGAGCTGATCGCCAACATGAAGAAGGGCCAGAACCTCGTGGTCCAGGCGATCAATTCGAACGGCGCGCCGCTGACGCTGCCGCTGCCGCTCAACACCGAATTCGCCAAGGCCTATGACGGCCCGCCGACCGATCCGAAGGTGTTCGAGGAAAACTCGAAGAAGCTGCAGGAAGAGTTGCAGAAGCGCGCCGAAGAGCAGCGCAAGAAGCTGGAAGGCGCGGGCGGTGGCTCTGCGCAGGCTCCGGCGCCGGCCAACCCGGCGGCCAAGTAAACACTTCAATCGCGCGTTCAAGAAAGCGCGAGACCATCGCGATCAAAAGGCGCCCGGAAGGGCGCCTTTTTTGTCATGCGAAACAGACTGGCTGCCGGCCGCCTGCTGCGCTGGTGATCGCGCAGACCGTGTGCGATGGTCATCGATGGGGGCTGCGATTGCCTCGCGCGATGAGCGCGCATCGTTGGTGCCTGGTCCGGACAAGTCCGGCGTCGAAGCACAATCATAAATCCGATACGGGAGGCCAGACGAAAGCGCGGACAGCGCCTTCGATGCGCAAATGCGCGCGTGGTTCTTCCGCGAATCCTGGCCGCCGTTCGCAGTCATGGAAGTCGCGCAATGTCCCAGCAAGCCAGCACGCAGCGGCGCGAATTGCGCTCCCGGCTTCCGGAACGGTCGACCGGCCGTGTTTCGGTCGATGCTGGCGTTCGCGTCAGCCAGGATAACGCTCCCGGTAACTTTCATCCTGGCATCGTCCATCTCGCGCTGGCGATGGGCGGCTTTGCGATCGGCATCGCCGAATTCGCGACCATGAGCCTGTTGCCGTTCTTCGCCCACGATCTGCACGTCAGCGAGCCCCAGGCCGGCCACGCGATCAGCGCCTACGCGCTCGGCGTCGTCGTCGGTGCGCCGGTCATCGCGGTGCTATCGGCGCGCATGACGCGGCGGACGCTGCTGATCGCGCTGATGGGCTTCTTCGCGCTGATGAACGGCCTTTCGGGACTCGCGCCCGATTATCACACCATGCTGGCGCTGCGCTTCCTTGCGGGGCTGCCGCACGGCGCCTATTTCGGCATCGCCATGCTGGTCGCAGCCTCGCTGGTCCCGATGGACAGGCGCACGGCGGCCGTCGGGCGCGTGCTGCTGGGGCTCACCATCGCGACCACGATCGGCGTTCCGCTCGCCAACGGGGTCGGGCAGGCAATCGGCTGGCGCTGGGCCTTCGCGATCGTTGCCGGCCTCGCGCTCTTGACCGCGGTCCTGGTGCTGATCTTCGCCCCGCGTGATGCCGCCAACAGCAAGGCGAGCCCGCTGCGCGAACTGTCGGCGCTCGGGCGCAAGCATGTCTGGCTGACGCTGGCGATCGGCGCCGTCGGTTTCGGCGGATTGTTCTCGGTCTACACCTATCTGGCGTCGACCATGCTGGCGGTGACCCACACCTCGCCCGCGCTGGTGCCGGTCACGCTGTGCGTGTTCGGCGCCGGCCTTACCGCCGGCAACATCATCGTGCCGCGCTTTGCCGACCGCGCGCTGATGGCAACCGCAGGCGGGCTGCTGCTTTGGTCGGCGGCGACGCTCGCGCTCTATCCGCTGGCGGCCGGAAATTTCTGGACGCTGACCGCCGACGTGTTCCTGATCGGGCTGGGCGGGGCGCTCGCCACCGTGTTGCAGACCCGCCTGATGGACGTCGCGGGCGAGGCGCAGAGCCTCGCCGCCGCGCTCAACCACTCCGCCTTCAACGTCGCCAATGCACTGGGGCCGTGGCTCGGTGGAATGGCGGTTGCCGCGGGTTATGGCTGGACGTCGACCGGCCTCGTCGGCGCGGGGCTGGCGCTGGCGGGTTTTGCCGTCTGGGCGATCGCGGTTGTCTTGGCCAGGCGCGAGGGGGTGTGAGCGTGGCAGCGCGACCGCCGTGGCATCCGCCGGAGCGCCGCCGAACCTCAGTTCAGCGACGGGTTGCGCGGACGGTAGCCGCCCGATTTGTCCTTGATGAAGATCTCCGCCACCTGCGAATGCCGGATCGGCTCGCCGGACTCGTCGGGCAAGAGGTTCTGCTCCGAGACATAGGCGACGTACTCGCTCTCCGAGTTTTCCGCGAGCAAATGGTAGAACGGCTGGTCCTTGTGGGGCCGCATGTCCTCGGGGATCGACAGCCACCATTCCTCGGTGTTGTTGAACTCCGGGTCGATGTCAAAAATCACGCCCCGGAAGGAAAACACCCGGTGACGGACGATCTGCCCGATCTGAAACTTGGCGGTGCGCGCTTTGATCATGGCTCGTCGATAGACCAACATTGTGGCCGATGCTAGGGGCTAAGCTCCGAATTAACCCGCGCTTTACCGATTCCAGCGCTGCAAAAACGACCCGAAATCCAGCCGAGAAACTACTTTCAGAATGATCGATATCCTCAATCTGGCGTTGCCGTATTTCGGCTTGATCTTCATCGGTTACGCGTGCGGCAAGGCCAAGGGTTTGCCCGAGAGCGGGCTCGCCTGGATGAATTTCTTCCTGCTTTACGTTTCGTTGCCGGCGCTGCTGTTCGGGATCATGTCCAAGACGCCGTTTGCGGAGCTGAACAACCCGCCATTCCTGATCGCCACCACGCTTGGAACCGTGCTCGCATTCTTCCTGGCGATGGTCGCGGGCAAGGTGATCGGCGGGCTTACGCTGCGCGAGGCGACGCTGGCCGGCCTGTCAGGCGCCTACGGCAATATCGGCTATATGGGGCCAGGCCTCGCGCTCGCCGTGCTCGGTGCCAAGGCGGCGGCGCCGACCGCGCTGATCTTCTGCTGCGACAGCATCTTCCTGTTCTCGATCGTGCCGCTCTTGATCGAGCTCACCGACCGCGACCATCCCTCGCTGCTGCACGCACTTGGCGTGGTGCTGCGGCAGATCGCGCAGAACCCGCTGATCATGTCGGCCGTGTTCGGAGCGCTGGTCGCCGCGTTCCACATCCCGATCCCGGTCGCGCTCGATCGCACCATCCAGTTCCTGGAAAACGCCGCCGCGCCGACGGCGCTGTTCGTGCTCGGCATCACGGTGGCGCTGCGGCCGTTCGAGCGGGTGCCGTGGGAGGTCCCGGGCGTGGTCGCGATCAAGCTTTTGATCCATCCGCTGCTGGCGTTCGGCCTGATGCTGCTGTTCGGCCCGTTCGCGCAGCCTTGGGCTGCGACAGCGGTGCTGATGGCGTCGCTGCCGCCGGCGCTCAACGTGTTCGTGATCGCGCGGCAGAACGAAACCTGGATCGAGCCGGCCTCGGTCGCGGTGCTGATCGGCACCTTCGCCTCGGTGGTCACGCTGACCAGCGTGATGTGGTTCATCCAGAGCGGACGGCTGGTGTTTCCTTAACGTACGCCGTTCTCACCGCCGCCAAGACGGGGCGAGGCCCTCGCGCATCGCGAGGCGCCGCAACGGGCCGAATGCGCCGAGCAGGTGCAGGCCGGCAGCGCGCGCCGTCTGCATGCCGAGGAAATCGCTCAGCAGCGACCGGTTGGCGATGTCGATCGCCCAGGTCCGGCTGGCGACATCGGGGCGCCGCGCCGCCTCGTAGCGCGACAGCACATTGGGCGCGCCGGGATCTTCACCACGACCGATTGCCTGACCCGCGATCTCGGCGATATCGGCGGCATCGCGCAGTCCCATATTGAGGCCCTGCGCGCCGATCGGCGGCAGCACATGGGCGGATTCCCCGACCAGCGCGATTCGGTTTTTGGCGAATTGCCGCGGCCGCTCGATCGCCAGCGGAAACACGTGACGGCCGCCCTGGACCTCGACGCGGCCGAGGATCGAATGCGATTGTCGCTCGGCCGCATCGGACAGTTCGGTGTCGCCGAGTGCCATCAGCCGTTCAGCCTCCTTGGGCGCCGAGACCCAGACCACGCTGCTTCGGTTGCCGCTGAGCGGCACGAACACGCACGGGCCGTGCTCGGTGTGGAATTCGGTCGAGATGTTGTGGTGCGGGCGGGTATGGGTGATGTTGAAGGTGAGGGCGGACTGCCCGAGCTCGCGGCTCGTCACCTCGATGCCGGCGGCCTCGCGGGACAGTGAATTGCGCCCGTCGGCACCGACCACGAGCCGGGCCTGAAGCGACTGGCCCTGCCGCGTCATCACGGTGATCGTGGCATCGTCCGGCCGCACCGAGGCGGCTTCATCGTCGGACCGCGTCAGCGCGGACAGTTCTCCGGTGCGGTCCTCGAGCGCCGCGACCAGCGCGCGGTTGTCGATGTTGAAGCCGAATTGCTCGCGGCCGATCTCGTCGGAGGAGAAGCGCACCTCGGGCGCGCGGATCAGGCGGCCGGTGTCGTCGACGAGGCGCATGGTCTTGAGTGCCGCCGCTCGGTCGCTGCAGCGCCGCCAGACGTCGAGCCGTTCCAGGATATCGGTCGAGGCGCCGAGCAGCGCGGTGGTCCGGTTGTCGGCATAGGGCGCGCGGCGCGCCAGCAGCGCAGTCCGCGCACCAGCGTCGGCAAGGGCAATCGCAGCCGTCAGTCCGGCCGGACCGCCGCCTATTACGATAACGTCATAATCCAGCGAGCTGTCGGTCATATCAGGACATTTGACATGCTTGGCCCGATTTTCAAGCCATCGGTAACCACCAAGAGTTTCCAACGCTTTGCGCGGCGGAACGCCGCAAGACCGCATATGCAAACCGGTCCGATTCCTGATAGCACTTCGGCCGATGGAGCATTCGAGCCAGCCGGATACGTTGCCAGAACGGATGCGGACCGCCGCATTCTCCGTTCATCTTTTCACGGCGCTCGGCGCCGGGGTGGCGCTGCTGGCGATGCTGGAGGCGGTGCGCGAGCACTGGGCCAACATGTTCGCCTGGCTCGGGGTCGCGCTGATCATCGACGGGATCGACGGCCCGCTGGCGCGCCGGCTCGACGTGGTGCGGCTACAGCCGAACTGGTCGGGCGAGGTGCTCGACCTGGTGGTTGATTTCGTCACCTATGTGTTCGTGCCGGCCTATGCGATCACCGCGAGCGGCATGCTGCTGCCGCTTGCCGCGCCGATCCTCGGCATCGGCATCGTGGTCTCCAGCGCGCTGTATTTCGCCGACCGCCGCATGAAGGCCGATGACAACCATTTCCGCGGCTTCCCGGCGCTGTGGAATGCGGCGGCGTTCTATCTGTTCCTGCTCCACCTGCCGCCGGTGCTGTCGACGATCGTGGTCGCGGCCCTGATCGCGCTGACCTTCGCGCCGTTCCACGTGCTGCACCCGCTGCGTGTGGTGCGGCTGCGCTGGCTGACGCTGTGGCTGCTCGCCGCATGGGCGCTGCTCGGCATGTACACGCTCGCCAACGACTTCGTGGTGGGAGCTCCGATCACCTTCGGGCTCTGCGCCGTCGCCGCCTACATCGTCGGCAGCGATACCGTGATCCGCCGGATGAAAGCCTTCAGAGCATGATGCAATTGATCACCAGCCCGGAGGCCTGGGCGGCGCTGTTGACCCTGACTGCGCTCGAGATCGTGCTCGGCATCGACAACGTGATTTTCCTGTCGGTGATCGTATCGCGGATCCCGCCGGCGCAGGCCAAGCGCGCGCGCCAGATCGGCCTGCTGCTGGCGCTGGTGTTCCGCATTCTGCTGCTCTCGATCCTGGTCTGGCTGATCGGTCTGACGCAGCCGGTGATCGCTGTTAAGGACGTCGCGTTGTCTTGGCGCGACATCATCCTGATCGGCGGCGGCCTGTTCCTGATCGCGAAAGCGACCCATGAAATCCACGGCGAGGTCGAGGCGCGCGAGGCGGAAGCCGACGACAGGCCGAGCGCCGGCGCGTTCTTCTGGGTGATCGTGCAGATCATCATCATCGACCTGGTGTTCTCGCTGGATTCGATCATCACCGCGATCGGCATGGCCCAGGACATCGAGATCATGATCGCGGCGGTGGTGATCGCCTGCGCCATCATGTACATCTCCTCGGGACCGGTGGCGCGGTTTGTCGCGGAGCATCCGACCACCAAGATGCTGGCGCTGGCCTTCCTGGTGCTGATCGGCGTGGCGCTGGTGGCCGACGGCTTCAAATTCCACATTCCGCGCGGCTACATCTATTTCGCGATTGCCTTCTCGGCCGCCGTCGAGGCGTTCAACGTCATGGCCAAGCGCAACCGCAGGAAGCCGGCGCGCTAACGGGCATTGTCTCCGCGCAAACGCTGCGGGTTTGTCGCGCAGGGAAACCGCTCGGCGCTTTTCCGGATCATGCCGTAGCCGGTTCCGGCGCGCTTGGTTGACAAGCCGGCCGCGATGGCATTCGCTCGCCTGACGCTGATATCCGAGGGGAGCGACGACATGACCAAGGCTGTGCGGGTGCACCAGGTGGGAGGCCCGGAAGTCCTGACCTATGAGGACGTCGAGGTGGGCGCGCCGGGAACCGGCGAGGTCCGGATCCGCCAGCATGCGGTCGGTCTGAATTTCATCGACGTCTATTTCCGCACCGGTCTCTACAAGGCGCCCGGCCTGCCGTTCATTGCCGGCAACGAGGCCGCAGGCGAGGTGTTGGCCGTGGGGCCGGGGGTGACCAATTTCCACCCCGGCGACCGCGTCGCCTATTACTACAATCTCGGCGGCTACGCGTCCGAGCGCGTCATCCCGGCCGACAAGCTCGTCAAGCTGCCCGACCACATCACGTACGAGCAGGGCGCCGTGCTGATGCTCAAGGGACTCACGGTCTGGTACCTTCTGCACAAGACCTTCAAGGTCGAGCACGGTCATCGCGTGCTGATTCATGCCGCGGCCGGCGGGATCGGGCTGCTCGCCTGTCAGTGGGCCCACGCGCTCGGCGCGCATGTCATCGGTACCGTCGGCTCGAAGGCGAAGGCCGATCTCGCGCTCGCCAATGGCTGCGATCACGTCATCCTCTACAACGAGGAGAACTTCGTCGAGCGCGTCAAGCAGATCAGCCGGGGCGAGCTCTGCGACGTCGTCTATGACGGCGTCGGCAAGACCACGTTCCCGGGATCGCTGTCCTGCCTCAGGCCGCGCGGCCTGTTCGTCTCCTTCGGCAACGCGTCGGGCCCGGTGCCGCCGTTCCCGCTCGCCGAGCTCAACAACCACGGCTCGCTGTTCGCGACGCGGCCCAAGCTCAACGACTATGTCGGCACCCGCAAGGAATTGCTCGAAGGCGCCGACACGCTGTTCGCGGCCGTGATCAACGGCAAGCTGCACGTGCCGATCAACCACGCCTATGCGCTCAAGGACGCCGCCAAGGCGCATATCGACCTGGAGAGCCGGGCGACGACGGGGGCGGCGATATTGAGGCCGTAGCCGCATGGTCATTCCGGGGCGATGCGCAGCATCGAACCCGGAATCTCGAGGTTCCGGGTTCATCGCTGACGCGATGCCCCGGAACGACGAGGACCAACCTCAAGCCACCCGCCGCGCTGCGCCGACCTTGGTCAGCACCGTATCCAGGCAGTCGATGACAAGGGAAATCTCCTCCCGCGTCACGTTCAGCGCCGGCATGAAGCGCAGCGTGTCCGGCTGCGGCGAGTTGATCAGCGCGCCGGCCGCGAACGCCTCGGCGACGACGGCGGCGCCGATCGGCATCTTGAGGTCGAGCGCCAGCAGGAGGCCGCGGCCTCTGATCTCGCCGAGGCCATGCCGCGCCGACAGCCGCTGCAATTCGCGCTCGAGCAAAAGACCGGCATCGATGACCGATTTCAGGAAATCGGGCTTACCGACCTGATCGAGCACGACAAGCCCCGCGGCGCACATCAGCGGATTGCCGTTGAAGGTGCCGCCCTGATCGCCGTGATCGAAGCACGAGGCATGCTCGGTGGCGAGCAGGGCCGCGAGCGGCACGCCGCCGCCGATGCCCTTGCCGAGCGTCATGATGTCGGGCTCGATCCCGGCGTGCTGATAGCCGAACAGCTTTCCGGTCCGGCCGATGCCGGTCTGAATCTCGTCGACAATGAGCAGCAGGCCGCGCTGCTGGGTCAGCGCCCGCAACTCCTTCAAAAATTCATCCGTCGCGGGCCACACGCCAGCCTCGCCCTGGATCGGCTCGAGCATGACCGCGACCGTCGACGACGAGATCAGCTTGCGCACCGACTCGATGTCGTTCAGCCGGGCTTTGCGGAAGCCCGGGACCTTCGGCTCGAACAGCGGCGCGAACGCCTTCTTGCCCGAGGCCGACATGGTCGCAAGCGTGCGGCCGTGGAAGCCGCCTTCGAAGGTGATGATCTCGTGGGCGCCGTTCTTGTACTTCGTGCCATATTTGCGCGCGAGCTTGATCGCGCCTTCATTGGCCTCGGCGCCGGAGTTCGCGAAGAACACCTGGTCGAAGCAGCTGTTGTCGACCAGCAGCTTTGCCAGTTTCAGGCTCTGCTCGTTGTAGAACGCCGGGCTTGGCGTCAGCAGCCGTCTGGCTTGCGCCGCCAGCGCGTCGGCCACGTTCACCGGCGAGTGGCCGAGGGGATTCACGGCCCAGCCCTGCACGAAGTCAAGATAGCGGTTGCGGTTGCTGTCCCACAAATACGAACCGGCGCCGCGCACGAACACGACCTCGGGGCGGGCGGTGATGTCCATCAGCGCGTCGAACGGATGGGTAGCGTTGGTCACGTCGTTCTCCTCTGGGGTCGGTGTTGGGAAAGGGCAGGCCGAAAAGCGAGAAAGCCGCGCTTTGGGGGCGCGGCCTTCTCGAAAACCTTGGCTGATTTATAGGATCAGCGATGGCGTCGGACACGGCGCAGCCCAGCATCGTCGCGGGTGCGACGACGGCAGATGGCGCGGCGGTGGGTCCGGTTCAGCTTCATGGCGCAGGGCCATACAGCGAGGGGGACGGTTGTGTCAAGCACCGACAGCGCGTCACTCGACGCCATAGCGTGCGAATTCCTTGGCGATGCGGACTGAATTGCCTCGGCGGCAGTGATGTCGGCTTGGCCGCGTCGGCGCTCCGGTACATCCCACGTCGGCTGCATACTGTGCCTGTGCCCCTTCGGCGATTGCGTCTGCGTGCGGCCTCATCAGCGCGCTTTGCGCGAATTTTCCGAGTCGGCGCGCTGCGTCATCTTGGCCGGCAGGGTGATTTCAGCAATGCGATCAAGTTCGCTGGGCCAACACTTATGCTCGCGATGCGGATTAGGAACCGAATTGGTTGAGTCGTTGTTCCCGATTTGCCGCAAAGGAACTGCGGCGCGATGGGAGGCCGGAATGGCAAAGAAGGCGAAGAAGCAGACGGCGCGCGGTCGCAAGCAGGACCGGGCGCGCGTCGCCGGCGGGCAGGATTACGAGGTGAGCTATGAGACGAGGAAAACCCGGAAGTCGGCAGCGTCGGTGAAGAAGGCCGTCAAGAAAGTCGGCAATAGCCGCAAGCGAGTTGAGCGCCGGCTCGGGTCGGCGATGAAAAAGTCGTTAGGAACGAAACCTTCGAAGCGTCGTTAGCAATGCGCCGCTCAACACGGCAGAGCGACATGGATGAGTGAGCGTGCCCCGGCCTCTTGCCCCCGAAGATCCGGGGCACATTCACGATCAGTTTCACCAATCGGTTCTCAGTTGATACCGGTGTTTCAATCTAAACGTTGCGGCTCCCGCGGCGTGCTGGATTCGGTTGAGATCGGCGCCATCCCTGACCGTCGCGTGAAGACTCCAATCCGCGCTCGCTGGAATGACTTCCACATGGCACACATATTCACCGCCGGGAAAACTGCGAATCTCGCGCAGTGCGATCAACTCCAGGTCCTTCACCGATATTGGCGTTCTCATGCCGTGTAAGCCTTGCCGTCCACGTTGCCTCGAAGGGTAACTGATCAGGCCGCTTGGGCTGGCCGAGCGAGATCAGCCTGCAGCCGTTCCAGGTTGCGCTTCTCTTCTTCGATCCGTTTCGCGAACGTCTCCTGCTCCTGTTGCGATTCGGCTGTGTCCAACAAAAATTGATAGTGACTAATCACCTTCTGGCTCCCACGTATCAGAAATTGCGTCGTCCTCATGGTGAGGCACCTTCCGATCGACTGGCAGTGCCAGGTAGTTGCCATTCATGGACGGGAAGGGGAATCCCGGTCGCCAGATTTTCCGTCGCCGAGGATTCCTCGGACAGACGTCGTTCGATGAAGTTGCGCTCGAGCTCGGTCAGCTGTGTGCTGAGTAGCCATCGATACCGCTGGATGTTGTTGCGATGCGCCCGAAGCTGTTCGAGCTGGCGGTCGACGATCTCGCGCTTTTCTTTTGTCGAGACCTGCCGGGCACCCCAGCGGGCTTCGATCCTGTCCACGACGTGTTTCGGAAGGTTGATGTCGTTCATGTCACCCTCCTAAGCGGCCAGCGGACGCACGGTTGAGCGAAGACGACGAGGTTTACCTCCCGGCGGATGATGAGGATCGCTGTCGAGACGGCATAGGGCGTCGAGAATAGCCGCGATCCTGACCGGTGATCGTAGATCCCGTGGTGCCCGTAAGCCTGGGCGGCACGGAACCGCGGCGGCGTCAGATGCCCATGACGCCAAGAGAGCCCTTTTTTCTTCCGTGGTCAGGGACAGATCCGCCAAGACTTCGCGGGGATGATTAAACCGTGCCTCTTTGCGGTCAGATACATTCAAGGAAATGACATTCGCGGTCGTCGGCCGCATGTTTGCCTCCGTTCCAAGACGAGAATTGGGTGATCGAAGCCGCGTGCGGCATATCCGGACGCGGCTTCTCGCCTGTCAGGCTGCAGCGGACTCGAGCCGTTGCGGCCGGCTTGGCTGCGTCGCGTTGATTGCGATCCGCCTCGGCTTCATGGCTTCCGGAATTTCGCGCGCCAGCTCGATCTTGAGTAGACCGTTGTCGAACGCGGCATCTTTCACCAGAACATGGTCGGCCAAGCTAAATTGCCGTCTGAATCGGCGGGTCGAGATGCCTTGATAGAGGTAATCCCGGTCAGCTTTTTCGACCTTGTTGCCTTCGATCGTCAGGACATTCTGCTCGGCGGTAACCGAAATCTCGTCCGGCGAGAAGCCCGCGACCGCAAGCGCGATCTGGTAGCGGTCTTCGGAAAGTCGCTCGATATTGTAGGGCGGGTAGTTGTCTTCGGTCGCTCGTTGGGCCGTTTCGGCCAAGTCGAAGAGGCGATCGAATCCAATTGTCGACCGGAAAAGGGGGGAGAAGTCGTATGTGCGCATAGCCAAATCCTCCAAAGAGCAAGATGGGTATGAGAAGCACCGGACACGACCGGTGCCCGTTTGCCTGGACCCGACTGGCGTCCAGGGCGCCGGCACCCTTAACGGATGACCGCGCGGTGATGGAATTAGAACGCGATTTGGCGTTGTCAAGAACATCCAAGCAAAAAAACACAACGGATAATCGGCCTCTGCGCTGTTCAGGGCGGCGCGTCAATGACGCGGTTCGGCGCCGGATGCGTCTCCAAGCGGTTCCTGAACGAGAGAAGGAAAAAGCGGCGAATTGTCCCGCCAGGATTCACACGGTTTATTTTCGGACCAGGGCGTCGTTTGAGATGATCCGACCAACGGGCAGGTAATTTTCATTTCCTATTTTTTCGGCCCTAGTAACGACGATCGCTGCTACTCGGCGATCCAGCTGGCCCCAGCATGATCCGGATGCTGGGGCCTCTTTTATGAGTAGGAACGAAGCGCTTGCGGTTGCATTGATCGCCCTGTTCGGTGCCGCACCGCTACCGGCACCGAGACGCCCAGCTTCACACTGGCCTCAGCTTCGCCGCTGGGGCCTTTTCTTATTGCGCCGTCCGGTTAGGAAACTTGCTGCGACAAACCAAGACATCCAATCGTCATCGGGAAGGAGTAGCAATTTCCGACACCGGTGTTAGCTTTGGAAACCTCGGGTCACGTCCCGATTCATCATAGGTACTACCGGCCTCAGCACCGGCCCTTAGGCCCCCAAAGGTGCTGGGGCCGTTTTTTGCCTGATGATGAGCGGACTGGTTGGGACACTCGCTGCGACAAACGAGGACCCCAGGGTAATGCGTTGGTTTGAAATCAGCTCGTTTTCTTGCGGCTGATCTCGAAGGAAAAGCGAACGAGCATCACGGCGCCGTTGTCGTCGCGGACCCCAATCTCCATTTGCTCAGCGCGGTGGGCGGTCGCCACCGCATCGCGCGCCATGCCAGCCAACGACAGCGCTGCTTCGTTCTGCGCTGCCTCCAAATCCCGGAGGTCCATGCCCTCCTCATCAACAACGATACCGTTGCCGTCTTTCAGGTCGAAGTAATATCGAGGCATTGGACCAGCCGCCTTGATCTAGCAATTACCTCCAAATCAAGAAAACCGGAATGGGTTCCTAGTGGTCTGGCGGTCGGGGCGAAAGCAACCACTCGCTCTTTTTCGATCCCGCCTTAGTCTGCTTGGCCCGCTTTAGCAGGGCCTCTCTCTCGACGCCTGCCGGCATCGCCCTGGCTCGCTCGCGCAGCTCTTTTGCCTGCCCAGCCAGCCGCTCTTCAAGCGTTTGGATTACGCGACGGCGTATCTCGCCCATTGCTTCCCCGTTAGGTTCCAGTCCGAAACGAGTAGCTAAGTTCGAATTTTTGCGAAGGTTCCAACGGATCGTATTGAGACCTACGGCTTAGCCTCGCGCATCGTGCGCTCAACTTCATCGGCCAACAGCCGGTGGTGGGCGGCCATCTTGGCGAACAACTCCTTCTTCGTCGGGTTGGTCGCGAGCTTGCTGATCAGTTCGCATTCCTCGGCCTCAACCCGAAGCTTCTCCAAATGCGCCTTCATGTCTTGCATTCGGATTTCTCCCGGTGCGGATACCGGAGATTATTGCAAGCGAAGTTCGGCGCGCAATAATCTGTAACAGACGGCGGCAGCCAAGAGTGAGCTTTACAATTGTCAAGTTGAGGTAGCCCGTGAGACCCATCGCGGTTCCAGCCTGTTTCGCAATACAATGAAGTCGCGCTCCAAATGGGGCGCTCGTAATTGGGGCGGCTCTAGCGCCGCCGCCTAGCCCCGGAAAGGCTGCTGGGTCGCCTCGGTTGCGAAGCTATACCCCCGATAGCACAACGCCGCCCGCTTAAAATTCATGCGGTCGGCGTCGGCCCTAGCCCCAGGACGGAATTGCAAAATCCTGATGTACAGTTTGGCATAAAATGCAGGGCGCTGCGCATACCTAAGAATGGTTAATGATTCGGTAGAAATACGGGAAAAAGCGGAAAGCTCGGCCTGGTCACGACTTCGATTTTCTGCGCGGCCTTGCGCCGATAATCATCGGGTCCTTTTTTAGCGTACTCTTGATTTTCTCGTCGGTGGCTTGGTCGGCGTGGCGCTCCACGTTCTCCGCCTGTCTCAAGAGATCTGCTCGGCTCATCGTATTCCTCCTGGACCAACAATTTGGCATCCGAGAGGGTCTCGACGGAGCGGACTGGGGCTAGAAACCGGCGACGCTGCCGTGCAGGTCGTATTGGTCGGAACGCTCTATCCTGGCGGTGACGATCTCGCCGACCTTGAGCGGGCGGCGGCTCCTGAGATAGACGGCGCCGTCGATCTCAGGAGCGTCGGCCTTTGACCGGCCCTTCGCCACCGTCGGACCGACCTCGTCGATGATGATCTGCTGGCGGGTGCCGACCTTGCGCTTCAAACGCCTTGCCGAAATCTTCTGCTGCCGCGCCATCAGCGCATTCCAGCGCTCCTGCTTGACCTCGTCGGGCACGGCATTGCCGATCGCGTTCGACGTGGCGCCCGCGACCGGCTCGTATTTGAAGCAGCCGAGGCGGTCGATCCCGGCTTCATCGAGCCAGTCGAGCAGATAGGCGAAATCGGAATCGGTCTCGCCGGGGAAGCCGACGATGAAGGTCGAGCGCAGCGTCAGCTCGGGGCACTGCTCGCGCCACTTCTGGATCCGCGCCAGCGTCTTCTCCTGGGCGGCCGGGCGCTTCATCGCGCGCAGCACGTCCGGGCTCGCATGCTGGAACGGGATGTCGAGATAGGGCAGCACCTTGCCCTCGGTCATCAGGCCGATGACCTCGTCGACATGCGGGTAGGGGTAGACATATTGCAGCCGGACCCAGGCGCCGAGCTCGCCAAGCTCTTTTGCGAGATCGAAGAATTTGGCGCGCACGGCGCGATCCTGCCACGGGCTCTCGGCGTATTTCAGGTCGACGCCATAGGCCGAGGTGTCCTGCGAGATGACCAGCAATTCCTTGACGCCGGCTTTCACCAGCTTCTCGGCCTCGCGCAGCACGTCATTGGCCGGCCGCGACACCAGATCGCCGCGCAGCTTCGGGATGATGCAGAAGCTGCAGCGGTTGTTGCAGCCTTCGGAGATCTTCAAATAGGCGTAGTGCCGCGGCGTCAGCTTGACGCCCTGCGGCGGCACCAGATCGATATGCAGGTTGTGCGCCGGCGGCAGCGCGCGGTGCACGGCGTCCAGTACGCTCTCATATTGCTGCGGCCCTGATATCGAGAGCACGCCGGGATAGGCGCTCTCGATCTGCTCCGGCTCGGCGCCCATGCAGCCGGTGACGATGACCTTGCCGTTCTCGGCCATGGCCTCGCCGATCGCGGCCAGCGATTCCTGCTTGGCGCTGTCGAGGAAGCCGCAGGTATTGACGATGACGATGTCGGCACCGTCATGCTTGCGCGCGAGCTCATAGCCCTCCGCGCGCAGCCGGGTGATGATGCGCTCGGAATCGACCAGCGCCTTGGGGCAGCCCAAGGACACAAAGCTCACTTTCGGCGCGGCGGCCTCTTGCATATCTCTGATCTGCCTGATGAATGGGCAGGAGCTAGTCCCAATTGCCGAGAATTACAACCCTTTCCCGGGGCTTCGGGCATGATATGGATGCGTCTGCCGGGCCTTAAGAGTTGTCGATGAGCGCTGAATCGTCTCCCAAGATCGTCATCGTCGACGAGAGCCCGATCCGCGCGGCCATCCTCGAGGAAGGACTGCGGGAGGCCGGCTATACGGACGTCGTGCATATCAGCGAGATGCAGAGCCTGCTCTCGCGGATCTATGCGCTCGACCCCGAGATCATCGTCATCGACCTCGAGAACCCCAGCCGCGACGTGCTGGAACAAATGTTCCAGGTCAGCCGCGCCGTCCGCCGGCCGATCGCGATGTTCGTCGACCAGAGCGACGCCGCCTCGATCCAGGCCTCGGTGGAGGCGGGCGTCTCCGCCTACATCGTCGACGGCCTCAAGAAGGAGCGGATGAAGCCGATCCTCGATCTCTGCGTCTCCCGCTTCAATGCCTTCGCCAAGCTGCAGGACGAACTCGACCGCACCAAGCATGCGCTGGAGGAGCGCAAGGTGATCGACCGCGCCAAGGGCATCCTGATGAAGGTCAAGGGGCTCACCGAGGAGGAGGCCTACGTGCTGATGCGCTCGACCGCAATGCGCGAGAAGAAGAAAATCGGCGAGATCGCGCAATCGATCCTGACGGCGTCGGAGCTCCTGAAATGACCACATCCTTGCGCATCGGATTCATTCCGCTGGTGGACGCCGCCGCGCTGATCGTAGCCGTCGACAAGGGCTTTGCCGCGGCCGAAGGGCTCGACGTCTCCCTAGTGCGAGAGGTGTCGTGGTCGAACGTCCGCGACAAGCTGAACATCGGCCTGTTCGACGCCGCCCATCTGCTGGCGCCGGTCGCGATCGCCTCCAGCCTCGGGCTTGGCCACGTCAAGGTGCCGATCGCGGCGCCGTTCAATCTCGGTCTCAATGGCAATGCCATCACGGTCTCGCCGGCGCTGCACGCGGCGCTGATGGAGGAGATCGATGGCGACCGCTTCGATCCGATGGCAACCGCACAGGCGCTCGCCCGCGTGGTGGCAAAGCGGCGCAAGAGCGGGGCGGAGCCGCTGACCTTCGGCATGACCTTCCCGTTCTCGACCCACAATTACCAGTTGCGGTTCTGGATGGCCGCCGGCGGCGTCGATCCCGACGAGGATGTCCAGCTCGTGGTGCTGCCGCCGCCCTACATGGTCGACAGTCTCGCCAACGGCCATGTCGACGCGTTCTGCGTCGGCGCACCCTGGAATTCGATCGCGGTTGATCTCGGCATCGGCCACATCCTGCATTTCGTCTCGGACATCCTGCTCAGCGCGGTGGAGAAGGTGCTGGCGGTGCGGCAGAGCTGGTCGGAGAAGCATCCCGACATCGTGGCGGCGCTGGTGCGTTCACATCTGCGCGCCGTGGAGTTCATCGAGCGGCCCGAGAACCGGTCCGAGGTCGCGCGCATCCTGGCGCAGCCCGAGCGGATCGGCGTCGATGCCAGCGTCATCCAGCGCACGCTCGATGGCCATTTGAAGATCTCGCCCGACGGCACCATGCGCGAGAGCACTCGCTATCTGCTGGTCGGGCGCGAGGCGGCGGCGCGGCCTGACCCGGGGCAGGCGGCCTGGCTCTATGCGCAGATGGTTCGCTGGGGCCAGGCGCCGTACCGGCCGGAGGAGCTGAAAGCCGCCATGGCCGTGTTCCGGCCCGACCTCTACGACGCCGCGTCCGGGCAGGCGGCCGGGACCTCCAGCGCTATCGGGGCGTTCGCCGGCCCGCCGTTCGACCCGAGCGACGTTCCGGGCCACCTAGCTGCCTTCAAGATCGGGCGCTGGAAGGCCTGAGGTGCAGCGGCAGCGCGTCAGCTATCTACTTCCGGCTCCTTTGCATGGGGTTGTTTTCGAGATTTTCGGTTATTGCGGGACTGGCGCGGGTTCCCGACGCCTCGAATTGCAGCGAATAGGATTCTCGGCCGAGCGCGCGAGGGGGAATATTCCTCTCGGAACCCGGTTCCCGAAGGCGGCGGCATCGCTATTTTTGCCGCCCGCTTGAATCCGCCCGCGAACGATATTCCATATGCCCGAGAATGGGGCGTTGGAGATCGACCATGCGCGAGCTATCGGCGGAAGCCCGCCTGCACCTTTACGCGCGAAACATTTCACGGAAGTCTGGGACTGGAATTCACACGGCGGCGCTGTACAGCGCCTTTGCGGTGATCGCGGCCATCGTGTTCGGCACGCTGTCCGTCCACCCCTTCTAGGCTCTTCGGAACATTCAAAGCCGCCGCCTGATATCCGCAGGCGGCGGCTTTGTGTCGGGTGGATGCCGACAGCTCAGTAGCCGTAACCGTATCCGTAGCCGCCGCCGCAGGTGTTGCAGGTCGGCTGAACCGGCGCATAGTAGGAATAGCCTGGCGAGACCATCTGCACGCGCTCCTGGGTGGCGTATTGCGGCGGGATGCGCTCATAGGCGACGCCTTCGGGCGCGACCATCACCGTCTTCGGCACCATCACTGTGCGATACTGTGCCGGAGTGCGATGCGCGACGACGCGGCCCGGCGCCACCATCACGGTTTCCTGCACCGTGCGATATTGCGGCGGCACGCTCTGCACCTGATAGCAGGTCGTGCACGGCTGCGGCGGTGGCGTATAGCAGCTGTAGCAGCCGGCGGATGCCGCGCTGGCGAAGGCGGCGGTAGCCACCGCGGCGATGGCGAGGGAGAGGCTGGTGCGGAACATGCTTTCGTACCCAATTTCCTAAGAGGACAATCAAAGGCTCGGAAGCTGCACCTAGCAATCAAAACGGCAAGTTTGGGTTTAAGAAGACTCTTAACGGAATCTAAAAGGGCCGGCGCGGCGGCCGGCCCTTGATCGGCGCGTTCGCGGCTCAGTGCGCGGTCTTGAATGGCGCAACGGTGATGCCCGCCTGCTTCAGCGCCTCGCGCAGGCCGCGCGCAATCTCGACGGCGCCGCGCGTGTCGCCGTGGATGCAGACGGTATCGGTCTGCATCTTGATCACCTTGCCGGTGACCGAGACGACCGCGCCGTCCTGCACCATCCGCACCACGCGCTCGGCGATCGCCTTGGGATCGTGCAGCACCGCGCCGGGCTTCTTGCGCGACACCAGGTTGCCATCGTCCTCATAGGCGCGATCGGCGAACACCTCATGCGCCATGCGCAGATTGGCAGCCTCGCCGGCACGCACCAGTTTCGAATTCGCGAGCACCACGAACACGAGGCTCGGATCGACCGCCTTGATCGCATTGGCGATCGCCCTTGCAGTCATGTCGTCCTCGCAGGCGACGTTGGAAATCGCGCCATGGGCCTTCACATGGGTGACCTTGTGGCCGGCCGCGGTCGCGATCGCCTGCAGGGCGCCGATCTGGTAGGCGATCAGGTTCTCGATCTCCGAGGACGTCAGTCCCGGCATCGGGCGGCGGCCAAAGCCGTGCAGGTCGCGATAGCCGGGATGGGCGCCGACGCTGACCCCGCGCGCCTTCGCCAGCTCGACCGTTTTGCGCATGATGTCGGCGTCGCCGGCATGAAAGCCGCAGGCGACGTTGACCGAGGTCGCAAGCTCGATCATCGCGGCATCATTGCCCATTTCCCAGGGGCCAAAGCTTTCGCCGAGATCGCAATTGAGGTCGATGGTTGAGGTCATGACGATCGATCCGTCCGTTGTTCGTATTGGCTCTTTTGTTTGAGCATCATCTGATCGGAAAACCGCTTCGCACTTTTTCGGATGATGCTCTAGGGTAGCGCAACTTGCCAGGTCGACACATCGACGGCGTTGACGGCCTGACCCGCGACATTCGCATCCCGCAGCGCCTCGATGTTGAGACCAGAATCCTCGACGCCGCGGAGGCGGTCGGGCAGCGAACGCAGCAGCTCGTGGAACTTGATCGCCTCGGCCTGCGCTTCTGCCATCGTCACTGCCTTGAAGCGGAACGGCCGGCCGGCCGAGATCTGCGCGAAGCGGCCGAAATCGGCCGTGATCACGGTCGCGATTTTCGGATAGCCGCCGCTGGTGCCGCGGTCCGGCATCAGCACGATCGGCTGCCCGTTGCCGGGCACCTGGATGCTGCCGTTCACGGTGCCGTCGGAGACGATGTTGTGGCCGTCGAGATGTTTGATGACGGGACCTTCGAGGCGATAGCCCATGCGGTCGCTGGTCGCCGAGATCTTCCACTCGCTGTCGACCAACAGTTTCTTGTTGTCCTCGGCGAACTCGTCGTCCTGCGGGCCGAACACGATGCGGATCGGCGCGTCGGTTGCGACCGGCAATTCGATGCGGCGCTCGGGCGCGCCGCTTGCAGCCTGCGTCGTCAACTCGTCGCCGCTTTGCAGCGGCCGCGGGTAGGGGCTGCCAAGCCCGGCGCGGGCGTTGACGGCGAGGCTGCCGAACATCGGCTCGCCCTCGATGCCGTGCTCGATCGCGAGATAGCTGAACGAGCCGCCGCGCGCGAAGCCGAGGTTGAGCGTCTCGCCCTCGGCGAGCGTCGCCGAACTGTCGAACGCGACCGGCCGGCCGCCGATATCCGCATTGCGCGACGCGCCGGCAAGCCCGACGCGCACCGCGCCGCAGCGCGCGGTGAAGGTGGCGCCGAACGGGCCGATCTCGACCGCGGCGGCGAACATGTCATTGCCGACCAGCGTGTTGGCGGCCGCCAGCGAAAGCCGGTCCATCGCGCCGCTTGGCGTCAGGCCGTAGCGCTGCGAGCCCGGCCGCCCGCCGTCCTGCACCGAGCTTGCCGGGCCGATCGAGGTGACGATGAGCTTGCTCATGGCGTCACCAGTTCAGCGACGAACTCGCCGGCCTCGGCGGCGCGGTCCTGCTCGGCGAAGGTCTTGGCGTCGACCGCCGTGAAGGTGATGGCGTCGCCCGGCTCCAGCAGGAAGGTCGGATCGCGATGCAACTGGTAGGTTCGAACCGGGGTGCGGCCGAGCAGGTGCCAGCCGCTCGGGCCGGCCAGGCATTGCACGCCGGTCTGGATGCCGCCTATCGAAATGGTGCCGGCCGGGGTCAGAAGCCGGGGATCCTTGCGCCGCGGCATGTGCAGGAACTTCTCCAGTCCGCTGAGATAAGACCAGCCCGGCGTGAAACCGATCATGGCGACGCGATAGTCGCCGGCGACATGGCGCGCCACGATCTGGTCGGGCGTGGTTTTGAGCGCCTTCGCAACATCCTCGAGGTCGATGCCGTGCTCGCCGCCATAGGTCACCGGGATGCGCCAGCGCCGCGTTCCGGTCTCGGTCGGCGGCGCCTTGGCGGCGCGTGCCAGCAACTGCTCGCCGAGCGCATCAAAGCTGATCTGCACGGGGTCGTAATGCACCAGCAGCGACCGGTAGGTCGGCACGGTCTCGGTGATGCCGGCGATCGGCTCGGCGGATATCACGCGGTCGAGCGCCAGCACCCGCCGGTTGGCGGCGTCATCGATGGTGCGGCTGAATTCCACCGTGATGGCACTGTCGCCACTCGGCAAAAGGCGGGGAGGACTTAAGGGTTCGGCCATTGGGTCAAGCGCTGTCGTCAGCCATCAAGCTAGCGTGTTTCGAGGCAAAACGGAATTCGCTTCGTGCAAAATGAAGCAGCAACTTCAATAAATTAATCGGCATGCCGGCGATAAATCTGGATGATCGCAGCTTTTTCGCGCAGCCCTTGACGCAAGGCCTTTGCACGGCAACATGCGCCGGTCTTTTCCTCCATCGGAGCACTCTTTCCAGATGTCACTGTCCGCCGAAGCGATCGCGACGCTGTCGCATGTGTCCACCGCCACCATCACCACCGTCCTGCTCAAGAAGGGCCTGCGCAACATCTGGATGCGCGGCACCAAGCCGCTGAAGCCGGGGCAGAAGCGGCTGGTCGGACCGGCCTTCACGCTGCGCTTCGTGCCGGCCCGTGAGGATCTGGCGACGCCGGAATCCTGGTCGTCGCCGATCTCGACCCGCACCGCGATCGAGGCGATGCCGGCGGGCTGCATTGCCGTGGTCGACGCCATGGGCATCACCGACGCCGGCATTTTCGGCGACATCCTCTGCGCCCGCATGGTCAAGCGCGGGGTGACGGCGCTGATCACCGACGGCGTGGTGCGCGACGTTGAGGGCGTGCTCGGCACCGGCCTGCCGGTGTGGTGCGACGGCTACGCGGCTCCGCCGTCAGTCGCAGGTCTGACCTTCGTCGGCTGGGGCGAACCGATCGGTTGCGGCGGCGTTGCCGTATTCCCGAACGACGTCGTGGTGGCCGACCAGGACGGTGCGGTGCTGATCCCGCAGGCGTTCCTCGATCACGTGCTGGCCGAGGGGCCGGAGCAGGAACGGATGGAAGCCTGGATCGTCAACGAGGTGAACAATGGCGCCCAGCTGCCCGGCCTGTATCCGATGAATGCCGAGACCAAGGTGCGCTACGCCGCAAGCAAGAAATAACGTCAAGAAAGGGAGGTAACCCCATGGACATCCACGTTTCCGGCTCGCGGCCGACCCGCCGCGCGCCGAAGGAGAATTTTACCGGCACCGTGTTGCAGGACCCGATCAACATGGCACCTGAGCCGGCGCGGCTCAACGCCTCGCGCGTGTCGTTCGAGCCCGGCGCACGCACCGCCTGGCACACCCATCCGCTCGGACAGACGCTGTATGTGATCTCCGGCATCGGGCGCGTGCAGGCCAAGGGCGGCCCGATCAGGGAGATTCGTCCCGGCGACGTCGTCTGGATTCCGCCCAACGAGAAGCACTGGCACGGGGCCTCGCCGGACAACAGCATGACCCACATCGCCATGCAGGAGGCGCTCGATGGCGTCTATTCGACCTGGATGGAGCACGTCACCGACGAGGAATACAATGGCAAGGTCGGCTGAAGCGTCGTAGCAGTTCGTAAGATGAAAAGCACCGCTCATCGGGCGGGGCTTTTGATTTATGAGACCGTCGCCCGGATGGAG
Organism: Bradyrhizobium sp. BR2003; assembly: GCF_009720285.1. Lineage (NCBI taxonomy): Bacteria > Pseudomonadati > Pseudomonadota > Alphaproteobacteria > Hyphomicrobiales > Nitrobacteraceae > Bradyrhizobium > Bradyrhizobium sp. BR2003. The sequence goes on from NZ_SMYJ01000011.1 coordinate 149,678, forward strand.
CGAAGCGCAATCCGGTGCGGTCTCACGCGCGGTGGGAATCCCGGATTTCGCGGAGCCTGTCATCGGGCGCGCATTCGCGCGACCCGTTGGCTTCACCCGGGCTACGAGTTCCGGCCGATCAATTCACCCGCGTCCAGGTCTGGCCGCCGCAGAACATGCCGCCGAACGCGCAACCCTGGACGCGCAGCGTGTCCGGGCTCTTCATCGCGATGGTGGAATCGTAGGTGCTGCCGCTGTTCGGATCGAAGATGCGGCCGCTCCACTTGTCCTTGCCCGGCTTCATGTTGATCAGAACCTGTTCGCCGTTGGCGTTCGATTTCTTGTCGACGGCGTAACCGCAGAGATTGGCGCCGCATTGCTCGATGCGGATTTTGCCTTCCTTCTCCTCGGTGAGCCAGACGCCAAGTGGCGAGTTTGCTGCTTGCACGGGATTGGCAAGCGGCTTGGGTGCCGGAGCGCTCGGCGCGGTGGCACCAACGGTTGGAGCGCTGGTGGGCTTTGCAGCTGGCGCAGCAGTTTGCTGGACGGCTGGCGGCGCGGGCGGCGGCGGTGTGGTCGCTGCTGTAGCTGAAGGCGGCGTGGCCGCAACACCCGTGCTGGCCGGCTCTGTCGTTGTTGCGGCAGGCGCCGTCGGGACGGCGGCCTGATCGACGGCCGGCGGAGCGGGCGGAGCAGCCGCCGCGGGCGCGCCGGGCGGTGCGGCCCGGGAATCCGTCTTAGTGTCCGTCCTGGCGTCCGTCATGGCTTCCTTGGGAGCCTTGCGCTTCTGCTCGGTGTCCTCGCGTTTGGCGCGCTTGGTGCCGCGGCCGGTATTGTCGTAGACGCCGGGGATCGAAACCGTGCCCCGATCGGGATCGATGCGAATGGTGCGGCCGCCGTAATCGAATGTGTACTGCGCCTGCGCTGCGGCCGTGCTCGCGAGCACGAGCGCGGCGATCGCCAGAAGCTTTCTCATCTCGATCTCCAGTGCAGGGAACTCCGTTCGCAAGGCTATCCGGTGACCACCCTGTTGAACGTGTCCCAGATCACGGTCAGAACATGAGTCGTATCCTTGCGGCTGAGGTTCAAATCGCTGGATTGCGGTCTGGTTTCAGGCCGCGCGCGTCAAATCATGCGCGGTGACGCAGGTTATTCGAACCACGCGGCGTAGATCTTCGCGTAGCTGCCATCTTCACGCGCGATGTGAAGCCATTGGTCGACGAACGCCTTCAATGCGACGTCGCGCTGCATCCAGTAGGCCTTTTCCGCGAAGTCGAACGGCTTGTCGGGATGCACGGCACACAGCACGCCGGGGTGCAGCTTCTGCTGATAGCGCGTCTCGGACGCATCGGTCATCATCAGGTCGGCGTCGCCCTTTGCGATCTCGTCGAAGATCTTGGTGTTGTCGTTGAAGACCCGGATCTCGGCGGTTTTCACATGGGCGCGCGCGAAGCGCTCATTGGTGCCGCCGGGATTGACGATGATTCGGGTGCCCGGTTTGTCGATCGCGGCGATCGTCTCAAACTTGCCCTTGTCGGCACAGCGCGCGATCGGCGTCTTGCCCTCGCGCATGATCGGCGTCGAGAACAGACCCTTCTTCTGCCGATCGAAGGTGATGGAGACGCCGCCCATCGCGATGTCGAAATCGTCGGCCTCGAAATCCCTCGTCATCTGCGGCCACGATGTCGGCACGAACTCGACCTTCACGCCGAGCGCCTTGCCGAGTGACTGCGCCATGTCGACATCGAAGCCGCGGAAGGCCCTGGTTTCCTTGTCGAGGTAGGTGAAGGGCAAATAGTCGCCGGTCATGCCGACACGCAGGATGCCGCGCTTGACGATCTCATCGAGCCGGGACGGCGCTTGCTGTGCATGTGCGGTGGACAGAAGCAAGGCGAAGGCGAGGCCGGCCAGCGCGCGAAACATCGAGGTCTTCTCCATCCGCACCTTGTTGCGATGCCCGTGGGGCACGTAGCGCGTCTCAGGCCTCGTTGCCGTCCTTGCTCGCCTGATAGACTGTCGCAGTGCGGCTGAGCATCTCCTGCTTGAAATACTCGAAACGCCGCCGCGCTTGGGCCTCACGATCGTCGACGAATTTGATCGCGGCGTCCCGCTCCATCGGGCCGTTGACGAGTGGGGTCGATGCCTCGCCGACGGTCTCGTCGACATAATATTGGGCGCCGTCCTGGCGCACCGTCCAGCGGAAGCGCAGCGCGGCCATCGGGCCTGGGCCGGACTTCGAATAGCCATTGGCCTCGATCGGTTGGGGCGGCGGCTGGATCGGCTCCGCTTCTGGCTCGCTCGGCTCCGGTTCGCTCGGCTCCGGTTCACCTGCCTCAGCTTTACTTGGCTCAGGCTGTTCGACCGGTTCGGGCTCCTCGATCGGGGGCGGCTCGACCGCCGTCGGCTCGACAGGCGCGGCCTCGACGGACACGGCCGTGACGGACACGACCTGGATGGACGGCGGCAAAGGCGGCGGCATTGCTATCGAGGCCGGCGGCTCCGCTGCGGGCTCAACTGGCTTGTCCGCCGTCTTGTCGGTCGATTTGGAGGTCTCGGGAGGTGTGGTCGTCTGGTCGAGAATGCTCGCGATTGCGGCCAGCGCATTGTCGGTCGGGTCATTCACGGTTTGGTCTCCCAGGCTGATGGCGCGCGGAATCGTGCCGACACCGTTCCTATCTACCTGATCTGACTATCCTTTGTCAGCCCCGGCGGTTCTGGCCCGCGTTCCTGGCGCGAGGCGTGGTCCCCACTTCGCTTGAAGGCGCCGTTAGGCGCAAACCGGCGGACGCCGGTCCTTCCAGGGGCGGACCTGTTCGAGCTGGCCGGCTAGGCGGAACAGCAGTCCTTCCTCGCCGAGTTTGGCCGCGAACATCAGGCCGAGCGGCAGACCGGCCTTGTTCCAGGCCAGCGGCACCGACATCGCCGGCTGTCCGGACATGTTGAACATCGAGGTGCCCGGCATGTAGCGGCGCAGCACCGGCGCGATGTGGGTCAGGTCCTCGGACATCGTGTTCAGCTCGCCGAGGCGGAGCGGCGGCGCACACAGCGTCGGGCTGAGGAAGATGTCGCAACCTTCGAAGAAGGTCGCAAGCGCGCGCGAGATCTGGAACGCTGCAAGCTGCGCGGCCACGTAGTCGGCCGGGTTCATCTTGGTCGCATTCTGGGCGCTGGCGAGCGTCAGTCGCTCGACATCATCCGACGTCAGGGTGCGCCCGACGCGCTGCTCGAGCAGACGGACGGTCAGTGCCGTGTTGCCGCCGACGATGGTCGTCATGACCGCGGCGGGATCGGCCGCAAGCGGCGGCGCGCGCTCCTCGACATGATGGCCGAGGCCCGCCAGCAGCTTGGCTATGTCGCGCACCGCCGCAGCGATCTCGGGATCAATGGCATCGCCATAGGGCGACTTGTCGGTGAAGCTGATGCGCAAATGGCCGGGATCGCGGCCGACTTCCTGCGAGAACGGTCGCTCCGGCGGCGGCGCGACATAGAGGCTCGACGCCTCCGGGCCATGGATCGCATCCATCATGACCGCGCTGTCGCGGACGCTGATGCTGAGCACATGGCCGACGGAGAAGCCGCCCCAGCCTTCGCCGCGATCGGGCCCGCAGGGGTTGCGGGCGCGCGTCGGCTTCATGCCGAACACGCCGGAGGCGGAGGCGGGGATCCGGATCGACCCGCCGCCGTCGCTGGCATGCGCGACGGGCAGGACGCGGGCTGCGACCGCAGCTCCCGCGCCGCCAGACGAGCCGCCGGAGGAATGGTCGAGATTCCAGGGATTGCGGGTCGGGCCGAACAGGCGCGATTCCGTCGTCGGCATCAGCCCGAATTCCGGGCTCGAGCTCTTGCCGAAGATCGCAAGCCCGGCATCGAGAAAGCGCTGGGCCAGCGTGCCGTTGTGATCAGCGACAAAGTCCTTCAGCAGGCTGGCACCCGACGTAGTGCGTGTGCCCTCGAGCAGATCGAGGTCCTTCAGCAGGAACGGCACGCCGGTGAAGGGACCGTCAGGCAACCCCTTGGCGATCTGGCGCTCAGCAAAGTCATAATGCTTGACGACGACAGCGTTGATCTTCGGATCGACGGCGGCGGTGCGCGCGATCGCCTCGTCGAGCAGCTCCTTCGGCGTCACGTCCTTGTTGCGGACGAGCTCGGCGAGACCGACCGCATCGTAGTTGCCGAATTCCTTGAAAGCCATGTGGCTACTCCGCATCGCCGGGCCGATCCTTTCGGATCGGCCGCCGCGCAAACGAGGAAGGCTGAAAGCTCAGCCGAGGACGTCCTGGTTGATCACATTCTGGCGCAGCGGATTGCCATCCAGGACGCTCAGGATATTGCGTGCGGTCTGCTCGCTCATGCGATCGACGGCCTCGACCGTGACGCCGGCGACGTGCGGCGCCATGATCACGTTGGGCAGGGCATGCAGGGGTTGGCCGACCGGCGGCGGCTCGACCTCGAACACGTCGAGGCCGGCGCCGGCGAGCTTGCCTGACACCAGCGCGTCGTGCAGCGCCTTTTCGTCGACGATGCCGCCGCGGGCAGTGTTGATGAGATAGGCGGTCGGCTTCATCAGCCTGATCCGCGCGGCGTTGAACAGCCCGACCGTTTCGGGATTCTTCGGGCAGTGGATCGTGACGAAATCCGCCCGCGGCAGCGCCGCTTCGAGGCTCGGCACGGCCTCGCAGCCAGCCGCCGTGATCTCGCTGGCGGGCTTGTAGGGATCGTAGACCAGCACGTTCATTTCCATGGCGAGGCAGCGCTTGGCGGTGCGGGTGCCGATCCGGCCGAAGCCCACGATCAGCACGGTCTTGCCGTAGAGGTCGAACGGCAGCACGCCGAGCCGGCTTGCCCAGGTGCCGTCCTTGACCATCGCGTGCATTTCGTTCGCGCGCTTGGCCAGCGTCAGCATCATGAACAAGGCTTGTTCGGCGACCGACGGCGAGTTCGCGGTGCCTGCGACCATCAGCGGCACCTTGCGGCGCGACAGCGCCGGAACATCGACAGCGTCGTAGCCGACACCGATCCGGGTCACCACCATCATGCCCTTGGACGCCTCCAGCTCCGCCTCGCCGAAGCGGGTTGCGCCGAGCGCCACGCCATGGACCGGCGCGTGCTGCTCGAGCATGGTCTGAAAGTCCTTGGCGGAGATCAGGTTGGGAAATTCGATGAGTTCTACGTCGTCCCGCTCGTTGAGGAGCACCCGTGCCCCCGGCGACAAAGTCTGGGTGACGAAAATCTTCTTTTTGTTGGTGGCCATTTCCTGCCCTTGAGGTTTCTTGTGCGCCGTCAAAGGACGGCGCCGGTCACCTCGTTTAGCAAATGCATATTGTTGAGGTCCACAGCCAATCGGAGCGGGCTGCCATCCTGCGCACCGGCATTGGGATTGACCCGGCCGCAGACCTGGGTGCCCTCGAGCGTGAAATAGACCAGGGTCTCCATTCCCATCGGCTCGGTGACGTCGAGCGTCGCGTCGAACGGCTCGACGCCCGGTTCGGCATGCGGCCGCGCCTCCATGACGTGCTCGGGCCGGATGCCCAGCAACAGCTTGTCGGTGCGGGAGAGAGCCTGGTAGCGGGCGGCGCGTGCCGGCGGTAGCGCGAAGGCGAGGCGATCGGTCAGCCGCACGTTGAGCTTGCCGCCGGTGTCCTCGAGCCGACAGGGCACGAAGTTCATCGCGGGCGAGCCGATGAAGCTTGCGACGAACCGGGTCGCCGGCTTGTGGTAGAGCTCGTTGGGCGTGCCGATCTGCTCGATCCTGCCGTGGTTCATCACCACCACGCGGTCGGCGAGCGTCATCGCCTCGACCTGGTCGTGGGTGACGTAGACGGTCGTGGTGCGGACCTTCTGATGCACCTTCTTGATCTCGATCCGCATCTGCACGCGCAGCTTGGCGTCGAGGTTGGACAGCGGTTCGTCGAACAGGAACACCTTCGGATTGCGCACGATCGCGCGGCCCATCGCGACGCGCTGGCGCTGACCGCCGGAGAGCTGCTTCGGCTTGCGGTCGATCAGGTCGGTGATGTCGAGCATGCGGGCGGCCTCGGTGACCCGGCTCTTGATCTCCGCCTTGGGATAGTGCTTCAGCCGCAGACCGAACGACATGTTCTCGGCAACGGTCATATGCGGATAGAGCGCATAGTTCTGGAACACCATCGCTATGTCGCGGTCCTTCGGCGGCACGTCGTTGACGACGTCGCCGCCGATCATGATGTCGCCGTCGGAAATGTCCTCGAGGCCGGCGATCATCCGCAGCGTCGTCGACTTGCCGCAGCCGCTCGGCCCGACCAGCACCACGAACTCATGGTCGGCGATATCAAGGTCGATGCCGCGCACCGCCTCGACCTCATCGTAGCGCTTCACAACCTTCCGCAAACTGACGTCAGCCATAAGTTCAACCCTTTGTCGCACCGGCGGTCAGGCCGGCAATGTAGTAGTCCATCAGGAAGGCGTAGATGATCAGCGGCGGCGCGGCGCCGAGCAGGGCGCCGGTCATGATCTGTCCCCAATTGAAGACGTCACCCTTGATCAGGGTCGTGATGATGCCGACCGGCAGCACCAGCTGATCGGTCGATGTCGTGAACACCAGCGGATAGAGGAACTGGGCCCAGGAGACGGTGAAGGCAAAGATCGTGGCCGCGATCAGGCCGGGCAGGGCAACCGGGATGAAGATCCGGGTCAGCGTCTGGAACCAGCTCGCGCCGTCGATGATCGCCGCCTCGTCGAGCTCCTTCGGGATCGATGCAAAATAGCCGATCATGATCCAGGTGCAGAACGGCACCGTCAGCGTCGGGTAGATGAACAGCAGCACATACCAGCGATTGACCAGCTGGATGCCGGTCCAGTCCCCGAACACCGCGAACATCTTGAACAGCGGGATGAACAGCAGGCTGTCCGGAATGAGATAGGTGAGGAACACGCCGGTCGCGAGCGTCGCCGAGCCCCAGAATTTCATCCGCGCCAGCGCAAAGGCCGCCGGCACGCTGATCAGCATCGTGATGGTGACCACGATGATCGAGACCCAGGCCGAGTTCCAGAAGAAGCGCAGGAACTGGTTCGAGGTCAGGAGCTCGATGTAGTTGCTGAGTGTCGGGTGATAGACCCACCACGGATTGGTCGCGGCCGAGATTTCGGCGCTGCTCTTCAGCGAGGTGATCAGCATGTAGATCGGCGGCGTCAGCGAGAAGATCGCAAACAGCACCAGGAAGAAATAGGACCAGCGTAGCGCCCAGGCGCGGTCGCGGCTCATGCTGCCGTACTTGACCTTGCGGGTCGGTCCGGACTTGTCGATCGTCAGCGCACTCATCAGGCTTCGTTCCCGCGTTTGGTGATGTCGCGCAGGATGAAGATCGCCGCGACCGCGAGGATCGGCACCATGAACAGCGAAACGCTGGCGCCGAGGGGCACATCACTGCCCTCGATGCCGACGCGGAACGCCCAGGTGGCGAAGATATGGGTGTGGTCGAGCGGCCCGCCCGCGGTCAGGATGCGCACGATGTCGAAATTGGCGAAGGTCACGATCAGCGAGAACAGCGTCGTGATCGCGATGATGTTGCGCATCATCGGCAGGGTCACGTACCAGATCCGCTGCCACCAATTGGCGCCGTCGATCGCGGCCGCCTCATAAAGCTGGTCGGGTACCGATTTCAACGCCGCCAGATACATGATCATGAAGAATGGCGCGCCGTACCAGACGTTGACCAGGATCACCGAGAAGCGCGCCCACATCGCATCGCCGGTCCACGGGATCGGCCCGATGCCGAAGAAGGAAAGCGTGTAGTTGAAGGCGCTGTAGGAGGGGTCGAACAGCCAGAGCCATGCCAGCGTGCTCATCGCCGGCGGGATCACCCACGGCACCAGCAGCATGCCGCGCCACTTGCGCTGCTTGTTGGCGGGTACGTTGTGCACGAAATGCGCGACGATGAAGCCGATCAGGGCTTTGAAGATCACCGCCGAGATCGCGAAAATGCAGGACTGCTTGACCACCAGCCAGAAGGTGTCGCGCTTGAACAGGAACTCGAAATTGCCGAACCCGACGAACTTCGTCATCGCCTTGTTCAGCGTCGCGAGGTGCAAGGAGTAGAGGGCCGGGTAGAGCACCAGGATCGCGATCAGGAGGATCAGCGGCAAGGTCATCAGGAACGCAGCCATCGACTTGCGCCGCAGCGCGTTGCGCAGGCCGGCGCGCCTTCGTCCCGTCTGGGCAGCGGCTGCGCGGTTGGATTGGAATGCGACATCAACCATAACGCAGGTCCCTCGCGCGGGTTGGTTGCACAGCTCGCCGGTTCGGCGGCTGGGATGTGAAGACGGGACCTCGCGCGGCCACCATTACGGGCGGTCGCGCGAGACCCCGCTTGTCGTCAGCTTCGCATGAAGCCTTCGCACTCGCCCTCGGCCCAGGCGAGCGTCTTTTCCATGCTTTCACCCTGGTAATACCGCAGGCACATCTTGGTCAGGGTGGCCTGGAAGTAGATCTGCTGCGCGATCTTGGGCGGCGCGGGCGAGGCCGCAATCGACAGCGTCTGGTGCTTGTAGGGGTTCGGATAGTGGTAGAGCGTCCCCTTTGGCGGCGCTTGCTCCGCCCAGACCTTCAGGGTCGTGAGCTTTTCGTAGGCCGGCAGGTCATAGCCACCGCTGGCGACCACCATCTTCTCGATCGATGCAGGTTGCGACAGGTGCGTGAGCAGGCTCTTGGCCGCCTCCTTGTTCTTCGAGAACGACCAGATCGACCAGAAGAACGGCAGATAGGGCGCGAAGCGTCCCTTCGGCCCCGCCGGGAACCCGTGCGTCCAGCATTGCTCCGCGACTTGCGGAGCATCGCGCTTGGCGACCGCCCATGCGCTCGGTGGATTCAGGATCATGGCGCCCTTGCCGGCGACCAGCCACTTGTTGTTGGACGCGTCGTCCCATGCCGACACATCGGGCGGCAGGAAGGCGAGCAGCTTCTTGTAGTAGTCGAGGGCCTGGCGCACCGCGTCGGTCTTGACGGTGAGGTTGCCCTTGGCATCGACCAGGTGCGCGCCGAACGACTGGAAGATCGCGCCGGCGGTGTCGACGCTGTCGCTGGTTTCGCCAAGGCCGATACCGAACGGGAATCCGGCCTTGTGGCAGGCTTCAGCCGCCTTGAGGAACGTATCGAGGGTCCAGTTATCGGCTTTCGGCTCGCTTCCGACCGGATACATTTCCTGTACGTCGATGTTGGCGTGTTTCTTCATTAGGTCGATGCGCGAGCAGGGACCCTTGATCTGGCTGCCGACGCTGGCGGGAACGCCGAGCCATTTGCCGCCGGCCTGGCCGAGATATTTCACCGTGCCATTGACATCGCCGTTCAGCTTGATGAGCGGATCCATGACGTCGTTGACTGGCTCGAGCAGCTCGGCATTGGCCTGCGGCCACCATGTCGGCATCTGGAAAATATCGTGACCGGATTTCGCCTGCGCCTCGGCGGCGATGGTGACGATGTTCTTGTTGCCCTGGCTGGTGATGTAGTCGATCTGGACCTCGACCTTCTCCTTGGCAGCCCATTCATTGACCAGCTCGGTGGACGCACTGTTCGCGCCGGGCACCCAGTGATCCCAGAAGCCCATCGAGAGCTTTCCGGCTGCGTAGGCGCCACGTACGTAGGGGGCTGTAATCAGCGCGGCCGATGACAGCGCTGTCGCCGCGACGAATTCTCGGCGCGAGAGCTTCTTCCGTAACATGGCATTCCCTCCCTGGTAGCCGACGGACAAAAGACTTTTTTGAATCCCGTTGTTGTTTTTGTGCATCGCGTTTGCGCGACGTCGCGGGATTGCGTTGACACCGATCAGAACAGAATTACCGGCATCTGTCGAGAAACGAGATGCTGATGCCACGTAGAACTAACGTTGTGGTCAAATAGCAGGCAGTGTCGTTCGCATCGTTGCGGTTGCCGGCGGTTTGGCGCGCGTCTTGCGATCATGCTGCGATGCACGCAAAGGGTGACGCAGACAAGGTTGCTGACGGTGCGCGGTTGAGCCGCAGGTTTCCGGTCAAGCCTCCGCGAACCCTGTTCCTCCATGGTGATGCCCGGCGCGGCCGATAGACTTGCCGAAGTGGGAAACGCTAAAGTCCGGATGCGTCGAACCTGACCTCGCATCAATTCCGCAATCCACCACCGATCACGGAGACCCGATCATGCTCATCCCGGTAGCGAAGCTGCGAGCGCAATGGAGATTGTGCGCCGCGGTTGGGGCCGCCACCGTCACGTTGCTCGCAGTGCCTCATATGGTCGATGCGCAGATCGTGCAGGGCGTCGAAAAGGGTGCGCGCGAGGGCAACAAGGCCGCCGGGCCGGTGGGCGGCGTTCTCGGCGGAGCGATCGGCGGCGTTGTCGGGGTGGTGACCGGCGTCACCGGGGTATTGACCGGCAACAATGGCAATAACGCCACCGGCAGCGGCAAGAATGCACAGGCCCCGGCGGCCGGCGCCAAGGCCTCCAAGTCGGCCAAGGCCGCCGCCAAGGACAAGGGCGCGAAACAAGCGCCGACCGTGCTGACCCAGGCCGGCGCGCCGCAGCTGACCGCTGAACAGATCGTCGCCAACAGCGATGCCAACATCGAACGGATCAAGAAGGAGCTCAACCTGACGCCGGAGCAGGAGAAGAATTGGGCCGGCTTCAACAGTGCGATGCACTATCTCGGCCACAACGGCGCCGACCGACTCAACCTGCGCATCGCGCGGGCGCAGCGCGATCCGCCTGATGACATCATCGAGCAGATGCGCAACGAGGCCCAGTTCCTCAATGACCGGGCGGTCGATCAGCGCGGCGTCGCCGACGCTGCAGAGCCGCTGTTCGCCAGCCTCGACGACAAGCAGAAACAAATCTTCATCAACGAAATGGTCCGCCTGAGCCACGAACGCGGGCTCGACTAGAGCATGATCCGGAAAAGTGCGAAGCGGTTTTCCGAAAAGATCATGCTCAAACAAGGAGCCAAAGAGCGAAGGTCCAAAACTTAGGTCCCGTCGCCGGCCGAGTGGGGACGAATAGCCGGGCCACCATGCCCTGGGGTAGGTTAAAGGCGCAGCACCCGGCTATTCTGCCGCAGCGGCGCGGCCCGGTTAATTCGTCATTCAATGTTGAAGAAAAACGGACCGGATCACGCCCGAGTGATGGCCGAGTCAGGGCCTTGTCGGGAACCATCCACAGCGCAAGCGCGAGCGCGAACGAAGCCATGGATGGCCGACAAAACTTGCCATCGCGATCCGGGAGCGGCGGTGCTCAGCTCTTCGGGAAGTTCAGCTCCACGCCGACGCCGTCTGGATCGTAGAGGAATATCTGGGTGTCGCCGGTGCGCGGCACGATCTGTTCACGGAAGGTGACGTTCTTCGACTGCAGGCGCTTGCGCACGGCCTCGACGTCGCTGGCGGCAAAGGCGATATGGTCGAGGCGGCCGGTGTCCTCATATTTCTTCTCGGTGCCGCGCACCACGATGCCGTCGCGCGGCTTGCGGGTGCCCATTAGATGGACTGTGGCCTGGCCGCCGGAATAGAGCCAGTAGCCGGGGAAATCGAGCGGCGGCCGTTCGCCGTTCTCGAGCCCGAGCACGTCGCAATAGAACTCCTTGGTCTTCTCCAGATCCTGCGGCTCGATGGTGTAATGCTGTAGTCCACCCCATGGCATGGTTCTTCTCCTTGAGAAATCGGGTTAAACGAAGCTGAGGTCGGCCTCGACACCCAGCATCCAGGCGCCGACCGTCTCGAAGTGACTGAAGCGGCCCTGCAATTGCTGGGTCACGGTGTGGATGTCGCGGAAGCGCCGCTCCAGCGGATGACCGTCGAAGATCGCGGTGGCGCCGGCGGCGTTGTAGGCGAAATCGACGGCTTCCCGCGCCTTGTGGATAGCGTGCGTGGCCGCCATCCGGATCGTCATGCGCTGCGCGACCGTGATGCTGTGGCCAACCACCAGATCCTTCCAGATGTCGGCCATCGACTGCAGCAGGAAGGCGCGGGCGGCGCGCAGATTGACCTCGGCCTGGGCGAGGCCGGACTGCACCACCGCATTGTCGCGCAGCGTCTTCTTCATGCCGCGCGGCACCTTGTTGCGGGCGACATCGACGAAATTGTCGAGCGCGCTGCGCGCAATGCCGCAGGCGACCCCGGCAAAGCCGATCTGATAGCAGGTGTGGTTGCTCATCCGGTACAGCGGGCCATCCTCGCGGCACTCGCGGTCGAATTCGCGGGTGATCGAATGGTCCGCGCGGACGAAGAAGTCGTCGAGCGCGAACTGGTCGCTGGCGGTGCCGCGCAATCCGACCGTGTTCCAGATGTCGGTCCATGCGACGTCCTCGGTCCGCACCAGCATGGTGCGCTCGATCTGCTCGCCATTGGCATCCCGGCGCGGCGAGCCGTCCGCGGCATAGACCGGGCAGTGCGCGCCGAGCCAGGTGGCGTGCCGCCCGCCCGAGGCAAACGACCAGACCCCGGTGACGCGGTAGCCCCCCTCGCACTCGATCGCCCTGACCTTCGGGCCGGGCCCCCAGGCCAGCACGGCACGCGGGTCGGCAAACACCTCCTGCGCAACCGGCAGGTCGAGATAGGCCGCCGACATCGCGCAGCCGCCGGCCTGGCTCAGGCACCACGCCGTCGAGGCATCCGCCTTGGCGATGGTCTCGATGGCATGGAAGAAGGTGACGGGATCGGTTTCGATCCCGTTGGTTGAACGCGGCAGCAGCAGGCGGAACAGCCGCGCCTCATGCAGCCGGTCGAGCAGGTCGGGCGGCAGGCGGCGCGTCGTTTCGATATCGTTGGAGGCGGCCGCCACCGCGTCCCTGATCGCCTCGGCGCGGGCGATCACGTCGCGATCACCGGTAAGGTCGGCAGAAGTCACATTCATGTTCGCCTCCCTCAGGCGCGCCGGATCGTTGCCGAGGCCGCGACGTCGGCCGTCGCGTTGAGCTCCTTGTCGATCTGCTCGATCGATTTGCCCCGGGTCTCGAGCCCGAAGAACAAATAGACGGCACCCGCCATCAGGAACCAGCAGCCGAGATAGACGAAGGCGGTCGGGATCTGGGTCAGTGGCACGTCGGGCTTGAGGTAGTTGTTCGAACCGACGATCAGCGCAAGCCCGACCGGCCCGATGATCTTGCCGATGCCGCCGAAGCCATAGGCCGACCCCATCCCCGTGGTGCGCAGATGCGACGGCCAGACCTCCGCCGCATAGGGTCCGACGATCGCAAAGCCGCCATCGGCGAAGAAGAAGGCGGCGGCCAGCAGCAGCCAGAACGCCGACATGCCGAACAAAGTCGCGTCGTAGTGGTAGCCGGCAATGATCGTCAGCGCGCCGGCGCCGAAGCCGAGCAGGCCGCCGGCAACGCGCCGCCCGAGCAACTCCGAGAAATAGGAGAACGAGATGCGGCCGAGGAAGCCGGTGACGCTGAGCAGGATCATCATCTTGGCGGCTTCCTGCGGCGTCACCTTCAGCAGCAGCACGAACAGCGCGGGCGCCCATAGCGTGATGCCGTAGACGCCGGTCTGCGCGCCGGCATTGCCGAGCCAGGAGACGATCAGGCTGCGCGGATATTTGAACAGGTCGAACCAGCTCGTCGTGACGATCGGACCGGCGTCGGCAGCGCTCGGCAACGGCAGTTCGGAGGGCTGAACCTGCAGCGCCCAGGCCAGCGACTTGCGGGCTTCGTCATAGCGTCCTTGCCGGCACAGCCAGCGCGGCGACTCCGGGACCCAGATCCGAACCAGCAGCACCAGGACCGACGGCAGCACGCCGATCGCAAACAACAGCCGCCACTGATCGGTTCCCATGACGGCTCCCAGCACCGCGCCGAGGCCGACGCCGAGCGGGATCACGCAGGTGACGAGGCCCCCGACCCAGCCGCGCTTGTGCGAGGGCATGAACTCCTGCACCAGCGGCAGGTCGACACAATAAAGACCGCCGACGCCCGTGCCGACGAAGAAGCGCAGGATCGCCAGATAGACCCAGCCATTGTCGGGCGTGAAATAGAGCAGGCCGGTCGCGATCGAGAAGTTCAGCACCGTACCGATGAAGACGATACGCCGCCCGACCCGGTCGGCGAGCCAGCCCCAGAGATAGGCGCCGAGGATGGCGCCGATGCCGGAGCTCATCAGCACGGTGGCCGACTGGCCGAAGGTGAGTTTCCAGGGCCCGATCAGGAACGCGAGCACGAAGCCGATCAGGAAGTAGTCGAAGAATTCCAGCGCATCGCCGATGATGGCCGCCGCAAGGATCTTGATCTGGTTGGCGGTCAGAGTCGTCCGGCGATCGAGAATCTCGAACATGGCGCGTCTCCCCATGGCGCCTGTTCATTATTGTTCGGAGCGTGCGTCGCGCCAGCGCATCGCCCATAGGATAAGGCTATCCTCGCGCCAGCGCGAACGACAAGCCGCGCCGACGCGGGGCTCATCTGCATTGGCGCGATAAGCGGTCCGGCTTACTGCTGCGCACAAATGGTGGTGCGAAAGCCCGATGTGAGCCGCCGGAGCCGTTGACTTCTGCAATGCCGATCGCTCACGTTTGCGTGGAGGAAGCGGGGAGCAGCCGGGTGGACGAAAAGCGCAAGCATCCGCGAACCGAAGTCAATGAACCCGGCTATGTCTCGTCGGGCGGTTCGGTCATGCATTGCACGATCGTGAACATCTCGCCGGAGGGAGCAGCCATTGAAGTGGAGAATCCGGCCTTCGTCCCGCACAGATTCCGGCTGGTGATGGCCCGCGACGCCTCGGTCGTGTATGAGTGCCAGGTGATTTGGAGCAAGAAGACGCGAATTGGAGTGAGTTTCGTGGCGACCGCCTGAGCGCGGCAATCTCGATTGGGAACGCCCATGAACCAGCATGCCAAGGGGCCCCGGGTTTCATGGCTGGAACAGCAGGTGATCCGCCGATGACGCCGGAACCTGCAACGATCTGCCTTGGCTGCTGGCAAAACCTGCATATGCCGATCCCGTTGCGCGGCCCCTTGTCGGCGCCGTTCCGTCTGTTCGGCGTCCGGCCGAGCCGCATGAACCCGAACACATGCACGATCTGCGAGATGGCCTTCTCGAAAATCATGAAGGCGCGCGCCGTGACCATCGACGCCACCATCCTGTTCGCCGATCTGCGCGGCTACACCACGCTGACGCAGACCATCGCGCAGGACGGGCTGACCTCGCTGCTCGACGCGTTCTACGACGACTGCGCCGCCGCGATCTGGCGCTATGACGGCATCCTCAACAAGACCATCGGCGACGCCGTGTTCGCGATCTTCAATTTCCCGGTGCGGCGCGACGATCATGCCGTGCAGGCCTTGCTCGCGGCACGCCAGATCCAGCGCAGTTTTCGCGACAGGCACGACGCGCTGGTGCGGGCGATCGGAGCCGGCGACATCGAGATCGGCATCGGAATCGGGATGGATAGCGGTGACACCAATTTCGGTGAGTTCGGCCAGGCCCACCGCGACCTGACGGCAGTCGGCACGGTGGTCAATCGCGCGGCGCGCGCGCAGGCGGCCGCCAAATCAGGCGAGATTCTTGTGACGACGGCCGTGCGGAATCGAACCCGCGACATGATCACGGCAGCCAGTGCCGATTACACCCTGAAGGGCTTCGACCAGCCCGTCACATTGTTTCCTGCGTGAATGGGCCTTCGCGTGAATTGACGCGGAGCAAAAAAGACGGCTCCAGCGTACAACTGCGCGCCGAAGCCGTCGGGGATGGTCGTTTGCCGATTACGAACGTCGCCTCAACGCGGGCTAGTCACGTTCGTTCCAGGCCCCGTCAAGAATCGTTCCGCCATTAGCGCCACATGCCGCGCATCCGGGCGCCGATGTCGATCGGCGGCGCGCGGTTGGCCTGGGATGCCTGCGCGGCCGCGGCGCGCGGCCAAGTGGTCCGCTCGAACATCGGCAGCAGTCGCTCCGGGATGAAGCGGGTGCGCGAGGCGTACATGTGGCGGTCGCCCTTGGCGGCCTGGCCGTGAACGAAGAAGCGCTGCGGGACCAGCAGATGCAGATCGTCCTTGGCGCGGGTCATCGCGACATAGAGCAGGCGGCGCTCCTCCTCGAGTTCGGCCGACGTGCCGGCGCCGAGGTCGGAGGGCATACAGCCGTCGACGACATTGAGCACATAGACGGACTTCCATTCCTGCCCCTTGGCGGAATGGATCGTCGACAGGATCAGATAATCCTCATCGAGCAGCGGCACGCCAGCCTGGTCGCTGGTCGCATCGGGAGGATCGAGCGTGAGTTCGGTGAGAAAACGTTCGCGTGACGGGTAGCCGGCGGCGATCTGCTCCAGCTGAATGAGATCGGCGCGGCGCACCTCGCTGTCCTCGTGGATGCGATCGAGATGCGGTTCGTACCAGAGGCGGGCGCGTTCGATGTCGACGGGCCATTCCGAGTAGCGGAGGTTCTCGATGGCCTCCACGAACAGCCGCCAGTCCGCACCGGCGCGAGGCGGAGCGGGCAGCACGACGAGCGCAGCAATCGGATCGGCGGCCTCGGTCATGCGGTCGAGCACCCGCTGCGCCGAGGCCGGGCCGATGCCGGGCAACAGATGCAGGATGCGAAAACCTGCGACCCGGTCGCGTGGATTGGCGGCGAAACGCAGCAGCGCCAGCATGTCCTTGACATGCGCGGTGTCGAGGAATTTGAGCCCGCCGAATTTCACGAACGGAATGTTGTGGCGGGTCAGTTCGACCTCCAGCGGCCCGCTATGCGAGGAGGTGCGGAACAGCACCGCCTGGTGCTTCAGCAAGGCGCCTTCCTCGCGATTGGCCAGCACCTGCTCGACGATGTAACGGGCCTGATCGGCCTCGTCGCGGATCGTGACGAGCAGCGGCTTGTGCGTCGAGGTCCGGTCGGTCCACAGGTTCTTGGTGAAGCGTTCCTTGGCGAGCGAGATCACACCATTGGCGGCCGACAGGATCGGCTGCGTCGAGCGATAGTTGCGGTCGAGCGTGACGATCTCGGCGGCCGGGCTGAACTGGTCCGGGAAGTCGAGGATGTTGCGCACGGTGGCGGCGCGGAACGAATAGATCGACTGCGCGTCGTCGCCGACCACGGTGAGCCCGCGTCCCGCGGGCTTGAGCGCGAGCAGGATCGAGGACTGCAGGCGGTTGGTGTCCTGATATTCGTCGACCATCACATGGTCGAAGCGGCCGCCGATCTCCTCGGCCAGCGCGGCGTCCGTCACCATCTGCGCCCAGTAGAGCAGGAGGTCGTCGTAATCGAGCACGTTCTGCCGCTGCTTGGCTTCGACATAGGCGCCGAACAGCTGTTTCAATTCACTGGCCCAACCGGAGCACCACGGGAAGAACTGGCCGAGCACGGCCTCGATCGGCATCTCCGCGTTCACGCAGCGCGAGTAAATTGCAAGGCAGGTGCCCTTGGTGGGGAACCGGCTTTCGGTACGGGAGAAACCGAGATCGTGGCGGACCAGGTTGATCAGGTCGGCGGAATCCTCACGGTCATGGATCGTGAAGGCCGGGTCGAGGCCGATACGTTCGGCGAATTCGCGCAGCAGCCGCGCGCCGATGCCGTGGAACGTGCCGGCCCAGCTCAGCGCATCGGTCATGACCGAGGCGCGATCGCCGAGCACGCGGCGCGCAATGCGCTCGACGCGGCCGGCCATCTCGGCAGCGGCGCGCCGCGAAAAGGTCATCAACAGGATACGGCGCGGATCGGCGCCGGCGACGATCAGATGCGCGACGCGATGGGCGAGCGTGTTGGTCTTGCCGGACCCCGCGCCCGCGATCACCAACAGCGGCGCGCCGACGATGCAATCCTTGCCGACCCCGTGCTCGACAGCACGGCGCTGCTCGGCATTGAGCGCATCGAGATAGGCTGTGTTGGCAAGATCAGTCACGAATCACCCCCACGAAACGCTAACAGACATTGCGATTCATTGGGGCCGACGCACCGAGGCGGACGCAGAGAAATTAGATTGACATTAACGCAGCGCGGCGCACAACCCCGCCATGGGTGACGTATCCAAATCCGACACGCCGCTGAAGGCGACGTTCAAGGTGCGGCTGAACGGCGAGACGGTGACGCTCGCGACCGTCGGCCAGGCCTATCGCTTCATCAGCAATCTCAGCGCCGTCGAATGGATGGAGTTCCGCTCGCTGCATGACGAGGCGCTGGTTGCGCTCGAGAGAGCGGCCGGGAACGCCATGCTGACGGTGCAAGCGACCAACGCGTTGCGGATGCTGTTCGTCCGCGCAAAATTGCTTTGAAAAGAAATGGGCCGCCCTGGTGTTCCCTTGGCCCTCCAAGGCGGCCCGAGAGTACGGCTGAAGTGCATTGCGCGCCCGGCCGTCGCGTGTACCGCCGTTACCTTGTTTGCGGCCATAACGAACAGTGCCTTACGCAACATCAGTCGATTCGGCTGTAGCCGCCGCACCACAATCAGGAGCCAACGTCGTCGACCAGGCGGTCATACACGAGCGCGGACCGGAGGTTCATGGTTGCGATCTTCAGATAACCCGGCTCGCGCATGGCGTTGTTGAACATCATGATCGCCGTCTTCCAGTAGCTGCGCTCACGCTGATCCAGGTTCAGCGCGGACAGGTAGTCCGCAGCGTCGCCAACCGTCGCGAGCGTTCGCCCGTCCTTCAGCGTAATCGGGAACGCAAGCGGCGACCGCTTCTCCAGCTCCAGCACGTCAGGCTCCCCCAGGACCAAGCAGCAATAGGACAACGCAGCAATAACCGGAACAGACCTAGCTGCGCCGCTATATCAAAGCCTTAAGGGGATGTCCGGCCTGGTTGGCGTGGACGGTTCAGAAAGAATCCGCCAGCGCGATCTCCGCCTTCAGCGCATCGATGCGCCGTTCGGCTTCCTCGGACGTCAGGTCGCGCGCGTACTGGTTCGGCTGATAGGCCTCCTCGGCAAGGCTCCTCAACCGCAGCGCCTGGGCGCGGGTCATCAGCCCGCCAAGGCGCTCCGCAACCCCACCATATCTTACCGCTGCCACGCTCATTGCTTGCCTCGTTTGCTGGATCGTGACTTGACAATATGTTCTATTTTTGTTCTAGTAAATCATGGATAACAAAATCAATGAAATTCGGCGCAAGATCAGCATGTTGCGAGCTGAGATGACCCTGATCGAGGCGTCGATCCGGGATCAGGTCAACCGCGACCTCGATTGCAGTGAAGCGTCGTACCGGCTGATGGCGATGCGAGCCGAAGTGGCCGAGCTCATCGTCCGGTGGAAGGCCGCCGGCGGCGGCGAGCGTCTCCCCACGGTACGCGAGCGGCTGAGCCGGAGCTTCGAGGATCGCGCCGGTGCGAAGGTCAAGGTGGACAAGGCGAAGAAGCCCGGGGCCAGTCACAGCAACGCGCGGGTGTGATCGGGCCGTTCGACCAAAGAAGGGAGCCTCGAACACCGGCTCAGGCCCAAATCAGGTTTCAAGGCTGGAACCCGAGCCGCAGGATCTGCATTTTCTTGTGGTGAGAGCCAACACGATAGCATCGCCCAGCGCCATGATCGCCGATCCGACCGCGCCACCGCGGGCATCGATGAATGACGATCGCAGTCCGCTGCTGACGCTGATCTCCTGCATCAGCTGCATCAGGACGATGCGGCTCGAGAGCAGCCATCCGGGCAGTGAGGGCAGGGATATTCTTCAGTACCGCTGCGAGCAATGCAGCCGCATCGAGCGGGTGCAATTGGTGCGGCGAAGCTGGCCGGCGGAACGCTAAAGCGCGATGAGATCAGGTTGAATCATCATCGCGCTTTAGCTCCTGTTTGAGCATGATCTCCGCGCAAACGCGTCCCGGGTTTGTCACGAGGGAAAACCGCTTCGCACTTTTCCGGATCATGCTTTAGCCTTTCCATTTGAACTAGGAGCGGGCTTTCGCCTTTGGTCTGGCCGCAACGTCACGCGCGATGGCATCGAACTCGCCCGAAGCGTCGGCGGACTGGCTGCTCGTCGCGCTGTCGACCCCATGCCCTGTCAACTTCGCGAGTTCGCGGCTGAGGTCGTGGATGTGGTACGGCTTGCGCAGCACCGGAAAGTCGGACCTCACGTCGCGCGCGCTCTCGCTGTAGCCTGTCGTCAGCAGGATCGGCAGTTCGGGCTTTCTGTCCCGGATCGCGCGCGCCAGCTTCAGTCCGTCGATCCTGCCGGGCATGACGATGTCGCTAAACACCACGTCGATCCCGTTGGCGTCGATTTCCGACAAGGCGGCCTCTGCATTCGACACCCAACGCACGGTGTAACCGAGCTGTTCGAGCAGGCCCGTGCTCGCGTCGGCGACGGCGGGATTGTCCTCGATCAGCAGGATCGTGGCCGAGCCGGGCACGCTGCGCCCCGTAGCCGTGCGCTTTGCGGCCGCAGTCCCCCGCGGCAGATAGATGCTGACCGTCGTGCCCTTGCCGAGCGCGCTTGTAATCTCGACCCGGCCATCCGCCTGGTGCGCGAAACCGTGAACCTGGGACAACCCAAGGCCGGTCCCTTTGCCGACCGGCTTGGTGGTGAAGAAGGGATCAAAGACCCTGTTCATGACATCGTCGGGAATGCCTTCGCCGGTGTCGGTAACGCTGACGACCACCTGGGCGGCTTCCGGGACATTGCGCGCCGCGATGGTCAGCGTGCCGCCGCCGGCCATCGCATCCCGCGCATTGACCACGAGGTTGATCAGCGCGGTCTCGAATTCGGTCGGATCGACGAAGATCGGCCAGAGATCCGCTCTGATCTCCATGTTCAGCTTGATCGCGCCGCCAAGCGCGCTGGTCAGGACCTCGCGCACCGCGGCGATCCTGTCAGCGACATTGATGGTCTGCGGATTGACGCTCTGCCGACGCGCGAAGGTGAGGAGCTGCCTGGTCAGGGACGCGGCACGCTCGGATGCGGTTTCGATCGCGCCGAGTGCGAGCTTGCCCCGTTCGCTCGTCACCTCGCGCTTGATCCGGTGCAGATTGCCGGAGATGATCATCAGCAGGTTGTTGAAGTCGTGCGCGACGCCGCCCGTCAACTGACCCAGCGCGTCCATCTTCTGCGATTCCGCAAGCTGACGCTGCACCTGTTCGAGCTTCTGATGCGCGTCGCGCCGCTCGGAAATGTCCCGTGTGATCTTGGCAAAGCCGACCAGGCTGCCGTCGCTGTCGCGGATCGGATCGATCACGACGCTCGCCCAGAAGAACGAACCGTCCTTGCGGACCCGCCAGCCTTCTTCCTCATAATGCCCGGTCTCTTGCGCGATCTTGAGCGCGCGGGCCGGCTTGCCGGCGGCCTGGTCGGCCGGCGTATAGAACCGCGAGAAGTGCTGGCCGATGATCTCGTCGGGCGAATAGCCCTTGATGCGTTCGCCGCCGGCGTTCCAATTGGCGACGATGCCGGCCGGCGTCAGCATGTAGAGCGCATAGTCGGTGACATTGCTCACCAGCAGGCGAAACTGGCTTTCGCTGGCCTCGAGGTCCGCGCGCGCCTGATGCTGCTCGGCGATGTCGCGGATGACCATCACGTAGCCGACGAGCTTGCGCTTCTCATGGATCGGATCGATGACCACAGTGGCGTAGAATTGCGATCCGTCCTTGCGGAGACACCAGCCTTCGGCCGCTGAGTGCTTTTCCTTCCGCGCCATCTGCAGCGATTTCGCCGGAACGCCGG
This sequence comes from Bradyrhizobium sp. BR2003, assembly GCF_009720285.1. Taxonomy (NCBI): domain Bacteria; kingdom Pseudomonadati; phylum Pseudomonadota; class Alphaproteobacteria; order Hyphomicrobiales; family Nitrobacteraceae; genus Bradyrhizobium; species Bradyrhizobium sp. BR2003. The sequence goes on from NZ_SMYJ01000011.1 coordinate 171,227, forward strand.
ATGCGCGGTCTTCGGCAGAATAGAAGACCGAGAAGTGCTTGCCGAGGATCGCCTTGGCCGGATAGCCGGTGATGCGCTCAGCGCCCTTGTTCCAGTTGATGATCCGACCATCGGGCGCGAGCATGCAAATGGCGTAGTCGACCACGCCGCCAGCCGGCGGCCGAAAATCGCGCCGACTCGCAACGATTCCCCGTTCGAGCTGTTCTGATTTCTTAACCATCACCGATCCTGCCCCCGCCGAAACGCGCGGGGGAAGCCAATGTTCCATGCGGACACGAGGATCGCGGGGTAATCCGGCCGGCTGGGTCGGCCTTCAGAAAAGTCCCGCCGGCGGTTGGAACTTTTGGTTCCAGTCGCGATTAAGGTACTCGGTTTGCGTCAGAAATTGCGGCTTTGGCGTTTTCCCGCTTGAATAGATCAAGGGCAGTCATTCTTATGGTCGCACTGGCCTTTCCGAGTCTCTGGATTCGCGGCCAGCGCGTAGGGGAAATTACATGACCGATCTCGGTTCGCCGCCTCGTCCCCGTGCTGATACACGCCGCGCCCAATCATCCAACGGAAGCCTCGATTCCTCGCACGACCTGCTGCAGTCGCTGCAGGCGATGCGTGCCGGCGACTTCTCGGTTCGGATGCGTGGCGACTATCTCGGCATCGACGGCAAGATCGCGGACGCCTTCAACGAAATCGCAGCCGCCAACGAGCGCATGGCGCAGCAATTGGCGCGCGTCGGCCAGGTCGTCGGCCGCGAGGGGCAGACCCGCCAGCGCGTCAATTTCGGCCTCGCCAGCGGCGCCTGGGCCGATATGGAGAGCTCGGTCAACACGCTGATCGACGATCTGCTGTGGCCGACCCGCGAGGTCACCCGCGCTGTCGCCGCGGTGGCGCAGGGCGACCTGCTGCAGACCGTGCAGCTCGACGTCGAGGGCCGGCCGCTGCGCGGCGAATTCCTGCAGTCGGCGAACATCGTCAACACGATGATCAAGCAGCTCTCGGTGTTCACCTCGGAGGTCACGCGCGTGGCACGCGAAGTCGGCACCGAGGGCAAGCTCGGCGGCCAGGCCCAGGTGCCGGAAGTGACCGGCGTCTGGAAGGACCTGACCGAGAGCGTCAACTCGATGGCCAACAACCTGACCGGCCAGGTCCGCAACATCGCCGAGGTGACGATCGCGGTCGCCAACGGCGACCTGTCCAAGAAGATCACGGTCGACGTTCGCGGCGAGATCTTGCAGCTGAAGGAAGCCATCAACACGATGGTCGATCAGCTGCGTTCGTTCGCATCGGAAGTGACGCGCGTGGCGCGCGAGGTCGGCACCGACGGCAAGCTCGGCGGCCAGGCGATCGTGCCCGGCGTCGCCGGTACCTGGAAGGACCTCACCGACTCCGTAAACGCGATGTGCGGCAACCTGACCGCCCAGGTGCGCAACATCGCCAACGTGACCACGGCCGTGGCGCGCGGCGACCTGTCGCGCAAGATCACGGTCGACGTCAGCGGCGAGATTTTGGAGCTGAAGGACACCATCAACACGATGGTGGACCAGCTCAACTCGTTCGCGTCGGAAGTGACGCGCGTGGCGCGCGAGGTCGGCACCGAAGGCAAGCTCGGCGGCCAGGCCCAGGTGCCCGGCGTTGCCGGCACCTGGAAGGACTTGACCGACAACGTCAACTTCATGGCGTCGAACCTGACCGCGCAGGTCCGCAACATCGCCGACGTCGCGACCGCGATCGCCGGCGGCGACCTCTCGAAGAAGATCACGGTCAACGTGTCGGGCGAGATCCTTCAGCTGAAGGAAACGCTCAACACCATGGTCGACCAGCTCAACGCCTTCGCGTCGGAAGTGACGCGCGTGGCGCGCGAGGTCGGCACCGAAGGCAAGCTCGGCGGCCAGGCCAACGTGCTCGGGGTCGCCGGCACCTGGAAGGATCTGACCGACAACGTCAACTTCATGGCGTCGAACCTGACTGCGCAGGTCCGCAACATCGCCGCCGTGACGACGGCGGTCGCGGGCGGCGACCTCTCCAAGAAGATCACGGTGGACGTGCGCGGCGAAATCCTCGAGCTGAAGGACACTATCAACACGATGGTGGACCAGCTCAACGCCTTCGCGGGCGAGGTGACGCGCGTGGCGCGCGAGGTCGGCACCGAAGGCAAGCTTGGCGGCCAGGCCGAGGTGCGCGGCGTCGCCGGCACCTGGAAGGATCTCACCGACAGCGTCAACTCGATGGCCTCGAACCTGACCGCGCAGGTCCGCAACATCGCCGAGGTCGCGACCGCGGTGGCGAAGGGCGACCTGTCGAAGAAGATCACGGTGAACGTGTCGGGCGAAATCCTTCAGCTGAAGGAAACGCTGAATACGATGGTGGACCAGCTCAACGCCTTCGCCGGTGAGGTGACGCGCGTGGCGCGCGAGGTCGGTACCGATGGCAAACTCGGCGGCCAGGCCGAGGTGCCCGGCGTCGCCGGCACCTGGAAGGACCTCACCGACAGCGTCAACTCGATGGCCGGCAATCTCACGGCGCAGGTCCGTAACATCGCCGAGGTCGCGACCGCGATCGCCGGCGGCGACCTGTCGCGCAAGATCACGGTCGACGTCCGCGGCGAGATCCTTCAGCTGAAGCAGACGCTGAATACGATGGTCGACCAGCTCAACCGCTTCGCCGGCGAGGTGACGCGCGTGGCGCGCGAGGTCGGCACCGACGGCAGCCTCGGCGGCCAGGCCAACGTGCCCGGCGTCGCCGGCACCTGGAAAGACTTGACCGACAACGTCAACTCGATGGCCGGCAACTTGACCGCGCAGGTCCGCAACATCGCCGAGGTGACCACTGCCGTGGCGCGCGGCGACCTGTCGCGCAAGATCACCGTCGACGTGAAGGGCGAAATCCTCGAGCTCAAGAACACCATCAACACGATGGTGGACCAGCTCAATGCGTTTGCGGGCGAGGTGACGCGCGTGGCGCGCGAGGTCGGCACCGAGGGCAAGCTCGGCGGCCAGGCCGAAGTGCCCGGCGTCGCCGGCACCTGGAAGGATTTGACCGACAACGTCAACTTCATGGCGTCGAACCTGACGGCGCAGGTCCGCAACATCGCCGAAGTCGCGAGCGCGATCGCCGGCGGCGACCTCTCGAAGAAGATCACGGTGGACGTGCGCGGTGAGATCCTGCTGCTCAAGGACACCCTGAACACGATGGTCGAGCAGCTGCGCTCGTTCGCCGCCGAAGTGACGCGCGTGGCGCGCGAGGTCGGCACCGAGGGACGACTCGGCGGCCAGGCCGTGGTGCCCGGCGTCGGCGGCACCTGGAAGGACCTCACCGACAACGTCAACCTGCTGGCCGCGAACCTGACCACCCAGGTGCGCAACATCGCCGAAGTCACCACCGCGGTGGCGCGCGGCGACCTCTCGCGCAAGATCACGGTCGACGTGAAGGGCGAAATCCTCGAGCTCAAGAACACCATCAACACCATGGTCGACCAGCTCAACGCCTTCGCCGGCGAGGTGACGCGCGTGGCGCGCGAGGTCGGCACCGAAGGCAAGCTTGGCGGCCAGGCCGAGGTGCGCGGCGTTGCCGGCACCTGGAAGGACCTCACCGACACCGTCAACGTCATGGCGGTCAACCTGACCGAGCAGGTGCGCGGCATCGTCAAGGTGGTGACCGCGGTCGCCAATGGCGATCTGAAGCAGAACCTGACGGTGAAGTCGAAGGGCGAGGTGGCCGCGCTCGCCGACACCATCAACAACATGACCGAGACGCTCGCGACCTTCGCCGAACAGGTCACCAGCGTGGCGCGCGAGGTCGGCGTCGAGGGACGGCTCGGCGGTCAGGCCAACGTGCCTGGCGCGGCCGGCACCTGGAAGGATCTCACCGGCAACGTCAACCTGCTCGCGGCCAACCTGACCTCGCAGGTGCGCGCGATCGCGGAAGTGGCCACCGCCGTGACCAAGGGCGACCTGACGCGCTCGATCCAGGTCGACGTCCGCGGCGAAGTCGCGGAGCTGAAGGACAACATCAACACGATGATCGGCAACCTCCGTCTCACCACGGAGCGCAACACCGAACAGGACTGGCTGAAGACCAATCTGGCGCGCTTCACCAACATGCTGCAGGGCCAGCGCGATCTTGCGACCGTCGGCCGGCTGCTGCTGACCGAGCTTGCGCCGCTGATCAACGCGCATATGGGCGTGATCTACCAGGTCGACAATCCAGAGACCGCGCAGTTGCGCCTGTTGTCGGCCTATGCCAGCGACAGCAGCAATCCGCATCCGCAGATCGTCCAGTTCGGCGAGGGACTGATCGGCCAATGCGCGCTCGACAAGCGCCAGCGCCTCGTCTCCGAGATTCCCGGCGATGCGGTGCCGATCAATTCGGCCTTGATGCGGATCATGCCGAAGAACCTCGTCGTGTTTCCGGTGCAGTTCGAGAACCAGGTCAAGGCAGTGATCGAGCTGTCCTCGATCTCCTCGTTCACGACCTCGCAGATCACCTTCCTCGAGCAGTTGACCGACAGCATCGGCATCGTGCTTAACAGCATCGAGGCGACGATGCAGACCGAGGCGCTGCTCAAGCAGTCGCAACAGCTCGCCGGCGAGTTGCAGACCCAGCAGAAGGAGTTGCAGCAGACCAACGATCAACTGGAGCAGAAGGCCCAGCAGCTTGCCGAACGCAATGTCGACGTCGAGCGCAAGAACCAGGAAATCGAGCAGGCGCGGCGCGCGCTGGAAGAGAAGGCGACCGAGCTGTCGCTGACTTCGAAGTACAAATCCGAATTCCTCGCCAACATGTCGCACGAGTTGCGGACGCCGCTGAACTCGATCCTGATCCTGGGCCAGCAGCTCACCGAAAATCCCGACGGCAATCTGACCGGCAAGCAGGTCGAGTTTGCCCGCACCATTCACGGCGCCGGCACCGACCTGTTGAACCTGATCAGCGACATCCTCGATCTCTCCAAGATCGAGTCCGGAACGGTGACGGTCGAGGCCGAGGAAATTCTGACATCGAGCCTGCTCGAAACCGTCGGACGGCCGTTCCGGCACGAGGCGGAGAACCGGCATCTCTCGTTCAGCATCGATGTCGACGCCAATCTGGCGCGCAGCATGGTTACCGACTCCAAGCGACTGCAGCAGGTGCTCAAGAACCTGCTGTCGAATGCGTTCAAGTTTACCGCGGAAGGCGGCGTCAGCCTGACCGTGTCGGCCGCGCTCGGCGGCTGGAGTGTGGAGCACCCGATCCTCAATGCGGCGCCCGCGGTCGTTGCGTTCGAGGTGTCGGATACCGGCATCGGCATTCCACAGGACAAGCAGAAGCTGATCTTCGAGGCGTTCCAGCAAGCCGACGCCGGCACCAGCCGCAAATATGGCGGCACTGGTCTTGGACTGGCGATCAGCCGTGAGCTCGCGGGCCTGCTCGGCGGCGAGATCCATCTGCGCAGCGCGCCGGGCAAGGGCTCGACCTTCACGCTCTATCTGCCGCTGAAATATGCCGGACCGTCGGTGGCGCTGCGTCAGCAGGCCCAGCCGCTCCCGATGCCGCACACGCCGGCACCGGCGCTGCAGGCGTCCGGCGCGCAAGAGCGTGTGATCGAGCAGCTTCCGGACGACCGGCTCGATCTCGAGCCCGGCGACACCATCCTGCTGATCGTCGAGGACGATCCGCATTACGCGCGGGTGCTGATCGATCTGGCCCGCGACAAGGGCTTCAAGGTGCTGGTCGCAAGCCGCGGCGCCGAAGCGCTGGATCTTGCCAAGCAGTTCCAGCCGAGCGCGGTGTCGCTCGACGTCTTCCTGCCCGACATGCTGGGCTGGACGGTGCTGAGCCAGCTCAAGCACAATCCGCTGACCCGTCACATTCCGGTTCAGATCATCACGCTCGACGAGGACCGACAGCACGCGCTGGCGCGCGGCGCCTTCTCCTTCGTCAACAAGCCGACGACGACGGAAGGCGTCAGCGCGGCGCTGACGCAGATCAAGGAATACGCCAGGCCACGCCGCAAGCGCCTGCTGATTGTGGAGGACAATGCGGCGGAGCAGCTCAGTATTACCGAACTGCTCGGGCACGAGGATATCGAGATCGTGACCACCGGCACCGGGGCAGGGGCACTCTCGACATTGCGCGAAAATCCGTGCGACTGCGTCGTGCTCGACCTGCGCCTGCCCGACATGAGCGGTTTCGAAGTGCTGGATCAGATCCGCAAGGACGAGACGCTCTCCAATATTCCCGTTGTCGTGTTTACGGGCCGGGAACTTTCAGCGGAAGAAGACGCGGAACTGCACACGATGGCGCGCAGCATCGTCGTCAAGGGCGTGGAATCGCCGGAGCGTCTGCTCGACGAAACGTCACTGTTCCTGCATCGTGTGATCACGGAATTGCCCGTCGAAAAACAGAGGATGCTGGAGAAGCTCAATAGTTCCGACGAAGATCTCATTGGCAAGACCGCACTGCTGGTCGACGACGATGCCCGCAACATCTTCGCGCTCTCGAGCGTGTTGGAGCGGCGAGGTATGAAGGTGTTGACTGCGACAACCGGTCACGAGGCCATCTCGCTGGTCGAATCCAATCCCAAGATTGCGATCGTGCTGATGGACATCATGATGCCGCAGATGGACGGTTACCAGACCATCGGCGCCATCCGGCAAAACCCCGCCTTCGCGCGGCTGCCGATCATCGCGCTGACCGCGAAGGCGATGAAAGGCGATCGAGAGAAATGCCTGGAGGCAGGCGCGTCCGACTATCTGGCGAAACCCGTGAACACCGAGCAACTGCTGCTGGCGATCCGCATGTGGCTGCACCGCTGATCGGCGATCGAACATGATGGACCACGAAAAGGTAAACATCCTTCTGGTCGATGACCAGCCGGCGAAGCTGCTGGCCTATGAGGTCATCCTGAAGGAGCTCGGCGAGACGCTCGTCGCCGCGTCGTCGGGCCGCGAGGCGCTGGAGTTCCTGCTCAAGAACGAAGTCGCGGTCATCCTGGTCGACGTCTGTATGCCAGAGCTCGACGGCTTCGAGCTCGCGGCGATGATCCGCGAACATCCGCGATTCCAGAAGACCGCGATGATCTTCATCTCGGCAATCCAGGTCAGCGATATCGACCGGCTTCGCGGCTACGAGATGGGCGCGGTCGATTACGTGCCGGTGCCTGTCGTGCCCGAGGTGCTGCGGGCAAAGATCCGCGTATTCGCCGAGCTCTACCGCAAGACACGGCAGCTCGAACGCCTCAACGCGGAGCTCGAGGACCGCGTGCGCGCGCGCACCGCCGAGCTCGAGCAGTCGACCACGCGGCTTGTCGAGAGCGAGGCGCGCCGCAGCATGGCGATTGCCGCCGGCAAGATGGGTTCGTGGGACTGGGATTGGGTCAACGGCGACTGGATGTGGGACGAGGGGCAATACAAGATCTTCGGCGTTGACCCGAAGTCCTTCAAGCTCACCTCCGACAATATACAGGCGCTGTTTCATCCCGACGATGTCGAGCACCTCCGGCAAGCCTGGACCGGCTTCGGCAAGGGCCAGACGTCCTACGAAACCGAATTCCGCATCATGCGGCCGGACGGCGAGGTGCGCTGGTGCGTCGGCACGGCCGCGGCCACCAGCGATCGCAACGGCAAGGTGGTCCGGGTGAGCGGCGTCACCGTCGACATCACCGACCGCAAGAAGGCCGAGGAGCGGCAGAGCCTGTTGACCCGCGAGGTCGACCATCGCGCCAAGAACGCGCTCGCGCTGGCGCAATCGATCGTACGGCTGACGCGCGCGCAGAACGTGACCGCCTATGTGCGGGCGGTCGAGGGCCGCATCACGGCGCTGGCACGCGTTCACACCGTGCTGTCGCTGTCGAGCTGGCAGGGCGCTGAAATCCGGCGGCTGGTTACCGAGGAGATCGCGCCGTATTCGGAAGCCGGGCAGATCCAGATCGATGGCGCGGAGGTGCAGTTGCAGCCCGCGACCGCGCAGACGCTGGCACTGGCGCTGCATGAGCTCGTCACCAACTCCGCCAAATATGGCAGCCTGTCGGTGCTGGCGGGCCGGCTCGCGATCACCTGGGAACTGCACGACGACACACTGATCCTGGTCTGGGTGGAATCCGGCGGACCTCCCGTGACCAAGCCGAAGCAGAAAGGTTTCGGCACCCGAAGCGTGATCGCCAGTATCGAAACCCAGCTCGGCGGGCGCGCCGACTTCGATTGGCGCGCCGAGGGCCTGGTGTGCCGGCTCACGGTTCCGCTCAAGCCGATTGTCGGGGAGACGCCGGCGTTCCGCGAACCGTCGGCAGCCGAACGTAAGCCCTTGGTCAGTTCCAGAGCCGTGTAGCGCCTCGGGCCGGACAGGAACCAAGCGCCGGACGCTGCGGTTAACGGGGCTTGATCGCTCCATTCGTGGCTTGAGGTGCTGCCGTGGATGCCCAAACCCGAGAGCGCGGGCCGTCCGGGGAGAAGCCGCGGCAGCCCAAGCGCAATCCCGAGCAAGGATCGCCACCCCACAGCGCATCCTCGCCACAGCAGGAAACCGGGCGCAAGCCATCAATGCGCGACCGGCTGCGCGAGCACTGGCTGCTCGCCACAGTCGGCGCCTGTCTGCTCCTGCTCGCGATCATCGGTGGTGTGAGCTATTGGCTCAACGTGCGTCACTATGAATCGACCGACGACGCGTTCGTGGCCGCACGCAGCTTTGCGGTGGCGGCAAAGGTGGGCGGCTACGTCGTCGAGGTCCCCGTCACCGACAACCAGCACGTCAATGCCGGCGACCTCCTCGCGAGGATCGACGAGCGCGACTACAAGATCGCCGTCGATCAGGCCGGCGCGCAGGTCGCGGTCGCAGAGGCTAATGTCGCCAATGTCGATGCCCAGATCGACAGCCAGCAGGAGCAGATCAAGGAAGCCAAGGCGCAGCAGCAGCAGGCCGAGGCGCAATTGAAGTTCGCGCGGGAGGAGGCGGAGCGCGCCCAGAACCTCGTCGAGAAGGGGGCGGGCACGGTGCAGCGGCAGCAGCAGACCCGCTCGGATCTCGACGCCCAGCAGGCCAATGCCAGCCGCGCCAGGACGGCAGTGACTGCGGCCGAGCTCGGCGTCAAGACGCTCGAGGCTCAGCTCAAGAGCAGCAAGGCATCGCTGGAGCAGGCGCAGGCACAGCTCGATCAGGCCAAATTGAACCTGCAATATACAAGCATCGTCGCGGCGCAATCCGGACGCGTCGTCAAGCTGAGCGGCGCGGTCGGCACCTATGTGGCGCCGGCCCAGAGCATCATGATGTTCGTTCCTGACGAGGTCTGGATCACCGCCAACTACAAGGAAACGCAGCTGGCGGATATGCGCCCCGGCCAGCCGGTCGAGATCAGGATCGATGCGTATCCGGGGCGCAAGCTCACCGGCCGCGTGGCTTCGGTTCAGCCGGGCTCGGGCACTGCGTTCAGCCTGCTGCCGGCGGAGAACGCGACCGGCAATTTCGTCAAGGTCGTGCAGCGCGTTCCCGTGAAGATCCTGATCGACAATTGGCCGAATGACGTTCCGATCGGGCCGGGCATGTCCGTCGTGCCCTGGACCAGGGTGCGATGAGCGACGTTGCGGCAGGCGGCGGCGCGGCCTGGTCGCCGGAGCGTTCGGCTGCCGGCGGACATAATCCCTATCTGATCGCCTTCGTCGTCTCGATCGCGACGTTCATGGAGGTGCTGGACACCACGATCGCCAATGTGGCCTTGCGCCATATCGCTGGCGGCCTGGCGGTCGGCATCGACGAGAGCACCTATGTCATCACCAGCTATCTGGTCGCCAACGCGATCGTGCTGTCGATCTCGGGCTGGCTCTCGACCGTGATCGGTCGCAAGCGCTTCTACATGATCTGCGTCGGCACCTTCGCATTCGCGTCCCTGCTGTGCGGGCTTGCCTGGAGCCTGGAGGCGCTGGTTCTGTTCCGGATCATCCAGGGCCTCGGCGGCGGCGGGATGGCGACGAGCGAGCAGGCGATCCTCGCCGACTCCTTTCCGCCGGCCAAGCGTGGCCAGGCGTTCGCGATCTACGGCGTCGCAGTGGTCGTTGCTCCCGTGGTCGGGCCGACGCTCGGCGGCTGGATCACCGATACCTACAGCTGGCACTGGATCTTTCTGATCAACGTGCCGATGGGCTTGCTCTCGCTAATCCTGGTCGGGACGCTGGTCAAGGAGCCGTCCGGCGCCGAGGAGGAGCGCAAGGACCTGCTCAAGGACGGCCTGCGCGTCGACTATATCGGCTTCGTGCTGGTCGCGATCGGGCTCGGTTCGCTCGAATTCGTGCTCGACGAAGGCCAGCGCAAGGACTGGTTCGCGTCCGACATGATCGTCGGTTTCGCGCTGGCCTCGGCGATTTGTCTGATCGCGCTGATCCCGTGGGAGCTGACGCGCAAGGACCCGATCGTCGATCTCCGCCTGCTGGGACGCCGCCAGTTCGGATCGTGTTTCCTGGTGATGCTGTGCACCGGCGCGGTCCTGATCTCGTCGACGCAGCTCCTGCCGCAGCTGTTGCAGACCGAGCTGAACTATACCGCGCTGCTGGCAGGGCTCGCACTGTCGCCCGGCGGCGTCGTCACGCTGATCTTGATGCCGGTGGTCGGCAACCTCGTCAGCCGCGTCCAGCCGAAATATCTGATCGCCGTCGGCGGCTGCATCGTCGCGTTCTCGATGTGGCATCTGACGGGACTGAACGGCGACATCACCTATGGCTACGCCGCGCTCGCACGCATCTTCCTCTCCGCCGGGCTTCCGTTCCTGTTCTTGCCAGTCACGACGGCCTCATATGACGGCGTGCCGCCGGACAAGACCAACCAGGCCTCGGCCCTGATCAATGTCGCGCGCAATATCGGCGGGTCGATGGGCGTCGCACTGGCCCAGACCGCGCTGGCGCAACGCCAGCAATTCCACCAGAGCCGACTGGTCGAGCATGCCGCGCCATCGGATATCGGGTATCAGCAGACCATCGACACGATGACGCGTTTCTTTCAGGCACAGGGGTCGAATGCATCGGATGCCGCGTCCCAGGCGGTCGCCTGGGTCGGCCAGACCTTGCAGCGGCAGGTGGACCTGCTCGCCTATATCGACGTGTTCTGGATGCTCTCGATCATCGGGCTCGTGATGATTCCGCTGGCGCTGATTATCAAACCGCTCGATCTGACGGCGCCGCCCAAGGGGCATTAAAGCAGACGACATTGTGAACGCGGGAGCGGCCGAACCGCGCTATGACGGGCGTGACCGAAGGGAAATCGCGCGAGGAGCATATGCCCAGGAGGAATCTTGCCGGTGCGGGTTTGTCGGTCGTTTTCCTCGCGGCGGTCAGCATCACGCGGTCGGGCGCCGAGCCCGTGCTGAAAGGCGCGGAAGCCTTCGGCGATTGGCAACGCGATAAGCCGGGCACGGTGCGCCTGATCACACCGCAGGACTTACCCAAGCCCGGGGCAACGGCGTCGAGCAGCAAGTTTCCGCGCGTCATGCCGAGACCTGCATCGGTCACGCCGCAGGTGCCGGCAGGGTTCAAGGTCGAACTGTTCGCGAGCGGGCTCAGCGGCCCACGAATCATCCGGACCGCGCCCAATGGCGATATCTTCGTCGTGGAAACCGGCTCGGGCCGCATTCGTATTCTGCGCAGCGCCGATGGTGCTGCCAGGCCTGCGACCAATGAAGTCTACGCAACCGGATTGAACCAGCCGTTCGGCATCGCATTCTTCCCGAGCGGTGACGCTCCGCAATGGCTCTATGTCGCCAACACCGACAGCGTCGTGCGCTTTGCCTACCGTAACGGCGATCTCAAGGCGTCGGGAAAGCCCGAGACGATCGTCGCCCGGCTGCCGCACGGCTACGGCCATTCCACGCGTGATATCGTGTTCACGCCGGACGACAAGCGGATGCTGGTGTCGGTCGGCTCCGCCGGCAATGCAGGCGAGGGGCTGGGCCGCCCGCCGAAGGGCATCGAGGCCTGGAGCCGAGACCAAGCACTCGGCGCGGCCTGGGGCGACGAGACCGACCGCGCCGCCGTGCTCGCCTTCGATCCCGACGGCAAGAACCAGAAGCTGTTTGCCACGGGGATCCGCAACTGCGTCGGACTTGCGGTCCAGCCCGGAAGCGGTACGCCGTGGTGTTCGACCAACGAGCGCGACGGCCGCGGCGACAATCTTGTGCCCGACTATGTGACACGGGTCCGCGAAGGCGCGTTCTACGGCTGGCCTTGGTACTACATCGGCGGCAACGAAGACCCCGCGCATGCCGGCGCGCGGCCCGACCTGAAGGACAAGGTGACAGTCCCCGACGTGCTGTTGCAGGCCCACTCGGCGTCGCTTGGCCTGACCTTCTACACCGGCAGCAGTTTTCCGCCGGAATATCGCGGCGATGCTTTTGCCGCCGAACACGGCTCGTGGAATCGGTCGAAGCGCACCGGCTACAAGGTCATCCGCATCAGGCTGAAGGACGGCGTGCCGACCGGCGAATACGAGGATTTCGTCACCGGCTTCGTCATCGGCGACAATGAGGTTTGGGGCCGTCCGGTCGGCGTGACGGTCGCGCGCGACGGTGCACTGCTGGTCTCCGAAGACGGCAACGGCACGATCTGGCGCGTCAGCCGCGACTAGAGCATTTTCGGTTCTGATTGAATCAGAACCGAAGCTCTAGATTCTTGTTTTGACGCGTTTTCTTCACGCGAACCGGTGTCCACTTCGCTCGAAAACGCTCTAGCTCTGCAGGCGGCGCGCGCTAGCCGAGCCCGTCCTTGAGGCCGTATTGCTCGTAGATGGTCAGGGGATCGGTGTCGGGAAACAGCCGGCACTTGGCCTGCGCAAGATGCAGCGTGACGGCGCCGGCCTCGCATCTGGCGGTCAGGATCTTTCGGACATCCTCCATATGCGCGCGCGGTTGATGCTTTGACGGCAACTGTTCGAGCGCCACCAGCGCTGTGGCCAGGGCCTCCGTGACCACCCATTCGTCGTGTCCGGTAATTCCCTTTCGCGGCATCGCCACACCCTCCGTAGCACCGGCTGCGACATTGTAGCGCGAGATGGGTGGGGGCTGTCATCAGCCAACATGGGCAGGGCAGCGGGGAACCGGTTCGCGTGGCCCTGCCGCGATGCGCCGCAGGGAACCGGCGTGGCGGCGCGCGGAAGCAATGATTAGAACCACGAGGCTCGCTTCTTGGTCCTCGGTCAGTCCACACCCAAATGTTCGCTCCCTATCTCTCGGCCTGGAGTCTTGTCGCCGACGCCGACCCGATCGTGACGCACGCCGCACGGTTGCTGCCGGTGCGCCGGCATGGGGAGCCGGCCATGCTCAAGCTCTCGCACCAGCCGGACGAACGCCTCGGTGTCGTCGTGATGGAGTGGTGGGACGGTGAAGGTGCGGCGCGGGTTCTTGCCCGTGACGGCGACGCTCTTCTGCTCGAAAGGGCAACGGGTTCGGCTTCGCTCAGCGAGATGGCGCGAACCGGCCGGGACGACGAGGCCTGCAGGATTCTCTGTGCAACGGCCGATCGGCTTCACGCCGACAGAGCAAAGCCGCGGCCGGATCTGACGCCGCTGACGCACTGGTTTCGTGAGTTGTGGCCCGCGGCAAGGGCACATGGCGGCATTCTGAACCGATCGGCGGAAGTTGCCGAAGCTCTGCTGGGCGATCAGCGTGAGATCGTGGTCCTGCATGGCGACCTGCACCATGACAATGTGCTCGACTTCGGCGCGCGCGGATGGCTCGCGATCGATCCGAAGCACCTCGTCGGCGAGCGCGGCTTCGACTTCGCCAACATCTTCACCAATCCGGATCTTGCGGATCCGACACGGCCGGTCGCGACCGAACCCGGACGCTTTGCGCGGCGGCTCGACATCGTCATGGAAGCCGCGCGGCTGGATCGCCGGCGCCTGCTGTCATGGATCGTGGCCTGGACCGGCCTGTCGGCAGCCTGGTTTCTGGGGGACGGCGATCCGCTCGCCGAAATCGACCTTACCATCGCACGACTTGCGGCCCCGAGCTCGATCGGATGGCGTAGAGCGCGCAGCGATTACGCCGCCGCGGCGCTGGCTCCACTCAGCGACACGCTCAGAATCCGCCACTTCGAGATATCGAAGAAGTAGGCGGCCTTGATGCGCGCGGAAGCGGGGTCCGGCGCCTGAATCGCCGTGTGGAATTGCCGCGTCCCATCGCTCAGCGAAATCCGGAATGTTTGCATTGGTCGAACCTCCACGCGCGGATGCTGCGGCACGGAGCGTTAACATCCGGTTGCTGTTGATGGTGCGCGCGACACGCGCGCTTTTCACTCAGGTGAAGCCGGCGGCAGCCGCACCATCGTGTCTTCCGCACCAACGACGCGTCCGTCCTGCGCGCGCAGCTCGAGCCGCCGCACCGGCAGCCCGTTCTTGCGGTCGACCAGCAGCACATGCGCCTCATCGGGTTCAAAGAAGAAATCCTCGCCCCACTGGCGGAGCGCAACGAGGAGGGGAAAGAGGCCGCGTCCCTTTTCGGTCAGCACATATTCCTGGTAGGGGCTGCCGTCGCTTGCCGGCACCGTCTCCATGATGCCGTGTGCCAGAAGATTGCGGAGCCGGGCCGAGAGGATGTTCTTGGCAAGCCCGAGGCTCTTCTGAAACTCGCCGAAGCGGCGCAGCCCGTCGAACGCATCGCGGACAATCAGCAGCGACCACCAGTCGCCGATCGCATCCAGCGGCCGGGCGACACCGCACAACGAGTCCCTGTGGCTCACTCGCTTGGCCATCGTGATCCTCAATACATTCCCTGGGGTGATCGGAGCTCAGTGGCGCGGCCGGAAAACCACCCGGATCGTTCATTCGATATATTGGTTGCAAAGTAAAACCTCAAGCGCTATACGTTGGTTTCAAATTGAAACCATGCGAGGTCAGAGCCGTGATCCAGGCTGATGCCACGTTCGCCGGCACTTTTCCGTTCTCGCCGCATTTCAGCGCGGCGCCGGGCTTTCAGATGCATTATGTCGACGAAGGTCCGCGGGACGGCGAGGTGGTGCTTTGCCTGCACGGCGAGCCAAGCTGGGGCTATCTGTTCCGCCACCTGGTGCCGGACCTCAGTGCGACGCACCGGGTGGTTGTTCCGGATCACATGGGTTTTGGCAAGAGCGCGACGCCGGCGCATCGCAGCTATTGGCTGCAAGACCATGTCGACAATCTCGAAGCGCTGGCCCGCGCGCTCGATCTCACCGACATCACGGTGGTCATGCATGATTTCGGCGGCCCGGTCGGCATGGGGTTAGCGGCCCGGCATCCGGACCGGATCCGCCGCATCGTCTCCGCCAATGGGCCAACGCCGTTCGGGCAGAGCGATCTGTTCGATCGCGTCGCCGCCAACGCGCAGGTCTCGCCGTGGTTTCAATGGATCGCAAAGGCCGAGGCGAGCGGCGACCTCGAGCCGGTTCTCGGACAGCTCGGCTTCAACATCCTGAGCACGCTGAAGCTGAACGGATTCGAGAACAACGCCGTCATCACGGACGCCTGGCTCGCCGCCTACGGCGCGCACTTCGCCCGTCCGGCGGACTGCCTCGGCGCGATCGGTTGGGCCAAGGGCTTTGCGACCGGCGCGCATCAATTCCAGACGCCCGATCCCGCCGCCGACCGTTTGATTCGCAGCAAGCCTGCGCTCGCGATCTGGGGCGAAGCGGACCGCACGCTGCGCGCAGAGCATTTCCTGCCGCTGTTCTCCGCAATCTTCCCGACGGCACCGGTCAGGCGCCTTGCCGGTGTCGGGCATTACTGTTTCGAGGATGCGCCTGAGGAAATCGCCGGCCTGATTACGGAGTTCATCCGGCAGACGTGACTGCACGTCACATCGTGCATTCCGCCGAGATCGCCGCCTCAAGTGCCGGCACCCAGGCCTTGTAGGCGGCCGCGGTGAAGTGAATGCCGTCGGCCATCTTCGCGCCGGGCGGCAGATGCGGGTCGATGAACCGAACACCACGCGCAACTGCGGCGGCTTCGATCGCGCGGTTGGTCCGTTCGTCAGCTGCGACGGCAATGACCACCAATGGCCGCGTCGACAGCGGCTTGACGGCCTCGATGAGGTCGGCGAAGTCGCGTTGCGCCGTTGGCGATCCGGCGTCGTTCGCGCCCACCGCGAGCACGAGCAGGAATGCGCTCTGGTCCTGCAGCACGCGCCCGGCGAGCTGCTTTGCCTCCGGGATGGTCTGGCCGCCAACGCCGGCATTGATGACCGGACGTCCGCAGAGCAGCCGGGGCAGCGGAGCCATTTCGGTGATGCTATCGCCAAGCACGACGATCGGAGCCGGCGCGTCGGCGAGCGCAGCGCGTATCATGAATTCGCGCACCGCGGCATGATCGTGAAAGGCGTGCTGAGACACTTCACCGAAGCGGTTGCGCATCCTCTGCAGCTCCGCAAAGGAAGCGACAAAACCAATCAGAAAAGTAACGGCCAAAACCCAAGGTAGTGCGCGACGCATTGCTCGTCAGAGCTACCATCGCGGCTCCAGCCCGAGCAATCTTCAGAAACAACCGCACAACGCCGGAGCGATCACTTTATGCAGATCACGTCCTGCGGGAGGTTACTGGATACGGCGGCGCGCAACCCGTTACCATCGTTGCGGCCATCTGGTGGTCGGCTGTCGCGCAGCCGCTTCAGTCTCAGCTCTGAGCCCCGGCCGAGTTCGCGCGGTGCCGAATCGCTCGGTATCGACGCTGTGACGCCGGCCTGATCGAGGGTGGCACTGTCCCAGGAAAAGACGCCGCCGGTCTCAAAAATACACGCCCGGCGGCGTTTCCTTCCTGAACTGGGACACTGAAATCCCCAGCGTTAATTTAACTGCATAGGTCATGCCGGCAGGGCCTCATCGCCTGCTGGCGACGTGCATCGGCGAATTTGTGCCTGGCTCGGGCGCCCCGATAGTTGCCCATACCGCAATGCCGATGGCCAGCGCTAACAGCACGGTCTTTGTAGCAATCTTGTCGCCAGACATATCGAGACGCCTCTCATGCGTCAGCGCGGCAAATCTCAAAAACTACGCCGCCGGGCCCGAAATGGTTTGTCCCGGCGGCGCCCTGTCATTCCCAGCGCTAGGGCCCTGAAATTCCCAACGTCACTTGCTTAGCAGGTACCTGGAGTGACAGCTGTTGCCTAACTCACACAAGGTCCAAAAGAGGAGCCGACGCTCAGGGCCGGCGCGCCAGCTCCTTCGAAACGTGACCGTGCTGCGTCCCCAACGGTCCCGTCCCTCAGAGAAGCCTGCGCCGATCACGTTGCTGATTTGCTAACGGATCCCATTTCCGGATGCGCCCTGTGGGGTACCCCCTGAGACCTCGCCAGGCACACTGCGACATCGAGTACAATTCAGACAGCCGCGGATGTACCGGCGCTCTGCTGAACCGAGGCGGCCTGTTCACTGGCGCCCGCGCCCCCAGCAGACGGAATGACGGCCTCAGCAACCCACGCTGGGGCCGTTTTCGGTTGCGGCCCGCTGCTCAAAATTGGCGCCGCAATTGGCGCCCAACTCAACGGGACGGGCAGGGATGATTGAGGACTGGTCGGTTCCGTCGTTTCAAGAAACCCGGGGCCGGCCCGTCATTCGCCCGGTCCGTGAGCGGAAGGGGCTCATGCTCGCAACGCCGTTGACCGCGAGGGCCCATCTTGGCCATCATGACGCCCATGAAGCGTGTCCTCTTTCTCTGCACCGGCAACTATTATCGCAGTCGCTACGCAGAGGAACTGTTCAATCATCTTGCAAGAGCCGAACAACTGGCGTGGCGCGCGTCCTCCAGAGGCGCGGCCGAGCGGGGATCGCCCGACAATGTCGGGCCAATGTCCGTCTTCGCCGATGATCGTCTTCGCGCCAGCGGCATCGTGCCGGAAGGCGCAGCGCGCTTTCCGCAGCCCTGTTCATTGGCCGACTTCGACGACGCCGACCTCGTGATCGCGCTCAAGGAGACCGAGCACCGTCCGCTGATCGAGCGCCGCTTCCCCGAGGTCGCCGGCAGGGTGACTTACTGGCATGTGCACGATATTGACTATGCTCATCCGTCAGTCGCGTTGGCCATGATCGACGATCACATCCGCGCGCTGGTTTCAGCGCTCAGGTCATCGGTTCGCGCTTCAGGAATATCTCCAGCGCAAACGTAGCCGGGCGCGCGAGCATGCCGCTGATGCGTTCGAGGTCGTCGATGGCGACGATCTCGAGGCGGCCTTCGGTCACCGTCAATTGGTCGATGGGCACATCGCGCGCGAGGAACACCTCGCCACGAAGCGTGCCGTTTGGCGTTGCATGATCGGGACCGGAATAGCGGCCGATCAACTCGAAACGCTCGGGCGGCAAGTAGTAGCCAATCTCCTCGTGGATCTCGCGCACCACGCATTCGAGGAAGGTCTCGGCGCCTTCCCGCCGTCCGCCAAACAGGCTGAGCTTTCCGCGATCGCTAACTTGTGGGAGGTCGTCGCGCAGTTGCATCAGCAGCCGGCCATCTGTGCTGACGAGAAGGGCGGACGTTCCCTCCCTGACGCTGCCGGTCATCCGTGCTGCCTCTTCCTCGCTGCCTCGATTCAGATCATCTCGCGGTTGGCCCAGATTCCCTGCCGCCATCGGTCGCCGGCTCAGACTGGAAAGTCCGGGTCATGCTGTCAAGAAAACCAAGGGCAACGTGGCCAGAATCGACAATCGCTGGTAAAATTATAGATTGTGCAGATTGGAACTTGGAACGTCTCGCAACGACTGGGAGTTCCTGTCCGGCCACAGGGCATCATCGAGCCAAGGGCATTGTTTGATGGCTGACTACGTCCTCGAGGGCTTCAAGTGGGGCCCCAGCGCACTTGGAACCGCTTCCGGCGAGATTGATTGGAGCTTCGCCGCGGCTAACTTCACTGGCCAATTCATTCAGTTCGACAGCTTCCTCACCGGGATGTTCCAGACCGAGATCAGGGAGGCATTCGACCGGTGGGAATCCGCGGCCAATATCGACTTTCATGAAGTCTCCGACGCCGCCGGGAATCAAATACGCCTTGGCCTGAGCCACATCGACGGCCCGAACAACACCGTCGGCGAGGAACAGAGTTCCTATGCGGGCGGTTCGGAGATTGCAGCTGATATCGCGTTCGACATGGATGAGGGCTGGCATCTCGCCAATGGTGAGCTTGTCAGCAACGGCGGAGTGTCTTTCTACGTCGTGGCGCTGCACGAGATCGGACATAGCCTCGGACTAGGCCACTACAATATCAGTCCGGCGGTCATGAATGCGGTCATCAATCCCGCAGTCGCAGATCTCACTCAATCGGACATCGACGGCGTGCGAGCCCTTTACGGCGTGCTTCCCGGCATCGCCGTTTCGACTGCCGCACAGCTCGCCGATGGACGTCTGGATTTTCTGCAATACAACTCGTCCGGCCATCTCGCGGGTTCATCCCTGACGCAGCAAGCATTCTGGAAGGTCGTCGGCAACGTAGATTTTGCGTCGAATGGAAATCCTGCCGTCATTACCCAGTCCAATGGCCAAATTGACTTGCTTAACTTCAGTGCAGGTCAACTATCGAGCTCTCTGCTGATGACGGGGAGCTATTGGGACGTCAAAGGCGCCGGTCAGTTCAGTGGAGCCGCGAACGCCGAATTCGTCACTCAGTCGTCGAGCGGACAGATTGATTTCCTGGGTTTCAGTGGTGCGGGCAAGCTCATCACGAGTGCGCTAACGAGCCTGGCGTTCTGGAATGTCGTCGGGGTTGCGGATGTCAATGGAGACGGGCATGCCGACATCGTGACGCAGTCTTCGTCGGGCGAGATCGACCTGCTCTACTTCGACAACTTCAAGTTTGTTTCAAGTAACTTGCTACCGGGCAACTACGACCCCGTTCTCGATATTGCCGATATGAAGAATGGCTCAGCGGTTTTTCTGACTGAGAGCGGATCGGGAGCAACGACCGAACTGGTATTCGACGGCAGCCACATCACAGGTACCCATCCATTGGATGCAGTCGGCCTTTCACTTGTTCATGCCGCAGGTACGGCCGGCCACTTCTTCACTTGAGAGTTGATGGGCCGCATCAAGGGGGCGACCCTGCGCGTGCCTCAAAAGCGTTCAGCCGAAAGCGAACGCCAGCAGGCTCGAGCACAGCAGCACAAGGCTTGCCGCGGTCAGGGTCAGAAACCCGTCGGAGACCAAATCGTGATTACGCATGATACACCTGCCTTCAATCGATGCTCATCCGAATTGATTAAAGCTTTCCGAACATTCACTCTTGGAAAGAGGTGACGCGTCTTTCCGTCTCCAGCGGACTGTCAGGCCCGGTACCGATAGCCTTCCACGGCGTGCGCCAAGAAGATCGCCGCACTCACCAAGCCCATCACCGCTGTAACCGTCTCGATCATCGCAAACTTCCTTTGCGCCCCACGCGGACGAGAAAACGATTGCAGCCTTGCACAGTCAAAAAGATTCAATTGTTGGAATCCAAGATGCCCCGCGACTGATGATTTGCTGCAACAGTGTGTCTGATAGCGGGACAGGCGAGGGCGTTTGGCGGGGGCGAAGGTCAGTAGAACGACGGAGGAGGCGCAACAGACCATTCACCAAGACGCCACCGCCCGCCGGCTCTCCCCATTTTCGCCGTGTTCCGGTTGCGATATCGTCACGCTCTGGTGCGGAGGTGGGCCGCACAGCGACCGAAAGGACTTCGACGCCTCGGAGTAGGCGCAGGTCCGGCAGAATGGTACTTGGGGCAGATGGGGACTAGACGGCCAGATTCGATGATCCGGACGGCGCGCGGCGCCGTTGCGGTGGCGACGTGCCTCGTCCTCGCCAATTGTGCCTCCTCGAACAAGTTCGCCAGCCGGGTCGACCCCAAATACGGGGTGTCGTCGAGCCCGCGCGTGGTGGCGCTGGGTGATCCCGTGCCGAAAGGCGGCGGTACCTATCGCATCGGCAAGCCTTATGTTGTCGCCGGCCGCACCTATGTGCCGGAGGAGAACGAGAACTACCGCGCCGAAGGCATGGCGTCCTGGTACGGCGACGATTTCCATGGCCGCCTGACCGCCAATGGCGAAGTGTTCGACATGGGCTCGCTCACGGCCGCCCATCCGACCTTGCCGATGCCAAGCTACGCCCGCGTCACCAATCTGAGTAATGGCAGATCGCTCGTCGTCCGGGTCAATGACCGCGGCCCGTACCACGGCAACCGGCTCATAGACGTCTCTAACAAAGCCGCAGAACTACTTGAATTCAAAGGCAATGGCGTGGCCCGCGTCCGCGTCGAATATGTCGGCCGGGCGCCGCTCGAAGGGTCCGACGACCGCCAGCTGATGGCGACCTTGCGCACCGGTACTCCAGCGCCGTCCCCGTCGATGGTCCGCGTCGCCTCCGCACGGCCGTTCGTGCCTGAGATGTCGTCCTCCTCGGGCCGGATCCGTGGCGACGTTCCGTTGCCGGAGGGACGGCCCTACAGCCTCGGCAACACCCAGGCCGATTACGCCTCGGTGAGTGCCACTTCCGAAATGTCGGCCTCGAGCCGCTCGCACCGCCGCGCCACGAACAACCCGCGCGAAGTCTCCTATGAGGGTGACGCGCGCTATGCCGCGAGCCCGAGCCCGGCGGCCGCCTATGTCCCGATCGACGCGCGGGGACCGGCCGAAGTCCTGAGCGGGCGCGGGCTTTACTGAGCCGTCTGCTTACAGATCAGGCTGTTGGCCTGATCACTTCAGAAACGCGATCAGCGCCTTGTTGACCTCGTCGGGGCACTCCTGCTGGATCCAGTGGCCGGCCCCGTCGATGATCAGCTTCTGCCTGAGGTCCGGCAGCACGCGCTCCATGTCCGCGACCCGCTTGGCGCCAATCAGCCCGGTGATCACCGAATCATTCGAGCCGGCGATGAACAGCGACGGCTGATGGATCTGCGCGTCCTGCCAGGGCGCGGTCAGCTCCCAATTGCGGTCGAGATTGCGGTACCAGTTGAGGCCGCCGCGGAAGCCGGAGTGCCGATAGCCTTCGGCGAACTCGGCAATGTCGGCCTCGGTCAGCCAGGCCGGCAACGGCATTCCGGCCGGCAGCTTGCCGAGGAAGCCCTTGCCCTCGTCGACGAACATCGAGCTTGGATCGGAGACGCCGCGCCCGAGTACCAGCCGCATGGTGTGAGCGATGTCGCGCTCGAACTCGGCCTCGGCCACGCCTGATGGCTGGAAGTACTGCCAATAGAAATTGGTGATGCCGCTGTCGCGCAGGGTCTCGAGCGGGCGACCACGGCCGCGGAACGGCGGCGGCACGCTGAGGCCGGCGACTTTCGTGAAGATGTCGGGACGGAACAGGGCCGCGTGCCAGGCCACCGGCGCGCCCCAGTCATGGCCGACGATCATCGCGCGTGTCTCGCCGAGCGCGGCGACCAGCGCCACCATGTCTCCGACCGTATCGAAGATCGTATAGGCGCCGACCTCGGCCGGCGCGCCGGTGCGGCCGAACCCGCGCATGTCGGGCGCGACGACCCGAAAGCCCGCCGCGGCCAGCGCCGCGATCTGGTGCCGCCATGAATAGGACAGTTCCGGCCAGCCATGACAGAGCACGACCAGCGGGCCTTGCCCGGCCTCGCGCACGAACATGTCGATGCCGTTGGCGGAAATGGTGCGGGAGGATGACATTCGCGTTTCCGCCTTGTTTGCCGGTTCTGCTGACGTTAGCTGGTTCCAAGGATACGGACGTTCAACGCAGGCGGCAATCCAGCTTGCCGTGCACAAGCGCAAAAACCTCAGTTGTTTGCGATACTTCCAGCTGTTAGAACGCAGTCTTTCAGGACATCGCCGATGGCAGCCCCAACCGCAGTTCCCCGCACGTTGTCAGCTCGCGCCGGGCGCTGCTGGCGCGGCTTGGCCGCGGCCGCGGTCGCGCTGGCGATCGGTTGCGGCGGAATGGTCTATGCCGCCAACAACAGTGTCCAGGGCGCCAAGAAGGAAGAGGGCGGGTTCGACGGCGATGCGCCGACCGCGATCCTGATCGAGGCCAGCAGCGGCAGCGTGCTGTTCGAGAAGAACGCCGACGAGTTGCGCGCACCCTCCAGCATGATGAAGCTGATGACCGCCGAGGTGGTGTTCGACGCCATCAAGAAGGGCGACATCAAGCTCACGGACGAGTACCGGATCAGCGAGAACGCCTGGCGGCGGGGCGGGGCGCCGTCCGGCACCTCGACGATGTTCGCGGCGATCAACAGCAAGGTCTCGGTCGACGATCTCCTGCATGGCGCGATCATCCCGAGCGGCAACGACGCCTGCATTGCGCTCGCCGAAGGCATTGCCGGCAATGAGCATACCTTCGCGACCGACTTCATGACCAAGCGCGCCCGCGAACTCGGCATGACCAAGTCGACCTTCGGCAATTCCAACGGGCTGCCCGACCCGGCCAACAAGATGACGGTGCGCGAACTCGCAACGCTGGCGCGCCACATCATCCTGACCTACCCGGACAGGTACAAGCTGTTCGGCGAGAAGGAATTCACCTGGAACAAGATCCGCCAGCAGAACCGCAATCCGCTGCTGAACGCCTTGCCCGGTGCCGACGGCCTGAAGACCGGCTACACCAAGGAAGGCGGCTACGGCATGGTCGGCTCGGCCGTGCAGAACGACACGCGGCTGATCGTCGTGGTCAATGGCCTCGAGGATTCCGAAGACCGCGCGACCGAAGCCAAGAAGATGCTGGAATGGGGGTTCCGCAGCTTCGAGACCAAGACCCTGATCGCGGCCAACCAGCCGGTCGGCTATGCGCGGGTGTTCGGCGGCGAGAGCCGCTCGGTCAAGCTCGTCAGCCCTGATCCGATCAAGGTGATGGTGTCGAAGAACGGCAATGACAAGCTGCTGGCGCGCGTCATCTATAGCGGCCCGGTCAAGGCGCCGATCACCGCCGGCCAGAAGATCGGGGTGGTGCGGGTGTGGCGCGGCGCCAATGTCGCGATGGAGGCTCCGGTCTTCGCAGCGGACGCCGTCGGCACCGGATCGACGATGCGTCGCGCGCTCGACGGCGCCCAGGAGCTGGTCATCGGCATGTTCCGCGCAGGGGTCGAGAAGCTCTGACATGGCGGAAGCAGCAGTCCAACGGCCGAGCTTGCGCGGTCGCTTCATCACCTTTGAGGGCGGCGAGGGGTCGGGAAAATCGACCCAGATCCGCAAGCTTGCCGAACGGCTCGATACCGCCAAGCTGCGTGCGATCGTAACCCGCGAGCCCGGCGGCTCGCCAGGGGCGGAGATCATCCGTCACGTCGTGCTGTCGGGGATGGGCAAGCTGCTCGGGCCGGAGGCCGAGACGCTGCTGTTTGCCGCCGCCCGCGACGACCATGTCCGCACCGTGATCCTGCCGGCGCTCAATCAGGGCATCTGGGTGCTGTGCGACCGCTTCTTCGATTCCACGCGGGCCTATCAGGGCCAGCTCGGGCAGGTGTCGCCCGAACTCGTCAATGCCTTGCAGCGCGTGACCATCGGCGATCTCAAGCCCGATCTGACCTTCATCCTCGATGTGCCGGTCGAGGTCGGACTGCAACGCGCCGCTGCGCGACGCGGCAATGCCACCGCCGATCGCTTCGAAGCCGAAGGCATCAAGTTCCATCAGGATTTGCGTGATGCGTACCGCCGGATCGCGGCCGAAGATCCGGAGCGCTGCGTCCTGATCGACGCCACGGCCGATCCGGATACGGTCACGGCCAGGATATGGGCCGCGCTGCGCGAACATCTGCGCGCAACGCTCACGGCGGACAATCCCGCATGAGCGCGCGCAAGGTCGAACAGGAGAGCCCCGCTCGCCATCCGCGCGAGACGCCGGATTTGTTCGGGCATCGCGAGGCGGAGACCGCCTTGCTCGATGCCTATCGCAGCGGGCGAATTCCGCACGCCTGGCTGATCGGCGGCTCGCAGGGCATCGGCAAGGCGACGCTGGCCTACCGCATGGCGCGGTTCGTGCTGGCGTTCCGCAATCCGAAATCGTCTCAGGTTCAGGCCGCACCGACACTGCGGGTCGACCCATCCGATCCCGTGGCACGCCAGATCACGGCGGGCGCCCATGGCGGGCTGCTGGTGCTCGAGCGCGGCCTCAACGATCGCGGCGTGATGCGGACCGTCATCACGGTCGACGAGACGCGCGAGACCATCTCGTTCTTCGGCTCAACCGCTGCGGTCGACGGCTGGCGCGTCTGCATCGTCGATACCGTCGACGAACTCAATCCGAACGCCGCGAACGCGCTGCTGAAAATCCTCGAGGAGCCGCCGCAGCAATCGCTGTTCCTTCTGGTCAGCCACGCACCGTCGCGGGTGCTGCCGACCATTCTGTCACGCTGTCGCAAATTGCTGCTGCGGCCGCTGGAGACGGACGATGTGGTGCGCGCGGCCGCGGCCGCAACCGATATCGACGCCGACGATCCGGCGCTACTGGAGGCCGCCGCAGCATCCGAAGGCAGCGTCGGGCGGGCGCTGTCGCTGCTCGGCGGCGATGCGCTCAAACTGCAGCAACGCACGGCCGCGCTGCTCGCGACGCTTCCGAGCGTCGATCCGCGCGAACTGCATGCGCTGGGCGAAGCGCTCGGCACCAGCGACCGTGTCGCGCTCGCCGCCTTCATCGACGGCGTCGATCGCTGGATGAGCGAGCGCATGCGCACGGGCGATGTCAATGCCAATCTGCCGCGCCTTGCACGGCTGGCGGAGGTATGGGAAAAGATCGTTCGCGCCGCGCGCGATACCGAAGCCTACAATCTGGAGCGCAAGCCGCTGGTTTTCTCGGTGTTTTCGATGCTCGCGGACGCGACCCGATAGATGCCGAGTCTGCAAACAATCTGGCTGAAATCGCATCTGCCTGAAAACAAATCTGTCTGACTAAACTCCCGACAATCTCGTTTCGATCTGCAAAGGATTTCGTGGTGGCGACCGCTAAGAAGAAATCGTCGAAAAAAGCCAAGAAGACGAAGAAGGCATCGCCCGCTCGCGCGACCGGCAAAGCCACGGCGAAATCGCGCGCGGCCAAGAGGGCTGGGCGCGTCACCAAGAAAGCGAAGAAGTCCGCCAAGGCCAAAACGGGAGCCAAGGGCGCCAGCAAATCGGCGGCGAAGAAGGTCGTGAAAAAGGCCGTCAAGAAGGCTGCGAAGAAGACGGCCAGGAAGGCCGCAGCGAAGGCCACCAAGGCGCCGCCGAAGAAAGCAGCCGCAGCAGCCGTCGCACCGGCGGCAAAGAAGCCCGCTCTGCCGACGGCTTCCATTGCCAAGAAGGCGCCGACACCGGCAAAGGCTCGCGCGCCGAAGCAGCCCAAACCCGCAGCGACGGCTCCTGCGGCCGCGTCCGTCGCGGTGCCCGCCGCGGATCGCGGCAACATGTTCTACATCACGACCGCGATCGCTTATCCGAACGGTCAGCCGCATATCGGCCACGCCTATGAGGCGATCGCCACCGATGCGCTGGCGCGCTTCCAGCGGCTCGACGGCAAGGATGTGTTCTTCCTGACCGGCACCGACGAGCACGGCCTGAAGATGATCCAGACCGCGCAGAACGAGGGCATGACGCCGTTCGATCTCGCGACCCGCAACGCGGCGCGCTTCAAGGAGATGGACGAGCGCCTCAACGTCTCGTTCGACCGCTTCATCCGCACCTCCGAGTCTGCGCATCACGAGTCGGTGCAGGCGATCTGGCGCCGTATGCAGGACAATGGCGACATCTATATCGACACCTATGCCGGCTGGTATTCGGTGCGCGACGAGGCCTATTACGCCGAGGAGGAGACCGTCGTCGGCGAGGACAATGTCCGCCGCGGTCCACAGGGCACGCCGGTCGAGTGGGTCGAGGAGAAGAGCTATTTCTTCAAGCTGTCGGCCTACCAGGACAAGCTGTTGCACCTCTACGAGAGTCAGCCCGATTTCATCGGCCCGGACTCGCGCCGCAACGAGGTGATGAGCTTCGTGCGCGGCGGGCTCAAGGACCTCTCGATCTCGCGCACGACGTTCGACTGGGGCGTCAAGGTCCCGGAGGATCCCGAGCACGTGATGTATGTCTGGGTCGACGCGCTGACCAACTACATCACTGGCGTCGGCTATCCCGATGAGAACGACAAGCATTGGCGCTACTGGCCCGCCGACGTCCACATCATCGGCAAGGACATCATCCGCTTCCACGCCGTGTACTGGCCGGCCTTCCTGATGTCGGCGGGCATTCCCGTGCAGAAGAGGGTCTATGCGCACGGCTTCCTGTTCAACAGGGGCGAGAAGATGTCGAAGTCGGTCGGCAACGTGGTCGACCCCTTCAATCTCGCCGAGCAGTACGGCGTCGACCAGATGCGCTATTTCTTCCTGCGCGAGGTGCCGTTCGGCCAGGACGGCAACTACAACCACGAGGCCATCGTCGCGCGCATCAATGCCGACCTCGCCAATGATTTCGGCAATCTGGCGCAGCGCTCGCTGTCGATGATCGCCAAGCAGCTCGGCGGCGTGCTGCCGGAGCCCGGCGAATTCAGTGACAACGACAAGGCGATCCTGGCGCAGGCCGACGCCATGCTGGAGACGTCGCGCACCGCGATGGCGACGCAGCAGATCCATCAATGGCTCAACACGGTCTGGGCCGTGGTCGCCGAGGCCAACCGTTATTTTGCCGGCGAGGCGCCGTGGGCGCTGGCGAAGACTGATCCCGCGCGCCAGAAGACGGTGCTGTATGTCACCGCCGAGGTCGTGCGCCAGATCGCGATCATGGCGCAGGCCGTGATGCCGGAGTCCTGTGGCAAGATGCTCGATAGCCTCGGCATCCCCGCGGATGCGCGCAGCTTCGCGACGGTCGCCGAACGGATCAAACCGGGTACGGTTTTGCCGGCGCCTGTCGGCGTCTTCCCGCGCTATGTGGAACCGAAGACCGAGTGAGTGGTTCGAAATTCATGCTGGTCGACAGTCACTGCCATCTGGATTTTCCCGACTTTGCCGACGATCTCGACGGGATCGTCGGCCGCGCCGAAGCGGCCGGCATCGGCCGCATGGTCACGATCTCGACCCGGGTGAGGCGGCTCGGCGGGCTGCTTGCGATCACCGAGCGCTTCCCCGACGTCTACTGCTCGGTCGGCACCCATCCGCATCATGCCGATGAAGAGGATGGCATCCCGGCCAGCGAACTGATCGAGCTGACCAGGCATCCGAAGGTCGTGGCGCTCGGCGAGGCGGGGCTCGACTATTTCTACGAGCATGGGTCGCGCGAGGCGCAGGAGCGCGGCTTTCGCGCGCACATCGCGGCGGCCCGCGAAACCGGCCTGCCGCTCGTCATCCATACCAGGGAGGCCGACGAGGATTGCGGTCGCATCCTGGAGGACGAGGTCGCGAAGGGCTCGTTCAAGGCCGTCCTGCACTGCTACACCGGCGGCCGCGAGCTCGCGATGCAGGCGATCGCGCTTGGGCTGTCGATCTCGTTCACGGGCATTCTGACCTTCAAGAAGTCGGACGCGCTGCGTGCGCTGGCAGCCGAGCTGCCGGCCGACCGCATCATGGTCGAGACCGACGCGCCGTATCTTGCGCCCGGCAAATTCCGCGGCAAGCGCAACGAGCCGTCCTATGTCGTCGAGGTCGCCAAAGTGCTCGCGGAAACCCGCGGCGTCTCCCTGGAGGAGATCTCGCGGCAGACCACCGAAAACTTCTTCCGGCTGTTCTCCAAGGTGCCGGCGCCGAAGGTTGCTGCATGACGCTGACACTGACCATTCTGGGCTGCGGCTCGTCCGCCGGCGTGCCGCGCCCGGCACTCGGCTGGGGCGCCTGCGATCCCGGCAATCCCAAGAACCGCCGCCGCCGCTGCTCGATCATGGCCGAGCGCACCATGGAGCACGGCACCACGCGGGTCGTGATCGACACCTCGCCCGATCTGCGTGAGCAGCTGATCGACAGCAATGTCGAGCACATCGACGCGGTATTCCTGACGCATGAGCATGCCGACCAGACCCACGGCATCGACGATTTGCGCTCGGTCGTGCTCCATCAGCGCCGCCGCATCCCGGTCTACTTCAACCAGTCGACCGCCAAGGACATGATGGCGCGGTTCTCCTATTGCTTCATCGCGCCGGAAGGCAGCGACTATCCGCCGATCCTGACCCGGCATTCGATCGAGGCCGGCGAGAGCCATACGGTCCAGGGGAAGGGCGGCCCACTGAAGCTCGAGGCCTTCCTGGTGCAGCATGGCAAAATCCCGGCGCTCGGCTACCGCATTGGCGGCGCCGCCTACACGCCCGATCTGCACGACATCCCCCAGGAGAGCTGGCCGGCGCTCGAAGGTCTCGATCTCTGGATCGTCGACGGCTTGCGCTACGCGCAGCATCCCAGCCATTTCAGCGTTGCGGACGCGCTGTCATGGATCGAGCGCTTCAAGCCGAAGCGCGCGGTCATCACCAACATGCATTCCGACCTCGACTACGAGGTGCTGCGGCAGAGCCTGCCGGCCGGCGTCATCCCGGCCCATGACGGCATGCGGCTGACGCTCGACCGGGCAGGCTGACCACTCAGGCCGAGATCGCCTTGGCCGATCCGACCTCGTTACGCAGCAGGAATTTCTGGATCTTGCCGGTCGAGGTCTTCGGGATCACCCCGAACACCACGGATTTCGGCGTCTTGAACCCCGACATGTGCTCGCGGCAATAGGCGATGATCTCGGCCTCGGTCGCCTTGGCGCCGTCCTTCAGCTCGATGAAGGCGCAGGGCACTTCGCCCCATTTCGGGTCGGGCTTTGCCACGACGGCCGCGAACAGCACCGCCGGGTGCTTGTAGAGGATGTCCTCGACCTCGACGGAGGAGACGTTCTCGCCGCCGGAGATGATGATGTCCTTGGAGCGGTCCTTGATGATGACGTAACCGTGCTCGTCGAGCACGCCGAGATCGCCGGTGTGAAACCAGCCGCCGGCGAAGGCTTCCTGCGTCGCCTTCTCGTTCTTCAGATAGCCCTTCATCACGATGTTGCCGCGGAACATGACCTCGCCGATGGTCTCGCCGTCGCGCGGCACCTCGCGCATGGTCTCGGGATCGAGCACCGTGACGCCTTCCTGCAGCGGATAGGAGACGCCCTGACGCCGCTTCAGCTGCGCGCGCGCATCGGCCGACAGTTCGTCCCAGCCCGGCTGCTCGGCGCAGACCGAGGCGGGACCGTAGACCTCGGTCAGCCCATAGACATGGGTCAGCTTGATGCCGATGCGCTCGCCACCCTCGAGCACCGCAACCGGCGGCGCCGCGCCCGCGATCAGGCCGACGACGGGCTTTGCCTGGCCGCCCTTTGGCGCATCGGGCGCGTTGATCAGCGTGTTGTAGACGATCGGCGCACCGCACATGTGAGTGACGCCGTGCCGGGGGATCAGTTCGAAGATCTTGGCCGGGTCGACCTTGCGCAGGCAGACATTGACGCCGGCGGTCGCCGCGATGGTCCAGGGGAAGCACCAGCCGTTGCAATGAAACATCGGCAGCGTCCAGAGATAGACCGGATGCTGGCCGAGATTGCCGGCGAGGATGTTGCTGACCGCGTTGAGATAGGCGCCGCGGTGATGGGTCACGACGCCCTTGGGATTGCCCGTCGTGCCCGACGTGTAGCTCAGCGCGATCGCATCCCATTCGTCGGCCGGCGGCCGCTCCACAAAGCCGGGATCGCCGGCCGCGACCGCCGCCTCATACTCGATCTCGCCGATCCGCTTGCCGCCGCCGAAGGCGTCGTCATCGACGTCGATCACGAACGGCTTTGCGCCTTTCATCAGGGTCAAGGCTTCCGCGATCACGCCGGAGAATTCGGGATCGACCAGAATGATCCTGGCGCCGCCATGCTCGAGCTGGAACGCGATCGACGCCGCGTCGAGGCGGATGTTGAGCGCGTTGAGCACCGCGCCGGTCATCGGCACCGCGAAGTGCAATTCGTTCATCGCCGGGATGTTCGGCAGCATCGCCGCGACTGTGTCGCCATGGCCGATGCCATGGCCCGCGAGATAGGACGCAAAGCGCCTGCAGCGTTCGTAGGTCTCTTTCCAGGTGAAGCTGCGGCCCTCATAGACCGCGCTGATATGGTCCGGATAGACGGCGGCCGAGCGCGCCAGGAAGCTCAGCGGCGAGAGCGGCACGTAGTTGGCCGGCGTCTTGTCCAACCCGATCGAGTACTGGTTTTGAGCTGCACTCATGGCTCTATCCCATCCGCAAGGTGCTTTACAGGAAACCGATCGATATCCAGGGGAAGATGGCGACGATGATCAGGCCGATCAACAGCGCCAGCATGTACCCCCAGATCGGCCGGATACCCTCGGCCGGATCGACGCGCCCGATGGCGCAGGCGGCATAATAGCCGACCCCGAACGGCGGCGCGAACAGCCCGATGCCCATCGCCAGGATGATAATCATGGCGTAGTGCACCTCGTGGACGCCGACCTGGTGCGCGATCGGAAACAGCAGCGGCCCGAACAGCACGATCGCCGGGATGCCCTCGAGCACGCTGCCGAGGATCACGAAGGCCAGGATCGAGACCGCGATGAAGGTCGCCGACCCGCCGGGCAGCCCGGTCATCGCCGCCGCCAGCGCCCGCGAGAAGCCGGACTGGGTCAGACCCCAGGCCATGCCGGTCGCGGTGCCGATGATGAACAGGATCGCCCCCGACAGGCACGCCGTATCGATCAGCATCGGCAACAGCCGCCGCCAGTTGAACTTGCGGTAGATCAACAGGCCGATGACGAAGGCGTAGACGATGCCGATGGTCGAGACTTCGGTTGCGGTGGCGATACCTTCGACCACGGCGTAGCGGATCACGAAGGGCAGGGCCAATGCGGGCAGGGCGAAAACGAACGCCTTGCCGATCTCGCTGCCGGTGGCGCGCTGGACGTGGCTGCGGTCTTCGCCGCGGTAGCGCCACCACACCAACCCCGACAGCGTGATCGCCAGCACCACGCCCGGCAGCAGGCCGCCGGTGAACAGCGCCGAGATCGAGACGCCGGTCACCGAGCCGATCGTGATCAGCACGAGGCTCGGCGGAATGGTCTCGGTCTGCGCGCCGGTGGCGGCGAGCAGGGCAACCAGATCGCCCGGCTTGGCGCCGCGCTGCTTCATTTCCGGGAACAGCACGGGCGCGACCGCGGCCATGTCTGCGGCCTTCGATCCGGAGATGCCGGAAACCAGATACATGGCGCCGACCAGCACGTAATGCAGGCCGCCGCGGACATGGCCGAGCAGGCTCGCCAGGAACGCGACCATGGCCCGCGCCATGCCGGTCATCTCGATCAGGAGGCCGAGGAAGACGAACAGCGGCACCGACAGCAGGATCAGATGGCTCATGCCCTCGTCCATCCGGCCGACCAGCACCATCAGCGGAGTTCGGGTCGTCAGCGCCAGGTAGCCGAAGATCGCCATGCCGAAGGCAAAGCCGATCGGCACGCCGGCGAACACGCAGAAGCCGACCACGCCGACGAAGAAGATGATCAGGTTGAGGTTGCCGAGCGGCCGCAGCATCGGCTGCGCCAGCCAGAACAGCCCGATCAAGGCGGCCACGGTGAGCGCGGCCAGCAGGAAGGTCTTGAAATCGCCGACGCGAGCCAGCCGCAGCAGTGCGAACAGCGCCATCAGGCAGGCGCCGACCGGCAGCGCCGCCGCACGCCAGGTGTTGGAGATCTGCAGCGCCGGCGTCGTGATGAAGCTTTCCTCATAGGCGTATTCATAGGCCGGGTGCAGGATCAGGATCAGGAACGCCAGCGCGGCACAGGTCGCGACGACGTCGAGATAGGCCCAGAGCCGCGGTCCGGCGCTTGCGACCAGCGCCGTCATCCGCATGTGCTCGCCGCGGCGGAATGCAACCGCCGAGCCCAGCATCGCGAGCCAGAGGAACAGGATCGACGCCAGTTCGTCGGACCAGATCAGCGGCGCGTGGAGCACGTAGCGCGACACCACGCCGGCGAACAGGATCACGACCTCGGCGACGACAAGGATCGCCGCCGGGATTTCCACCAGCATCCCGAGCGCCGCCTCGACGGGACCGAGAACGGAGCGGCGGCGAGGGGGCTGCGACGCCGCCTCGCCGGCCACGGCCGGCGTCATCTCGACATGAGCCATGGCGAGCCTCCCGCTTGATCGATCAGGACAGTTTGCCGACGGACTTCTCGAGCAGCTCCCAGGCCTTGTCGCCGTATTTGCCCTTCCACTCGGCGTAGAAGCCGGCAGCGCGCAGCTTGTCGCGGAACGGCCCGACCTCGGGCTGGTTGAACACGAGGCCCTTGCCCGTGAGCTCCTGCTTCACGGTGGCATTCAGCTTCTCGGTGTCCTCGCGCTCCTTGACCGCCGCCGCGTTGACGTTCTTGGCGACGATGGTCTTGATATCATCCGGCAGCGCCGCCCAGGCTCTGCGGTTCATCAGGAACCAGAAGCCGTCCCACATGTGGTTGGTCAGCGAGCAGTACTTCTGCACCTCGTAGAGCTTCGCGGTCGAGATCAGCGCCAGCGGGTTCTCCTGGCCTTCGACGATCTTGGTCTGCAGCGCAGAATAGACCTCGCTGAAATTGATCGAGGCGGGCGAGGCGTCGAACGCCTTGAACATTGAGGTCCACAGCGGCGACACCGGCACGCGGATCTTGAAGCCCTTGAGATCGTCCGGACCTGTGATCGGCTTGGTCGACGATGTGGTCTGGCGGAACCCGTTGTCCCAGATGTTGTCCATCACCTCGAGACCGGCCTTCTTGATCTCGCCGCGGACATAGCCGCCGAGCTCGCCGTCCATGGCCTTCCAGACCGTGGGATAGTCCGGGAATGCGAAGCCGATGCCGTTGATCGAGGCCGCCGGCACCAGGGTCGCCAGGATCAGGCCGGACAGCGTGAAGAACTCGACGCCGCCGGAGCGCACCTGGCTCAGCACGTCGGTATCGGAACCAAGCTGGTTGTTCGGGAACACCTGCAGGTCGAACCGGCCGTTGGTCTCGGTCCTGATCGCCGCGGACATCTCCCGGGCGCGCGCCACCAATGGATGCGACTCCGGCAGGTTGTTGGCGAACTTGTAGGAGAATTCGGCCGACTGGGCGCGCGCGACGTACGGCGCGCCAATTCCGCCCAGGACGGCGGAAGCGGCGGAGACCTTCAGCAGCGTGCGTCGTGAAAAGCTCATTGGTGTTGCTCCCTCGAGAGGCTTGTTGTTGTTCTGAGATGCCATCCTATACGGACCTGATGCCGCGGGGTCACCAGCGATCTCTGCACAGCTGGGGCTTATTGCAGCGTCCGTACGCGGCGGCAATATCGGCTTTCAGACGAGATGCGCGCGCGTGGATCGCTGCGGCATCGGCACCGGCTGGATGACCGGCTTGGGCACATCAGCACACACGCCAACTTGCGGACCGGCGCGAAGATTTCCCACTAAATATCTGATCTAATTGTAGATATAAATATTCCATAATATACCTTATGCGAATTACGGATATGGGCGTGGCCACGGTCGCTGGCAGCTATCCCATGGCTCCGCTCACCTTCGCCGCAAGGCCGAGACTCAACCTTGGCACCGTCTCGCACATTGACGGCCGAGTCCGACCTTCCAGCGGTCGAGCAATGAGCCGTATCAGCCAGGCACGCTCCGGGCTCGCAAGATTGGCTCGCGCACTTGGCCTGCTCGGCGTCATCAGGATTGCGTCGGCCGCCCACCGCGGCATCAGCCGGACCAAGCCGCCATCATGTCGCGTCCAGGCTCAAATGCCGACCGCGGTGCCCCTGACGGAGACCGCGACGAGACCGCCATTGAAGACCTGCCTCGGCGAAGACCTGCCTCGGCGGGTCCCGACGGTCCGACGCTGGCGATGCATTGCCACCCCTGCTCCGACCGCCCTGATACCAGGACGCCTCGTCTGGGATGGTGCCCGATCAGATCACGATGTCCTGCATGGCGTGGGACTGGCATGCAGCCGCATCGGCGCGTTATCGCTTCAGTCGTCGAGAGCCCACACCCGGAGGATATCGGCCGTGGATGCCACCTCGATCTGGATGCTGAAGCGTTCGGCATATAGCCGCAGCAGCGCATCATGGCTTTGATCGGATGAACTGCACAGCGCATCCTCGGCCACGATCACCCGATAGCCGATATCGATCGCGGCCAGCACAGTGGCGAGCACGCAGACGTCGGTCTCGCCGCCCGACACGATGACCGTGTCGATCCCATGCGCGTCCAGATGAGATTGCAGCCGCCCATTGCCGAACGCGTTGTAGATCGGCCGGTCGACGATGGCGGCCGGCGGCACACAGGCGGCGAGCGCCGGCACGAGCTCGACCAACTCCGGATCGAGCCGCTCACGGGTCACGCATTCCCATTTCTCGTAATAAGCCCGCCAAATCCCTCGCGCGTCGTGCTTCGAGCGCGGCGGAATAAAGCGGGTGAACACGGTACGTTCAGGCGCATGCTGCGCCAGCTCGACGATGCATGGCAGCACGCGGTCCATCCAGGGCGTCGCCCAGGGTGCCCCCGGCTCGAACAGTCGCTGCATGTCGATGCAAAGGTGCACCGCACGCGAACCCGGCGGGCTGAGAAGCTGTCCCATCGCTCACTCCTGCGCGCGCCGAAAGGCCCCGCCGAAGCGGGGCCCCTGACGTGGCCCGGTTCACCATTTCTGGCGGCCGTACCAGTCGTTCACTTCCTTGGCGGCTTGATCCTTGGCATAGCCGTAGCGCTGCTGCAGACGGCCCTCGAGCTGGTCCTGCTTGCCGTCGATCACATCGAGATCGTCATCGGTGAGCTTGCCCCACTGCTCCTTGACCTTACCCTTGACCTGCTTCCAGTTGCCTTCGACACGATTCCAATCCATTGCGTTTCTCCCTTGGACGATGAGACCGACCAACGGGCCGGCCGAGGCTTCGTTCCGTAGCCGCGTTGCGGCAAGACTTCGCAATAAGGACTTCGCAATCCGACCAACGTGCATCGTAGCGCGCTTGAATGCGCGACAGCCGAAGAGGCGCTTTGCCGCGCATCGATCAAGGATAGGAACTTACTTTTCGCGCTCGTGTTGGCACTCCGGACTATTCACCCCAAGACACGGAGCGACCAATGCCGGACAAGGATCTCAGCGCCCTCTTCCTCGATACCCTCAAGGACATTTACTACGCGGAAAAGCAGATCCTGAAGGCGTTGCCGCGGATGGCGAAGGCCGCCGAGTCCGAGGACCTGCGCGCGGCCTTCGAGAAGCATCATGATGAGACCGAGGGGCAGATCGAGCGGCTCGAGCAGATCTTCGAGCTGATGGGCAAGCCGGCGCGCGGCAAGAAGTGCGACGCCATCGAGGGGATCATCGACGAGGGCAAGGAGATCATGGAGGAGTATGCCGACACGCCGGCACTCGACGCGGGCCTACTCTCGGCGGCCCAGGCGGTCGAACATTACGAGATCGCCCGCTACGGCACCTTGAAGGCTTGGGCCAACCGGCTCAGCATGAAGGATGCCGTCAAGCTCATCGACCAGACCCTGGCCGAGGAAAAGAAGACGGATGAAGCGCTCACCAAGCTCGCCGTCAGCGGCATCAACGCCGAAGCTGCCTAGCCTTCCCGCCGCCGGCGACCTGAAATGCCCGCTTTGTACACACCCTCGCCTTTGCTGGTAGATTGGACGCCGATTCAGCATCTGGGAGCCCGATGGCCCGACGCACCGGCAGTGCCGATCTTCCGCTCCATGGCGGCCGCGTGCCGCCATGGCTGGCGACGCGCATGGCGACGCTGGGCGGCATCATCACCCAGGCCATCGTCCATCATTACGGCCGCGATGCCTTTTTGCAGCGACTTTCGCATCCATTCTGGTTCCAGTCGTTCGGCGCCGTGATGGGCATGGACTGGCACTCGTCCGGCATCACCACCAGCGTCATCGGCGCGCTGAAACGAGGTCTGGCGCCGCTGCAAGGTGAGCTCGGAATCCACGTCTGCGGCGGCCGCGGCAAGCATTCGCGCCGCACGCCCGATGAATTGTCGGCCCTCGGCGATCGCGTCGGATTCGACGGTGCCGCCCTGACCCGCGCGAGCCGGCTGGTGGCCAAGGTCGATAGCGCCGCGGTGCAGGACGGATTCGAACTTTACCTGCATGGCTTCTTCGTCACCGACGACGGCAAATGGACCGTCGTCCAGCAAGGCATGAACGGCGACAAGCGGCAGGCCCGCCGCTATCACTGGCATTCCGAGGGCCTGCGCAGCTTCGTCGACGAGCCACACAGCGCGATCGACGGACCGACGCAGGGCGAGATCGTCAATCTCACGAATCACCGCGCCGAAAGCTCACGCCAGGCGCAGCTTGATCTGCTCGCTGCGCTGGGGCCGGACGGCATCACGCGCGAATATGCCGAGCTGACGCAGAGTGCGACCGCGCAGCCGGATCTCCTGCACCTGATCATGCCCGCGCATCACGATGTGCGCTCGAGTGACGTGTTCGTGCGCCGCCTGCATGGCACCTTGGCCGCGGCTGCCGATCGCGGGCCGCTGGATTTTCCCGGACTGCTGCTGACGCCCGGCGTCGGCGCCCGCACGGTGCAATCGCTCGCGATGGTCGCCGAGGTCGTTCATGGAGCGCCCTACCGCTTTCGCGACCCGGCGCGCTTCTCGCTCGCCCATGGCGGCAAGGACCGTCATCCCTTCCCGGTGCCGATCAAGGTCTATGACGAAACCATCCGCGTGCTGAAGTCGGCCGTGCAGCAGGCAAAGCTCGGCCGCGACGAGGAGATGCAGGCCTTGAAGCGGCTCGACGATCAGGCCCGCAGGCTGGAACGAACCGCCACCGGCCCCTCCTTCGAGGCGTTTGTCGCGAACGAGCGGGCCCGTTCTCCTGCGCTCGACGGCCGCTCGGTGTTCGGTTGGGAAGCCGACCTTGCCCAGCGCAACGGGACCACCAAGCCTTAGGGCGAGGACTTTCCCCAACGCTTGAGCCAACGTTTGGACCATCGCATGGCGCGCGTATTGATAGGCACCTCCGGCTGGCACTATCAGTCCTGGCGCGGTCCGTTCTTTCCCAGAGGATTGCCGCTCAAGCGGCAACTCGATTACTACGCGACGCAGTTTCCGACCACTGAGCTGAACGGCGTCTTCTACCGCACACCGACCGAACAGGCTGTCACAGGTTGGCGCGATGCGACCGATTCGGATTTCGTCTTCGCCTGGAAGGCGTCGAAATTCATCACGCACTGGAAGCGCCTCTCCGCGAACTCGGTCAACAGCCTCCAATTGCTGGAAGAGCGTCTGTCGTTGCTGCGCAACAAGGCCGGCCCGATCCTGTTTCAGCTGCCGCCGAACTTCACGATCGATGCCGATCGGCTCAGCTCGTTCCTCAAGCTGTTGAAACGGCGACGGCGCTATGCCTTCGAATTCCGCCACCCGAGCTGGTACGCGCCGCAGATCCTGAAATTGCTGGCGGCTCGCAATATCGCACTCTGCATTTCCGATCACCACGACGCGCCGGCGCCGTGGAAGCGGACCGCGGATTTCGTCTACGTCCGCGGCCACGGCCCGGGTGGCCGATATCGCGGGCACTACAAGGCGGGCGAGCTTTCCGATTGGGCGAAACGCATCCGGAGCTGGAAGCGGCAGGGATGCGACATCTATGTCTATTTCGACAACGACCAGAAGAGCGCAGCGCCGGCGGATGCCAAACGGCTTTGCGCGCTGCTTGGCTCCGCTGTTCCGCGGCAGCCTCCGCCATAGGAACGAATAGTTCCAGCCTGCATTGGCCCCCGAAGAAAGGAGCCGATGCGATGCCGTCCGATACGCTGAAAGCCACCATGCTTGCGGTCAACGCGGTATACCTTGCCTGCTGAGGTCGGCGACCTATCCTTCATCCGACCTGGACCGACATCGCCATCCGCCTCGCCTTGACCATTCTCGCCGGTGCCATCATCGGCTTTGACCGCGGTGCTCGCGGCCATGCCGCCGGGTTGCGGACGACGATCCTGGTTGGCCTCGCCGCCTCGCTCTCGATGATCCAAGCCGATCTCGTCGTCAGATCCTTCGAGCTGACCACCGAGAGCGGCAAGTAGCACCCCGGCCAGCGCCGGCGCTTCGTTCCCGTTGGTCGCCTCGTGCTGGCCGCGGCGACAAAGTTAGGAACGCCGTTCCGGGCCGCATCGTTAGGCCGTTGACGCAACCAGCCACATGGAGAGGCTAGCATGAAGGTTTGCGACGCGATGACACCTGACGTCCAACTGTGTACCCCCGACGATACGCTCCGCGATGCCGCAGAAGCGATGGCCGCGCTCGGTGTCGGCCTGCTGCCGGTTGCCGATGGCGAGCGCCTCGTCGGTATGATCACGGACCGCGACATCGCGCTTCGCGGCATCGGAATGGGTCGCGGCCCCGGCTCGCGGGTCGGCGACGTCATGACGGCCGAGGTGAAGTATTGTTTCGAGGATCAGGAGCTCGAGGACATCGCGCAGAACATGGGCGCCATCCAGGTTCGGCGCCTGCCCGTGCTGAGCCGGGACAAGCGCCTGGTCGGAATCATCGCGCTAGGGGATATCGCCCTGATCCAGGCCAGCGATGGCACCGGCATGGCGCTCAGCCGGATCTCGCGCCCGACAACCCAGCACGCGCAACTCTAGACTTACACGGCTCCGCTTCGCGGCTCTGGCTCGCAAAGGCCTCGCTCGTGAAGCGGAGCGTCAGGTGCGCCAATGGCCGACTACGTAGCCTGGATCGTGATTGCCGCCGGGATCATCGCCCTGATCGTCACGGCGCTGCTCTGGCGTGCCCACTACGTCAGCTCCGATTGACCGAGAGCCCGCGCCGTCAGGCCGCCATCTTGCGGCAGGATTCCGCGCACGCACGGCACATCGCCACGCATTCGTCCATGCCGCCGATGCGCTCGCAATCCTCGGCGCATTCACCGCAGATCTCGGCGCATTCCCGGCAGGTCTGCTTGTGATGCGGAGTGTTGATCAGCATGAAATGGGCCGCCGTCCGGCACATCTCCGCACAGGCCATCATCAATCGGAAATGCGCCGGCTCGACATGCTTGCCGCCGGTGACGAGACAATGGTTCATGGCCGCGGCGAGACACGTCTTGTAGCAGGACAGACAGGTCTCAATGCATCGGTTCATTTCCTCCGAGAATGCCATGTCGATTCCTCACGCCTGCGCCAGCAGTTGGCGCAGGTAGCAGAGCCCGTCAAAGGTCAGCTTCGACTCGCGGACCTCGCCCTGTGCGATCTCGGCTTCGAGGAAGGTCTCGAGCTCGGGAAGCGCGCGGTCGAACCTGTCCGCGATGCCCATCAGCTCGCAGGTCTCCTTGATCCGCTCGATCGGTTTTTCCAGCACGTCGATCTGAACCATTTTGGCATAAGCCCGGGTCATGCCATTGGTTCCTATGCTCGTTGCTGGATGCGGGGTCTGCTGCGGCTACGACGCCTTGCCCACCGTGTCGGCCATGGTTGCGCCACGCGCGCCGAGCGGCTTGCCGCGGCCCTCGGTCGAATCGAGCATCGTCTGATGCTCGATCTCCGAATTCAGCTCTGCCCCGCACAGCACGATGATGGCCGACATCCACATCCACGTCATCAGGCCAATGGCCGCCCCCAGCGAGCCGTAGGTCGCGTTGTAATCGCCGACGTTCGCCAGATACCAGGAGAGCAGCACCGAACCGGCCAGCCACAGCACGGCTGCCGCAACGGCGCCGACGCTGAGCCACTGCCAGCGCGGCCTGGTTCGGCTCGGGCCATAGCGGTAAAGCACCGCAAGCGCGGTGAGGAGCAGGAGCACCAGGATCGGCCACCGTCCGAACCGGATCACGAGCTCGGCCGTCGTGCCCAGTCCAACCTGCTGCAGCAGAAGCGGGACGACGACCACCGCTCCGACCATCAGCATGATGGAAATCAGCCCGGCGATCGTGAACGAGAGAGACATCAGATTGAGTTTGACGAAGCCGCGCTTTTCCTTCTCGTCATAGACAACGTTGAGCGCATCGAAGATCGCCTTCATGCCGGCATTGGCGCTCCAGATCGCGATCAGCAGGCCGGCGGCAAAGGTCAGGCCGAGCGTCGAGGTCCCCTTCGCGAGCACGCGGGCGATCTGGTCCTGGACGATGGCAAACGAGCCTTCCGGCAGCATCAGCGCGAGGCTCTGCAGGTTCGATGAGATCGTGGACGGATCGGCGAACAGGCCGTAGCTCGAGACCAGCGCGGTGATCGCCGGGAAGATCGCCAGCAAGCCGTAGAACACGACGCCGGCCGCGGTGGCCAGCAGACGGTCCTCGTCGATCTGCTGATAGGTGCGCAGTAGAATGTCCTTCCAGCCGGCAGCCGGAATCTCAAGCGGCGTGTCGGCAAGCCTTCCACGATCCTGGGTTTCCGCCAGCGCGGGTTCGACGCCCTGCTCCCGATCGGACGACCGCTCCGATCGGGACAGCTGGCGAGAGATCGCCAAGGTCGCCAGAGCCGCTGCACCGGCGAGCATCAGGTCGTTCGTCCAATTGCGCGGCGCCATTGCTAGTCCTGGATCGCGTCGCGCTGACGCGCGGTGCGCGATGCGGCAAACCAGCCGACAAGCATGATTGCAGCCCCGGCGGCCAGTGCCCGGGTGGTGGGATCGACGCTCCCCCCTGCTCCCGTCCGGG
Source organism: Bradyrhizobium sp. BR2003 (assembly GCF_009720285.1). Lineage (NCBI taxonomy): Bacteria > Pseudomonadati > Pseudomonadota > Alphaproteobacteria > Hyphomicrobiales > Nitrobacteraceae > Bradyrhizobium > Bradyrhizobium sp. BR2003. The sequence continues at coordinate 212,674 of NZ_SMYJ01000011.1, forward strand.
TGGTGGCGATCAGCCGCGCCGCGACGGGCACTGCGATCGCGCGCTTGAGCATGTCGGCCTGTCGGCCCGGGCGCGGCACCGCCGGCGCAGGACGCGCGAGCAGGACGCGGCCCGCGACCAACCCCAGGATCCCGAGGAGGAGAAAGACGCCCCCGATCGCGGCATATGCGATCCAGATGCCGTAGTGCACTTCAATGGCGTGGAAAGCCGCGGCGACCCCGATCCCGATCGCAACCAGCAGCGAGACCGCGCCGACCAGCATGAAGGTGCATGCCAGCGCGTAGCCGGTCACGAGGCGCCCCAGCCATTGCCGCAAGTCCGCAACGTAGGAGCGGAAGATCAGGCTCAGCGACGACGGCCGGGTGTTGACGCGCATGTCGAGGTCCGTAGCAAGTTGGCACCCGACAACCCGGCAGGAAGATCGACGTTCCTCCCCGGCAACGCGAGACAGCTTGCGCCTCGCGGGGCAGCGCGGACCCAACGCTAACTGACCGGAGGGAGATTTGCGCGGGGTGGCATGGAGCTCGGGAATGGCTTGGCGACCATGAGCGCCCCGCGTTCGTCGGTTTCGAGCGCAATTTTCTGGGCAAGCATGACGTCGCCCGCCACCAGCGAGCCGACGGGCCGGAAGCACCAGCCCAGCACAATGCGATCGCCGCCGTCCATCTCGTAGACGTTGGTCGAGGTGCCGTAGCAAATCCGGTATCGCTTGCCGGACTCCGAGCCGATGACGTCGAAGCGATTATACTTTTCGAATTGCGCCCGCTGCTCGGGTGAAAGCCACGCGGACAGCAGCGCAAGTCCGCGCGCCTCAATTCGCTCATACGCCTTCCAGCGATCCCAGATCGCGGCCAGCGTCGCACGCAGCGTGCTGGCGGCGCGCCGGAGCGCGGAGCGCAGGGGCATCTCGCGCAGACGGGCGAGCATGGCGTCAGCCGCCGACCAGCCTCGGATAGAACAGGGTTTCCTCGGCGGTCGGATCAAGCGCGCGGACCAACCTCGCCTCTCCGGTCGCCTGCCGAATTGCGGCGGTGTAGCCGTCCGATGTGAGCTGGGCGAAGCGGGCATTTGCCCAGGCCAGCTGCTCGCTGTTGTCGGGATCGAATTGCTGCCTCGTGTCGCCGGAGTGATCCATCACCAAGATCGTTGCCATCATCGTCTCCTTTGAAGGACATTCACAACTGCATCAGACAATCGGCACGGCCGTCGTCGGCCTGCCGCCCATCCACTCCGGCAGCGCGGCACCGTCGCGATGACGGCCGCCCGCGCCGGCCGCGGCCCACGCGGCGACCGCACCGAACAGCAGCGCCGCCGCAACCGAGAACGCCAGAATCACCGCGCTGCGCCGCGATCGCTGGATAGCGGTCCTGGCATCGCCGAGCACGCTGTCGACGCGCTTCTCCGCCTCCGCCGCGGCCAGACCGGTCGCGGCCGCGACCTGCTGGATCAGATAGCTGCGATCGTCGGCGCTGACGCCGCTGCGGCCGGAGCTCGTCAGCAGGATACGGCCCGCCTCCGCCCGCTCATAGCCGATATCGATATTGGCCGGACGCCGCAGCGACCGGTACAGGCGATCGAGCTCGGCGCTCAGCAACGGCTCCGCGGCCGTCGCAGATGGCCGGTTCTGGACCACCGGGCGCGCGGTCGACAGCCCAACCAGCGCGACGATTGTCGCACCGAGGATGACGGCAAGCGCCCAGGCGGTCAGCCCGTGAAGCCCGTCGCGGCTGTCGATCTCGTCGGACGGCGTCACGCCAATCACGCGCTGCGCCCGGCCGGCGATGTAGCCGCCGACGCCGAAGCTCACCAGCGCCTGCAGGATCAAATACAGCCCCGACAGCAACGCGAGCGCGGCCGATGCGTCGCGCCATGACGGCGAGCTTGAACTCACGCCCAATCCGACCGCCGCGCCGAAGCCGATCAAAATCACCGACAGTGCCGCGGCAGCGAGCGCGCCGGCGATGACCGGGCTCCATTGCAGCCGAAGCCCGGTCCTGTTGGCGGCGGACACGGCAACCCCTCGCTCGTTATCCATGACGTGCCTACCGCAGCCCGAAGAACGACAATATCGCCAAAATGACCACGATCAGTCCGACCAGATAAATCAACTGGTTCATGCAAGCCTCCTCCGTCCCGCCTCGTTCTGACAATCTGGTGGAGCAGCCAAGGTTCCTGCGCATATGAGCCGGCGCGATGCGGCCAATGAAAAGGGCCCCGCCGAAGCGGGGCCCTCTTTGGTTGTCGCGAGCTCGTTATCGCGACCTGCGACCAGCACCGTTAGTCGTCGTCCCAGTCATGACCACGGATCACGAAGCCGCGGTCGCGGTAGTAGTCGCGATGATGGTTGTACCAGCCGTGGTGCCAGCCCCGGTCATGCCGGTAGACGTCGACGCGCGGACCACCATAATATCGATCGCCGTAGTAGCCGTTGTCGCGGCCGACATAGATGCCCACACCCTGCGCGCTCGCAACGGTCGGTGCCGCTATCGAGAGTGCCGCAACTGCGGCAAGAGCATAAGTAAGCTTCGTCATGGCATCCTCCTTTCCAGTACGTCGTGACAACGACCGGCATCCGCGCATGTTGCAGGAACAGGATCGGAACTTTCCTGAACGTTCCTTCACCATCATGGCGGCTGCACGTGACCGGCGGGCGAGATCGAGGAGTCCGCGGCGCGGTCTGCTCAACTGCTGTGGCTCTCCACCTGCTGTTCGACAAAAGTGACCCCAGCTCAGGGGTGGAGAGCTGGGGTTAGCGGGGTTCTCCTGGTTGCGCTGACGGCCGGTCGGCGCGTCAGCTCGCGAGAACATGCGCGTCGCGGTCAGTTCCGGCACTAACGTCTGCAAATGTGCGACGCACAATCGCAGCAAACCCAACGCCCGCTTCAGCCCGACGTCGGAACCTTACCGCGTCTCAGCCGCGCCGCTTGGTGCGCAGATAGTCGGCCGAAAACAGCGCCGTGTCCTTGAGCAGTTTCAGGTCGTTGATCGTCAATATGCGGTCGCGCAGCACGATCAGGCCGGCGCCGCGCAGCTCCTGCAGCGTCCTGTTGACATGGACGACGGACAACCCGGTGGCATCGGCGAGATCCATCTGCGTGATCGGAAACAGGCAGGAATCGCCGTCGATCATTCCGACCGGCAGCAGGCGCTCATAGAGTTCGCACAACAGATGCGCGACCCGCTCCAGCGCCACGCGCCGCCCGATATTGACCGTCCATTCCCGCTGGATCGCGCTGTTCACCATGGTTTCGCACCACAGCGCTTCCTCCAGCGAACGGTCGCTCGTCAGCAGCTGCTCGAATGCCGGACGCTTGATGTCGGCGTAGGTGACCGGAGTCAGAGCGCCGATCGAATGATCCATCACCGAAAGCAGATAAACGCAGGCGTCGCAGCTGTCGCCCGGCAGGACAAAATTGACGATCTGGCGACGACCGTCGGCCAGCGTCTTGTAGCGGCAGAGCCAGCCCGACAGGATGATCCTGACGCTGTCGACCGGATCGCCCTCGGTGGCGAGGTCTTCGCCCGGGCGGGCGCGGTGCAGCCCGTCCTGGATCGCCTGTTGCAGCAACGCGATTCCCCGTTCGGACAACGGCCGCATGGCATTGAGCCGCCGGATCACCGGCAGCGTCAGATTCCCCTCCGGCATCGGGGGATGCATCTAGCTCCCCATGCTCGGCGTATGGATCGCTTGCGGGTTCATCGGTATGGCGATCGTGCAGTGTAGTCCCGACGAATTGAACTCAAGCGTGCTCTTGCCCTTGAACTCGAACGCCAGCGTCCGCTCCAGGAGATCGGATCCGAATCCCCTGCGGCGCGGCGGCGTCACCTTGGGCCCGTTGCGCTCGCGCCAGTCGAACACCAGTTGGCGTGGCTCGGCCGCATCATCGACCCGCCATGAGACGTCGATGCGCCCGGCGCGTTGGCTCAGCGCGCCGTATTTCAAGGCGTTGGTTGCGAGCTCGTGGATCGCCAGCGCGAATGTCTCCGCGGCCTTGGGTTGCAGGCGAATCCCGGGGCCGGACACTCTCAGTTGCTCGCCCTCGCGCGCGTTGTAGGCCAGCAATTCCTCGACCACGAGGTATTCGAGATCGACGCCGCCCTCCGGATCGCGGGTCACCAGCGACTGGGTCCGCGCGAAGGCGTTGAGCCGCCCATCGAGATGCGATGCGTAGTCCTCGACGTTCGCGCTGGTCTCGGCCGAGCGGCGCGCGATCGAGCGGACCACGCCGAGCGTGTTGCGGACGCGATGCTGCAGTTCGGCGAGCAGCAGCCGCTGCCGCTCCTCGGCCCGCGTGATCGCGGTGACGTCGATGAAGGTGATCACGACGCCGGCGATGAAATTGTCGATGCTGCGGTACGGCAGGATGCGCACGATATAGCGCGTGCCGCTGTCGGGCGCGGTCAGCTCGCGCTCGGCGCTGGCCAGCGTCCGCAGCACGCGCCGCACATCATCGTAGAGCTCCTCGATCGGAATCCGCGCCTTGATATGCGCGATCGGGCGGCCGACATCGGTCTCGACCAGATGCAGCAAATGCGTGATCGCCGGCGTGAAGTTCATCACCTTCAGATCGTTGTCCAGGAACACCGTTGCGATCTGGGTGCTCTCGAGGAAATTCTTCAGGTCGCTGGTGGCGCGGGTCAATTCCTGTACGCGGTGCGCCAGCTCGCCATTGACGGTGGTCAGCTCCTCATTGACCGACTGCAATTCCTCCCGCGACGTCTCCAGTTCCTCGTTGGCGGATTGCAGTTCCTCATTGAGCGATTGATATTCCTCGTTGGAGGATTTCAATTCCTCATTGGTGCTTTCGAGCTCCTCGATCGTGGCTTGCAGCCGCTCGCGGGTGGCGCGCAGCTCGCTTTCCAGCCGCTCGACATGCTCGGTCCTGACCAGAATGTTGGGATTGGTCTCGGCGTGCTCCGCCTGCCGGATCGGGCCATCCTTGAACAGGACGACGAAGTTGCGATGGCCGGCAGGGCCGTCCTGGATCGGCTCGACAGTGATGTCGACCAGCACGCGATGCCCATTGACGCCGAGTTGCACCTGCTCGGCATGGGCGGCCTCGTTGATTTCCGCGGCACGGCTGAGCGCAGTGCGCAATTCCAGCCTGAGATCGCGATGCACGAGCTGCAGCAGATCGAGCGTCGCCGTGCCCGCGGTCGGCTCGATATAGCGGCCGGTGCGACCGGAGAAATGCAGGATGTGGAAGTGGTCGTCGGTGATGACATAGGCCGGCGCATAGCGCTCGGCGATGCGCTGGGCGCGGCGCTCGAGGCCGACATCGTGGCCGACGGAGCGCACCGGCGGGATGTCGACGGAGGCCCGCCCCGGGGCCGTCGAGATCGGGAATTCCGGCGGCAGCCGCGTTCCGGTCTCGAGCTTCCTGAAGATGCGCGCGCGGCGGTCGACCGGTGCAAACAGCTTGGGATGCCGGGTGACGTTCTCTGAATTGCCGAGAAACAGGAAGCGATCGGGCAGCAGCGCAAAGTGGAATAGCGGGATGACGCGGTTCTGCAGCTCGCCGTTGAGGTAGATCAGCAGGTTGCGGCACGAGACCAGATCGAGCTTGGAGAACGGTGCGTCCTTGATGACATTGTGCTGCGAGAAGATGCACATCTCGCGCAATTCCTTGACCACGCAATAGGTGTCGCCTTCGCGGACGAACCAGCGCGCCAGCCGCTCCGGCGTCATATCGTTCTCGATGCTGGTCCGATAGCGCCCGACGCGCGCGGCAGCGAGCGCGCGGCCGTCGATGTCGGTCGCGAAGATCTGCACCTGGGGCACCGAGTCCAGTCCGGACATGTACTCCCGCAGCAGGATGCCGATCGAATAGGCCTCCTCTCCAGTGGCGCAACCGAGCACCCAGACACGCACCTGCTGGCCGGCGCCCTTCCCTTCGAATATCTTCGGGATGATCTGGGTGTCCAGGACTTCGAACTCCTTCTTGTCGCGGAAGAATTCCGTGACGCCGATCAGGAGGTCGTTGAACAGATGCTGCGCCTCGTCCTTGTCGTTTCTCAGGAAATCGACATAGGCGGTGATATCGTCGATCTGCACCACCTGCATGCGGCGATGGACGCGGCGCAGGAAGGTGTTCTGCTTGTAGCCGTGGAAGTCGTTGCCGGTCTTGTTGCGAAGAATATCCGCGATGCGCGCGAGCGAGCTCGCCGCCGCCGCCAGCACTTCGTCGAAGCCCTGCTTCTCCTCGAGCCGGCGCAAATGGCGGGAATAGACGTCGATATGCTCCGGAAGGTCCTCCGGCGGCAGCACAAAATCGGCGATCGCCGCGGCCGAACTGCCTTCGTCGTGGGGGTTGGACTGGCCGTCGCCAATGCGTTCGGCGATCGCCAGGCCGCCATGATCCTTCAAGGTCCCGACCCCGAGCGTGCCGTCGCCACCAGTGCCGGCCAGCACCACGCCGATCGATTCCTCGGCGCGCTCCTCCGCCAGCGACACCAGGAAGCTGTCGATGGTGGCCCGCTCGGCGCGCGCCTGCTCGGCGCGCCGGACGGCGAAATGGTCGCCATGAATGGTAGTGATCATATCGGACGGACACAGATGGATCACGCCGCCCTCGACGCGCTGTCCGTCGCTGATCTCGGACAGGCGGACGCCTTCCGATCGCTGCAACGCTTGGTGCAACCGGGTGTCCTCGATGGCATCCCGGTACTGCAACACGAGCACGACGGCCTGGTCCGGATTGAGCCTCAGTTTCGAGAAAAACCGCTCGATGCTATCGAGGGCTCCGGCGGACGCGCCAACACCGATGATCAACGGCGCCTTGGACTGGCGCTCTCCGTCTCCGCTCTGGGGTTGGCCAACGTCATCCATGATTGCAGCGGCTCTCACTTTCCTGCGGGCGCCTCGCCTGCACCTGCTGATAGCAGAGTTTAATCCTATCCCAATGGGATAAGTAGGAAATCTCCACCGTCCTGGGAACCTCGATGCGGCACCGTTGGCCTCTGCGGCGGGAACGCTCGCAGTGGCCGCCGACGGCTCGGTGAAAATGACCTCCGGCGTCAGCGGCTTCCGCGGCGGGCAGCCACATGCTCGAACGCGAGGCCGTGCTTTCCTTTAGCGCTAATGGGATGCGGCCTGCTCCTCCAGGTATGCAACCCGCTGCACAATCAGGGTCCGGTGTCGTTCCCACTCGATCAAGGTCCGCTTGAGCAGACTGACGAGACGTTCGGCCTGCTCGGTATCGTGACCGGCCCGCTGGAGCCAATCCAGCAAATCCTGCTGGTCGCGGACACGCCGCCAGCCCTCCTCGATGTCGAGGTCGGCCTTGACCAGCAGCGCGCGCTCGGACCGCAACTGTTCGGCCCAGTTCGCATGCTCAGCGCTGGCCATCACGGTTCCTTCCGCGCCGGTCGCTTCGGATCGAGCGATTGTAGCACGGCACGCCGGATCATATCGGCATATTCGCGGTATTCAGCGGCGCGCGCGTCATACATTTGTGCGATCGCCGGCCGCCCGCTCTGGCGGCCGTCCTCGGCCATCCGATGCACCAGTTCGGCGCGCTCCTCGATGATGCGCAGCGCGACCCGAAGCGCCTCGTCGACCCGGCCTTCCTGCTCCTTGGCGAGGGCATCGGCGGTATAGGCATGGCCGACCTGACAGCGAAATCGCAGCGGACGCCCGACCTTGAGCTCGGAAAGCACGCCGCCGCACCCCGGACAGGTCAGCGGCGCGGGATCGGCAATATCGACCAGCGTATCGCTGCCGACGCGCTCGCCTGCCGCGATCTTCACCTCCAGCACGATCTCAGGCGGGATCGGCAGCACCGCGCCGGCCCCTTGCCGGGCTAGATCGGACAGCACATCGCCAAGCTGTGCGCCCGAGATACAGAGATCGACCGTGGTCGCTTCCAATGCCCGGAGCGGCATTTCGTCGGACATCGCATCCTGCGGGTCCTGGACCAGCGCAACCCCACCGCAGCGCTTGATCGCGTTCAGGCCTGCCGCGCCGTCGGACAGCAGGCCGCTGAGCACGACGCCGATCACCCGCGGTCCATAGTGCAATGCGGCCGAGCGAAACAGCGCGTCGATCGCCGGCCGCACCAGATTTTCGCGTGGCCCGCGGCCGAGCATCAGGTGGCCGTGCTCGATCAGGAGATGGCGGTCCGGTGCCGCCAGATAGACGTGACCGTTTTCGATGACCATGCCGCTTTCCGCCTGCCGGACCGGCAGCTTGCCGGCCGCGCTCGCGACGGTGGAGAGAATGCCGATGCCGTGAGACGGTATGTGCAACACGATGAAGACCGCGGCCGGCAGATCCACCGGCAGCCGGCCCAGAATCTCCTTGAGCGGTGCAGTCGCCCCAGCCGAACCGCCGATGACGATGATGTCCCGGTTGGACATGGAACCTGCCTTTTCCACCATTGTTTGCAACAAGGCGAGCATTCGTCCTATGTTCCAACTTTGCGACGACATTTGCCGGGTACGGCCGGAATCGACATGTCCGAATTTGTACATTTGCGCGAAGACCCACTCTTGACCGGACGGCGCGTCCTGATCGTCGAGGACGAGTATTTCCTTGCCGACGACATGCGCGACGCGCTGCGCGCGCTCGGTGCCGATATCGCCGGGCCGGCCGGAGAAATCGACGATGCGCTTCGCATCCTGCGCGACGGCGGCGTGATCGATGGTGCGGTGCTCGATGTGAACATCCGCAAGCAGATGATCTATCCGGTCGCGCGCGAGCTGCAAGCGCGCGGCGTGCCGATCGTGTTCACCTCGGGATACGACAAGATCGTGCTCGGCACCGAATTCGCGGACGTTCCGTTGTGGGAGAAGCCGTTCGACCATCGCGCCATGGCGCACGGGCTCGCCGACATGATTCTGCGCGGCGATCCCGCGAAGCAGATTGATCCGCGGGCCTGACAGCCTGGCTCTATGACCTGCCGGACACGAATTATCGGCCCGAGCATTTGCAAATGTTAGTGCGGAGGTTCGCAGAGAGTCCCACGATGCTCCGGTTACGATCTCGGGACGGGGGTGCGTAATGACCGACATCGAAAGACGTATCGAGCAACTTGAGCAGACGGCCGCAGAACGCGCGCTGATCGCCGACCTCTCAACCGTCACGGAAACCCGCATCCGTAACGCCCAGTTGGCGGACGAATTGCGCCTCGTCGTCGCGCAACTCAGGACCTTGAGGTCGGGTGACGTTCACATTGTCTGATCGTCTCGACCCGCGATCTCCGGCGAACCCGCGCACGACGCATACCCCCGCCTCCCGCATCGTCCTCAGGAAGGACAGCGATGCTGCACGATTCAACGGATCGGATCGAGGAATGTCGGCAACTTGCCGACGAAGCCGACCGTCGGGCCTCGACATCCAGCGTCGAAACGACGCGCAAGGATTACGAGTTGCTGGCGCGATCCTGGCGACGACTGGCGCTGAGCTATGAATTCTCCGCGCATCTCGCGCGCTTCATCAAAGCCCGCTAGTCGGCATGCCGACCGATCGGGATATTGCACGTGCCCGCCCCGCCAGCAAAAGCCTACTTGCTGTTGTCGCGGTGGGCTTTGATCTCCATGCGCGCGCTCGCGGAGCTACGCACCGATTGCCGCAGCTCGGCGAGCTGATCGTCCCGCTGATCGGCGAGCGATTTCTTTTGTGCGCGCAAAGCGTGGCTTTCTTCGATGGCAAGCTGAGCACGGGCGAACAGGGGATCGATCATCGGCGAAACATGTCACTCGATCGCTGCGTCCGCCCTGTCATGGGATAAGTCGGGGGCAGGTTTGCCCAGCAGGCGGTGCGACAAACGTATCAGTTCATGAGACTTCGAAAGTTGCTCGAGCGCGCGTTCGCAGCCCGCATCGATGCGCCGCTTCATGGCCTGATAGTTGGCGAGCCGGTACCCGTAGTCACCATCCCGCATGGCGCCGCCTCCGCAAGGAGCGAAAGCCTAACGCAAGTCAGGACTTCCGGTTCCGTACTGGCTCTCCCCCTGCGGGAAGGGTTCCTGCGTTTTGCGGCCCAGAAACGTGCTGGCGGGGTTTTCGGCGAGGAGTTTGCGCGCGTTGCCGACGACCCTGATCGTCCGCTCGGCCTCGTCGAGATCGTGGGAACGAGTAAGGCGATAGATGCGCCGCTCATTGGGCATGGCGCGCTCCCTGGTTTTGCAGGCGGGAGCACTGTCGGTCTCTCAGCCACCGACGCCTACGGGCAGAGCCTTGGAGAGCCTTGGCCGGTGATGAGTAGACAATGAACCTCGGCGAGGAAAGTTGCCAGCAAAAGTGCTGGTGCAGGGAACCTGAGGCGCCAGAGACGACCATTCGGCCAAACGACAGGCGCCCGGCAAACAACTCAACAAAACCTGCCAATCAGGATAAGAAACTATTCCGCTCGGCGTTTGACCAGACGATGGGTGCGATCGGCACCCGGCTTTCCCTGCGCCCTCTGTTCAAGAGAAGGCGGAACGAACAGCAAAGCTCGGACAATTCATGTCGCGAGAATGCGAAATATGTGACTCGTTGCCAGTGCAACACATTTGGTGTCGTCCCGGCGAAAGCCGGACCCATTGCCCCAGAGTTGTTGCGCGATGCTGGGGCCACGATCCCGTTCATCATCAAGTGCGGTGGTAATTATCGCCCAGCTTGCCGCCTCCGCTGGAGCCCGGATCTGGCGCGCTCGCCAGCTAGCCGGCGAAGCTCATCTGCTTGCACAGCATTCCGAGAGCTTCCGCACACCCGCGCGGCTTCGTCACCACGGGGAGATGCGCATACTTCTGGGGCAGCGTGCTGGCGTCGTAGCCAGTGTACAGGGTGACCGGCGTCCCCATCGCCAGCAGGGTATCGATCAACTTGTAGGACGCGGTTCCATTGACATTGACGTCGATCAGCGCGCCACTGGCGCCGGACGCATGCGGGCGTGCTTCGTCGATCGAAGCGAACGGACCGGCGACGTGATAGCCGGCCTGCCGTGCCAGCGTGGCACAGTCATCGGCAATGAAATACTCGTCTTCCACGATCAAGATCGTACGCATAGCAGCACCTCTGCCAGTTGATCTTCGCGGATGATCGAAGGGATAACGTTCTGCTGCCGGTCGGGTTTCCGGGGCGCGTCGTGCCGCGCACCTTCAGGACAGCGGCCATGGCCTATTTCGGCGAGCGGGCAATTTCGACGCCAAGGCGGCTTGGTCCTGTTTTCCAGGCACGCGCCGTCAGCTACCGGCCACCAGCAACCCGAGGTACAGCCAGAGTACGATTGTCACTGTAATCGTTGCGGCGAAAAAGTAGCGGTCGATGAGATTCATCAACTGCACCTTCGGCTGACTATGGCGGATATCGAATCGCGGTCGAAACATCAGTCGCTGCCGCTTGTCATCTCTCTGCATGGTTCCGGCATTTACATATGAGAGATCGGTGGTCCCACTCAGAGATGCCTCGTTTGCCGATGTGGATCGCCGTCACCGCTAGGCTGCAGCGAGCCACTGCGCAGCCTGATTTCGAGAGCCGAGGATCGACGGGAGGCGCGATTCACATAGGCAAATGCGGACGCCGGTGGTGGGCGCATGTACTTACTACCTGCTCGGTCTCGACAACGGTGCAGGCGGATGACCCCAACGTCGGCTCCCAGGCCCTGAAAGGTGCTGGGGTCGTCTCCGCGCCGCCAAGGCCCTGACGCATCAGCCCCGCGTCAGGGCCTTCGTCATTCCGAGGCCTGGAAGACTCCCGAGCGACACGTATCAGCGCCCCTTGAAGCGTGGCTTCCGCCGTCCGAGGAAGGCCGCGACGCCTTCCTTGTGATCCTCGGTCAGGCTGGCCAAGGCGAACTGGTCGAGGTCCATGTGGCTGGCGAGATCGTCGAGTGCATGTGCCAGCCGATTGACCGTCAGCTTGGTCATCGCGACCGAGATCGGCGGCTGGGCGGCGATCTTGGCCGCGAGCGCCATCGCGGCTTCAGATGACCTACCAGGATCGGTCACCTGCTCCACCAGGCCCCATTCGTAGGCCTCCTCGGCCGAGATCCGGTCGTCAGCCAGGATCACCGCCTGCTTGGTGCGCGCCGGTCCCATCAGATGCAGCATGCGCGGTACGCTCTGCCAGCTCATGTTCATGCCGAGCGCGATTTCCGGCACCCGCATGTGCGCGTCGCGCGCCATGACGCGGAAATCCAGCGCGACGGCGAGTGCCACGCCGCCGCCGACGCAAAACCCCTCGATCGCGCCCATCGTGACCTGCTCCATGTCCTGCCAGGCGCGCGTCAGCCGCGGTCCGAGCTTCAGGTGCCGGCGCAGCGCGCCCATGTCCATGGTCTGGCGCAAACGCCCTTCGGCGTCCTTGAGGTCGAAGCCGGCGCTGAACGATTTGGCGCCGCCGGTCAGCACCACCACCGAGGTATCGCCATCGTCCTCGAAACTGCGCGCCGCGTCGGTCAGCTGCCGCAGCGCCTCCGGCGACAGCGCGTTGATACCGTCGCCGCGGTCGAACCGCACCACCGCGATGCGACCTTCCGGCCCGAGGCCCTTCTCGATCGTCACATCATCAACCACGCATACCTCCCCGCTCGCATTCTTGTGTACTGCCTGCCTCGACATAGCACGACGCTTTCGCCTATTCTGCGGGCATGAGCGAACATGATCATCACCACCCCGATCACGATCATTCCGAACTGTCTGAGACCGAACTGCGCGTCCGCGCGCTGGAATCGATCCTGACCGAGAAAGGCTATGTCGAGGCTGCCGCGCTCGACGCCATCGTGCAGGCCTACGAGACCAAGATCGGCCCGCATAACGGCGCCCGGGTCGTCGCCAAGGCCTGGACCGATCCCGCCTTCAAGAAGGCGCTGCTCGAGGACGCCAGCAAGGCGGTCGGCACCCTCGGCCATGTCAGCCGGGTCGGCGACCATCTGGTCGCGATCGAGAACACGCCTGGCCGTCACAACATGGTCGTCTGCACATTGTGCTCCTGTTATCCCTGGGAAATGCTGGGGCTGCCGCCGGTCTGGTACAAGGCCTCGCCCTATCGCTCGCGCGCCGTTAAGGATCCGCGCGGCGTGCTCGCCGATTTCGGCGTCAGCCTGCCGAAGGAGACGGAAATTCGGGTCTGGGATTCGACCGCGGAGACGCGTTTTCTGGTGCTGCCGATGCGGCCCGAAGGCACCGAGGGCTGGAGCGAAGACCAACTCGCCGAGCTGGTGACGCGCGATTCCATGATCGGCACCGGCTTTCCCAAGAAGCCCGGAGCGCCGTCATGAACGGCGTCCACGACATGGGCGGCATGGACGGGTTCGGCAAGGTCGAGCCCGAGCCGAACGAGCCGATGTTCCATGAGGAGTGGGAATCCCGGGTGCTCGCCATGGTCCGCGCGATGGGCGCGGCGGGCGCCTTCAACATCGATGCCTCGCGCTTCTATCGCGAGACCCTGCCCCCGCAGGTCTATCTGTCGAGCTCCTACTACAGGAAATGGCTGCTCGGGCTGGAAGCCCTGCTGCTCGACAAGGGCTTCATCTCGAACGACGACGTCGCCGCTGGGCATTCCGTCGCGCCGGCGAAAGCGCTCAAGCACGGCAAGTTCACGGTGGCCGACATCGAGCGCATCATGGTGCGCGGCAAGTTCGGCCGCGCGGCACCAGGACCTGCGAAATTCAAGGCCGGCGATCGGGTGCGGGCGAAGAACATGCATCCCGCCACGCACACGCGGCTGCCGCGCTACGTGCGCGGTCACGTCGGGGTGGTCGAGCGCGATCATGGCTGTCACGTATTTCCCGATACGGTGGCCAACGACGCCGGCGAGCATCCGCAATGGCTGTACACCGTCGTGTTCGACGGACGCGAGCTGTGGGGACCGGACTCCGATCCGACCATCAAGGTCTCGATCGATGCCTTCGAGCCGTATCTGGAGGCCGTGTGATGGATGCCGGTGCCGCCGCGCGCGCCACCAGCGCCGTCTCCAGCATTCCTCGCGATCAGGACGGCCCGGTGTTCCGCGCCCCCTGGGAAGCGCAGGCGTTCGCCATGGCATTGAGCCTACATGACCGTGGCGTCTTCACTTGGACCGAATGGGCGGCCGCGCTCGCCGACCAGATCAAGCGCGCGCAGGCGGCGGGCGATCCCGACACCGGCGAGACCTATTACCGGCATTGGCTGGCAACCCTCGAACACCTCGTGGCCGCCAAGGGCGTCACGACGCATGAGACGCTGCACCGCTATCGCGACGCCTGGGACCGCGCAGCCGACCGCACCCCGCACGGCAAGCCGATCGAGCTGACGGCGGCGGATTTCGAGTAGCGGCCCCTTCCGTCGCGGATTGCAGGGCGCCGCATTTTACAGCTGTCGTCCCTGCGAAAGCATATGGTTATCGGCCACGTCCCGCAGCTTGGCTATGCAGGGTGGCATGGTCAGTTGCGCGATTTCGGAATAATGGAAAAATACGGCTGATTTGCCCGACGAGTCAAGGGGGCGGCGTCGAACGTCGGCCGCTCCTTTGCATGGGGTTGTTTTCGATATTTTTGCAGAGCGCCCCTGCGATCGCTGCTGGGACCTGCCCGTCGGGTAAATCAGTGACTGGCGCCACCGCCCTGCGCAACGTACTCCCGCCAGCCCTTGGCCCGCAGGCTGCAGGCCGGGCATTCGCCGCAGCCATAGCCCCAATCGTGCTGCGCGCCGCGTTCGCCGAGATAGCAGGTGTGCGAGTGCTCGCGGATCAGGTCGACCAGCCCTGCTCCGCCGAGCTCGTGCGCGAGCCGCCAGGTCGCGGCCTTGTCCAGCCACATCAGCGGCGTGTGCAGCTCGAAATCCCTGGCCATGCCGAGATTGAGCGCGGACTGCAATGCCTTGATGGTCTCGTCGCGGCAATCCGGGTAGCCGGAATAGTCGGTCTCGCACATGCCGCCGATGATGTGGCGGATGCCGCGCCGGTAGGCCAGCGCCCCGGCGAAGGTGAGGAACACGAGGTTGCGGCCGGGCACGAAGGTGTTCGGCAAGCCGTCCGCGCCCATTTCGATCGCGACGTCGCGGGTCAGCGCTGTGTCGGAAATCTCCGACAGCGTCGGGATCGCCAGCGTGTGGCTGTCGCCGAGTTTCGCAGACCATTCCGGCCGGACCCGCTTGATCCCGGCCAGCAGCTGGTCCCGGCAATCGAGCTCGATCGCGTGGCGCTGGCCGTAGGTGAAGCCGAGCATCTCGACGCGGGCAAAGCGCGACAAGGCCCAGGCAAGGCACGTGGTGGAATCCTGGCCGCCGGAAAACAGCACCAGCGCGGTGTCGGAAGCGCTCTGATCGGTCATGGAACGCGATTTAGCACCTGACGGCGCCGTGGCCAATCCGTGGACAGTGCCGTGTTTCCGGCGTGTTTTGCTGGGATCGACGGGGCCGATTTGGCATAACGGCTATACCTCTCATACAGCGGTGCTCCATGACCCCTTCCCGCGACATTTCCCGCCTGATCGAGATCATGGCTGCGCTGCGCACGCCGGTGACCGGCTGCCCCTGGGACCTCGTGCAGAATTTCGAGACCATCGCGCCCTACACGATCGAGGAGGCCTATGAGGTTGCGGATGCGATCACGCGCGGCGATCTCGACGATTTGCGCGAGGAGCTCGGCGACCTGCTGTTGCAGGTGGTCTATCACGCCAGGATGGCCGAGGAGCAGAACGCGTTCGCGTTCGGCGATGTGGTCGAGGCGATCACCAGGAAGATGATCCGCCGTCACCCGCACGTCTTCGCCGACAAGGACGGCAATATCCAGCCGGCCGGCGTCAAGAGCGCCTGGGAACGGATCAAGGCCGAGGAGAAGGCCGAGCGCGCCGCGCGGCGCCCTCCCGAAGAGACCGCGCACAAATCCTTGCTCGCCAGCGTGAAGACGGGCCTGCCTGCCCTGACGCGCGCAATGGAGTTGCAGCGCAAGGCGTCCACCGTCGGCTTCGACTGGAACGACCCGCGCGCGGTGCTCGCCAAGATCCGCGAGGAGGCCGACGAGATCGAGGCCGCGCTCGACCGCAACGACAAGGCGGAGATCGCCGAGGAAACCGGCGACCTGATGTTCGCGCTGGTCAACCTCGCCCGCCACGTCGACGCCGATCCGGAAACCGCGCTGCGTGCGACCAACGCCAAGTTCGAGCGGCGCTTTGCCTATATTGAGAAGGCGCTGGCGGCGAAGGGACGATCGCTCGATGGCGCGTCGCTGGAGGAGATGGATGCGTTGTGGAACGAAGCAAAGACCGCAAACGCCGCCGTCGTCCCTGCGAAAGCAGGGACCCATACCGCGTGATCTAACGGTTCATCGAGACCGCCAATCCCATGCGAACGCGGAACTGCGATCCTGCCGACGCAATCGGCTACAACAACGTCCCGCGCAGGATCACCGCGGCAACGCCGAAATAGATTACGAGGCCGGTGACGTCGACCAGCGTCGCGACGAACGGCGCGGACGCGCTGGCCGGGTCGAAGCCGATGCGCTTGAGGATGAAGGGCAGCATCGAGCCGCACAGCGATCCGAACGTGACGATGCCGATCAGTGCGGCACCGACGGTCGCGGCGACCAGCACCCAATGCGGGCCGTAATCGAACAGGCCGAGCGTCTGCCAGAGCGTGATTCTGATGATGCCGATCAGGCCGAGAATGGTGCCGAGCACGATGCCGGTCGGCAATTCGCGCACGGCGACACGCCACCAGTCGCGCAGCCGCACCTCGTGCAGCGCCAGCGAGCGGATCAACAGCGAGGTTGCCTGCGAGCCGGAATTGCCGCCCGAGCTCATGATCAACGGGATGAACAGCGTCAGGACGATCGCCTTCTCGAGCTCGCTCTGGTACGACTGCATCGCGGTCGCGGTCAGCATTTCCGACAGGAACAGCGCGCACAGCCAGCCGGCGCGCTTCTTGATCATCTCGCCGAAACCGATCCGCAAATACGGCTCGTCGATCGCTTCCATGCCGCCGAACTTCTGGGCGTCTTCGGTCGATTCCTCGACGATCGCGTCGATGACGTCGTCGACGGTGACGATGCCGAGGATATGGCCGGGGCCGTCGACGACCGCGACGGCGAGCAGGTCGTAGCGCGAGATCAGCCGCGCGGCCTCCATGCGGTCGGCCTCCGGCGAGATCATCAGCGGCTTCCGCGCGGGTGCCGCGGTCAGCACATTGGCGTGCGGATCGCCCGAGATCAGGCGGCGCAGCGGCACGGCCTGGATCAGGGTCTTCTTGACCGGGTCGATCACGAAGATCGAGTAGACGGTCTCGCGGGTGCGCTCGACCATCCGGATGTGATGCAGGACCTCGGCGATGGTCCAGCTCGAAGGCACGCTGACGAACTCGGTCGTCATGATGCTGCCGGCGCTGCGCTCGGGATAGGCCAACAGCCCGGAGATGACGTTGCGGGTCTCCGGATTGAGCCCGTTCAACAGCGTGGTGCGCAGCGGCTCGACCAGCTCCTTGAAGATATCGGCGGCACGGTCGTCGGAGACGCCCGACAGCAGCGAGACTGCGGTATCTTTCGGCAGCTCGGCGAGGATCTCGCAGGTGTTGTCGAGCCCAGGCAAGTCGAGCACCTCGATCGCCTTCTCGGCCGGTAGCGAGCGCAGCAGCTCGGCGGCATCCGCGGGCTCCCGGGCGTTGAGCGCCTCGACGATTTCGGGCGCCCGCTCCTGGGCAAGATCACCGCTCTGGCCGGCGAGCGTCTCTTTCGTGATGGTTTCGCTGGTGTCCTGCATCGATCCGCCTCGGCTTTGCGTTCTGCAGCGCAATGAACCAAGGCGGCGCGGATTTCAAACAGAAAGTGCGACGCCGCGTCGCAGGCGCATCGGCGCCCCGCAACGTCACGGCATCGTCATATTTCGGAAGATTGCAAGGGGGCGTATTCGAGGGCTTACGCCTCGTGGGGAACGGCTGCGAACCGGCTCATCACGATGTCGCGCTTGGTCTCGTCGACGCGCACCGTCATGTCGAAGCGCTCGCCATGCAGCTCCTTGTTCAGGACCTCGGCATTGCGGTGCAGCCAGCTGATGCCGGCGCCATCGGAGGCGTCGATCGAGAGATTGAGCGTCGAGCGCCTGGCCGCGAGGCGATCCTCGATCGCGGCGAGCAGCGCATCGATCCCCTCGCCCGTTGCGGCCGAAACCAGGAAGCATGGCCGCTCCGGCGGACGGCGCGCGGCGATATTGCGCAAATTGTCCCGTTCCTCGGGATCGAAGCGGTCGATCTTGTTCCAGATTTCGATGATGCGCTGGCCGCCATCGGCGTCGGGGTCGATGCCGAGCTGACGCAACACCGCCTCGACGTCACGCTCCTGCGCCTCGGCATCCTCATGGGAGATGTCGCGGACATGCAGGATGATGTCGGCTTCCAGCACCTCTTCCAGCGTGGCGCGGAACGCGGCCACGAGCTGGGTCGGCAGGTTGGAGATGAAGCCGACCGTATCCGACAGCATCGCCTTGCCGCCATGCGGCAGGTTGAGTGCGCGCAGGGTCGGGTCGAGCGTCGCAAACAGCATGTCCGCGGCCTGTACGTCGGCGCGGGTCAGGCGGTTGAACAGCGTCGATTTGCCGGCATTGGTATAGCCGACCAGCGCCACCACGCGATACGGCACGCGCTGGCGGCCGGCGCGATGCAGCCGCCGCGTCGCCTGCACCTTCTTCAACTCGCCCTCGAGCTTGGTGATGCGCTCGCTGATCAGGCGGCGGTCGGCCTCGATCTGGGTTTCGCCGGGGCCGCCCATGAAGCCGAAGCCGCCGCGCTGGCGCTCGAGATGGGTCCAGGACCGCACCAGGCGGCTGCGCTGGTAGTTGAGATGGGCGAGCTCGACCTGTAGCGCGCCTTCCTTGGTCTTGGCGCGGCGGCCGAAGATTTCCAGGATCAGGCCGGTACGGTCGAGCACCTTGGTGCTCCAGGCCTTTTCGAGATTGCGCTGCTGGATCGGCGACAGCGCGCAATCCATCACCACGAGCTCGACCTCGTTGCTGGCGACGAGCCCGTTGATCTCCTCGACCTTGCCCTTGCCGAGATAGGTGGCGGGCCGGATCTGGCTGATCGGCGCGATGACGGAGTCCACCACGGTGAGGTCGATCGCACCGGCGAGGCCGGCGGCTTCCTCGATCCGCGCTTCATAGTCGCGGACAGAGGAATCCGATTGCGCATCGCCGTCGCCACGGCGCGTGCGCAGGTACGGGCCGATGACGATCACCCGCCCGGTGCTGCCGCTCCCCGCCGACCCGGCCCTAGACTTGGTCCGGTCGGCGCCCCCTTCACGATTGAAGGGTTCCAATCAGTTCACTCTCAAGCCGGTGCGTCCTCACCACCTTCGAACAGCTGAATCGGAGCTCCGGGCATGATGGTCGAGATCGCATGCTTGTAGACAAGCTGCGAGTGGCCGTCGCGCCGCAATAGCAAGCAGAAATTGTCGAACCATGTGACAATGCCCTGCAGCTTTACTCCGTTGACCAGAAATATCGTCAGTGGCGTCTTGGTTTTACGAACGTGATTAAGGAAGGTGTCTTGTAGATTTTGTGCGCGGTCTGCCGCCATTGTTTTTGTCCCGCAAGCTTGTGCTTCTTTTTTATTGAACCGGTTGTTGCTCTCTGACGGAGCCTCCTCCGGCTGCCCACCTGCCACGAGATCCCCCTCCGGCAGGCATAGCGGTAGGATTAGAGGCTACGCGCGGTTTTTAGGCAAGCCAGTTCGCGGTGCAGTCGGTAGGAACACGGTGGCAATTCTAAGAAAGTGCGGGGAAAGAGACGAATATTCTCGTAGAGAGTGGATAAATCCCCGGTTGTACCGGCCCCACCCTCGCCCCGCCGATCGATCCCAACCGCCCCCGAGAGCCGGCTGTCGGCTCCCCGGCGGGTGACCGCCCGGGCTTCGCTCCGAGCCGCCGACGGACTGCCGGCCTGCCGCGCCGGGGTCAGCCGACCCCGAGCGCCTTCAGCTTGCGATGCAGCGCCGAGCGCTCCATGCCGACGAACTCCGCGGTGCGCGAGATATTGCCGGAGAAGCGGCTGATCTGGGCGATCAGATAGTCACGCTCGAACACCTCGCGCGCCTCGCGCAACGGCAGGCCCATGATGTGCTCGCCATTATTGGAGGTCGGCATCGCCGGCACCATCGAGCCGACGTCCTGCGGCAGCATGTCGGCGGTGATAATCGCCTCCGGGCCGCCGCCGGCCAGGATCATCACGCGCTCGACGTTGTTGCGGAGCTGGCGGACGTTGCCCGGCCAGACATGCGACTGCAGCACCGCCATCGCGTCCTGCCCGATCTGTCGCTTCGGCAGGCCGGTGGCGGCCGAGATCTGGTCCATGAAATAGTCGATCAGCTCGGGGATGTCCTCGCGCCGCTCCGACAGCGGCGGCACCCGGATCGGCACCACCGAGAGGCGATGATAGAGATCCTCGCGGAAGCGGCCCGCTGCGATCTCCTCCTCGAGATTGCGCGCGGTCGAGGAGATGATGCGGACGTCGACATGGACCTTGCTGGTGCCGCCCTGGCGCTGGAAGGTCTGATCGACCAGCACGCGCAGGATCTTGTTCTGGGTCTCGCGCGGCATGTCCGAGATCTCGTCGATGAACAGCGTGCCGCCGTGCGCCTCCTCGAGCGCGCCGGCCTTGCGCTGCTGCTCGCCGTTCGCCCCCTCGATGCCGAACAGCTCGACCTCCATGCGTTCCGGCGTGATCGCCGCCGCATTGATCACCACGAACGGTCCCTCGGCCCGGCCGGAGGCGTTGTGCAGCGTGCGCGCGGCGAGCTCCTTGCCGGAGCCGGAGGGACCGACGATCAGGATGCGGCTGTTGGCCTTGGCGGCGCGGTCGATGGTCTGGCGCAGCTGGTTCATGCAGGCCGAGCGGCCGGTCAGCACGCTCGCCGCCGGAGCCAGTTGCTTGAGCTCCTTCACCTCACGGCGGAGCCGCGAGGTTTCCAGCGCCCGGGTCGCGACCAGGATCAGCCGGTCCGACTTGAACGGCTTCTCGATGAAGTCATAGGCGCCGCGCTTGATCGCGGCGACCGCGGTCTCGATGTTGCCGTGGCCCGAGATCATCACGACGGGCAGATCGGCATTGTCCTTCTTGATCTGCTCGAGCAGCTGCAGGCCATCGAGCTTGGAGCCCTGCAGCCAGATGTCGAGAAAGACCAGGTTCGGCCGGCGGTTGGCGATCTCGGCGAGCGCCGAATCGCTGTCGCGCGCGGTGCGCGTGGAAAAGCCCTCATCGTCCAGAATACCCGCAACGAGGTCGCGAATGTCAGCTTCGTCGTCGACAATCAGAATGTCACTTGCCATGGGTTACACCTGTCTTGTCAGTCGCTCGTCGCGGCTTTGAATTTTGGCAGTTGCGCATTTGGCTCTTGATTATTTGGCCCTTGATCAGCGGGTTCTTGGATAGGTTCTTGGGTCGGTTCTTGGATTTTTGGTTCATTGTTGGTCGCCTGTGCCGGGCCGTTGGTCGGCTCTTCCGGCGGATTTTTTTCACTGTCCGGTTCGGTCTTGTCCGGTTTGACGTCCGGTTTTTGGTCCTTGCTTGCGGGCTTGTTCTCCGGCTTGGCCGCCTGGCCCGTGACGGCAAAGCGCAGCCGCATCCAGGCGCCGCGCTGGCCGTCGCGGAAATCGGAGGCATCCTTGAGCTCGATGCGGCCGCCATGGTCCTCCAGAACGCGGCCGACGATCGCCAGGCCGAGGCCGGTGCCCTTCGCCCGCGTCGTGACATAAGGCTCGAGCAGGCGCGCACGGGCCACCTTGGGCAGGCCGATGCCGTTGTCGATGACGTCGATCAGGATGTCGTCGTTCTCGCGCTGCGCTACGACGTCGATGCGGCCCTTGCCGAGTTCCTCGCGCGGCACCTGCTCGATCGCCTCGGTGGCGTTCTTGATGATGTTGGTCAGCGCCTGCGAGATCAGCCGGCGGTCGAACTGCGCCGGCAGCGGCGACTGCTTGATGTCCGCCTCGATGTCGAGATCGGGATGGGCGACCTTCATCAGGAACACCGCCTGGCGCACCACGTCGGCGACATCCTCGCCTTCCATCACCGGCTTCGGCATCCGCGCGAAGCGCGAGAACTCGTCGACCATCCGCCTGATGTCGTCGACCTGACGCACGATGGTATCGGTGCACTGCTCGAAGATCGACTTGTCCTTCTCCTCGGTGATGGTCTTGCCGAACTTGCGGCGGATGCGCTCGGCGGAGAGCTGGATCGGGGTCAGCGGATTCTTGATCTCGTGGGCGATGCGGCGGGCGACGTCACCCCAGGCGGAGGTGCGCTGCGCCGACACCAGCTCGGTGATGTCGTCGAGCGTGATGATGTAGCTGTCGCGCGACTGGCTGGTCTGCTCGGCCGAGACGCGGACCGACAGATTGCGCTCATGGCCGTCGCGCAGGATCGTGACCTGCCCCTGCACCAGGCGCTGGGTTCCCTCGCGCGCGGTCTTCATCATCTCGTCGAGCTCGGGCAGCACGTCCGAGAGCGGGTGGCCGAGCGTCTCCGACTCGGCGTGGCCGATCAGCTTTTCCGCCGAGCGGTTGAGGACGCCGATGGTGCCTGACGCGTCGACCCCGATGATGCCGGCCGAGGCCGACGACAGCACCGCCTCGATGAAACGGCGGCGGCTGTCGATGGTTTCGCTGGCATCGACCAGCTCGTTGCGCTGGGTGCGCAGCTCCTGCGTCATCTTGTTGAAGATTTCACCGAGCAGCGCGAGGTCGCTTTCCGACTTGTTGACGGGTACCTGGACATTGAGATTGCCGGTCGAGACCTCGCTCGCCGCGCCCATCAGCTGGCGGATCGGCGACACCAGCCCGTTGGCGAAGTTCAGCCCGATCAGCACCGAGGCCATCAGGATGGTCAGCGCGATCACCGCGAACATCAGCGCGAACGCGACCTGGATGCCGAGCCTGCGGGTCTCGAGCTGGGCATATTCGGCCGCGCTGGTCTGGGTCTGCTTGAGCTGGGCAACCACCGCCGGATCGAGCAGCCGCGCCACATACAGGAACATGTCGTCATAGGCCCGCAGGCGGACCACGGAGGCGACGTAGTTTTCCGGAAAGACCGAGATCTTCGGCTCGGTTTCGTTGACGTCCTTGAGGATGTCGGGCGGCGGCGATTCATAGTTCAGGCGGATGCCGGTATCCGCACTGGCGACGATCTTGCCGTCCTTGTCCATCAGGACCGCGACCGGCAAATTGCGCGCCTCGGCGCCGGCCGTCATCAGCTGCATGAACGTCATGCGATCCTGATCGTAGAGCGGGCGGGCATGGGCAAGATCGTTGGCCATCGCCAGCGTGTCGCCGTTGATGAGCTGGGCGTGCTCCTGCATGTAGGCGCTGGCAATCGTCAGCGAGTTCTGGATCACCTGCTTGGTGGGGCCCGAGAACAGCCGGTCGAGGCCGCGCTCGATGGTGACGTTGGCAACGATCGACACCAGCACGGCGGGCAGCACCGCGATCACCGAGAACAGGCCGACGATCTGGACGTGCAGCCGTGCCGCGGCCCGGCCGCGCCGCCTCGCCTGCACCATCTGCCAGACTTCCCGGACGATGATGCCGACCAGCAGCAGGATGGTGCCGGCGTTGATCATCAGGAAGGAGCGGACCACCTCGGACGTGGGCTCGATCGGGGTCAGCCCGGTCAGCACCACAAAGGTCAGGAAGGCGGACAGCAGCGCGATGGCGACGGCGAACGGCGCCAGCCAGCGCCGCAGCGGGAAGCCCCGCGCCTCTGCATTGGGCTCGGCCGATGACGCGTGTAAGTTTGAAGCGGTGGTCTCTGCGCTGGTCATACCGGCAATTGAGCTGAGAGCGATCGCCCGCGGGAATTGCGAACTGATGCAATCATATCACAATGTTGCCGAATTGCGACATTTCCGCGGCGCAAACCCTGGTGCGGCGCCGTGTCCTCAAAACCATTTGTGACTACTCAATAACGTTGGCGAGGCCCGCGCCGGCCCCGCCAACCTCTACCCGCCGCTCCGGTAGACCTGAATGTCGAGGTCGCGGATCTTCTTGCGCAGCGTATTGCGGTTCAATCCGAGCAGGTCGGCGGCCCGGATCTGGTTGCCGCGGGTCGCCGCCAGCGCGGCGGTCAGAAGCGGGATCTCGATCTCCTTGAGGATGCGGTGGTAGAGGCCCGGCGGTGGCACGCCGTTCGGGAAGCCGGAGAAGTGCGAGGACAGATAGGCCTCGACCGCGCCGCCGAGATTGTCGACGCCGACGGTCGCCGTGCTGCCCGAGGTGACCGCCGGCGGCGCCAGCTCGCCGTCGATGACGGAAGCGGTGATGACGTCCTGCGGATAGAGCGCGGCGAGCCGCCGGGCGAGGTTTTCCAGCTCGCGGACGTTGCCCGGCCAACGGTGCTGCTTGAGCCGCTCCAGCGCCTGGGCATCGAGCTTCTTCGGCGGCAGGCCGTCCTTCTCGGCGAGCGAGAAGAAGTGCCTGATCAGGTCGGGCAGATCCTCGATGCGCTCGCGCAGCGGCGGCAGCCGCAGCGGCACCACGTTGAGGCGGAAGAACAGGTCTTCGCGGAACAGGCCCTGCTGGATCAGGATGCGCAGGTCCTTGTTGGAGGCGGCGACGATGCGCACGTCGGTCTTGATCGGGGTGCGGCCGCCGACCGTGGTGTATTCGCCCTGCTGCAGCACGCGGAGCAGACGGGTCTGCGCCTCCATCGGCATGTCGCCGATCTCGTCGAGGAACAGCGTGCCGCCCTCGGCCTGCTCGAAGCGGCCGGAGGCGCGGGTGTTGGCGCCGGTGAATGCGCCGCGCTCATGGCCGAACAGCTCCGATTCGATCAGGTCGCGCGGGATCGCCGCCATGTTGACCGCGACGAACGGGCCGTTGCGGCGCCGCCCATAGTCGTGCAGCGCACGCGCGACCAGCTCCTTGCCGGTGCCTGACTCGCCCGAGATCATCACGGTGAGATCGGTCTGCATCAGCCGCGCCAGCACGCGGTAGATTTCCTGCATCGCCGGCGAGCGGCCGACCAGCGGGATCGAATCGAACTCGCCGTCGTCGGCGGGACTGGAAACCCGCTCCTTCGGCTCGGCCAGCGCGCGGCCGACGATGGTGATCAGCTCCTTCAGGTCGAACGGCTTCGGCAGGTATTCGTAGGCGCCGCGCTCGGAGGCGCGGATCGCGGTCATGAAGGTGTTCTGCGCGCTCATCACGATGACCGGCAAATTCGGCCGCATCTTCTTGATCCGCGGCAAGAGATCGAACGCGTTCTCATCCGGCATCACCACGTCGGTGATGACGAGATCGCCCTCGCCCTGGCTGACCCAGCGCCACAGCGTTGCGGCGTTGCCGGTCAGGCGCACCTCATAGCCGGCGCGCGAAAGCGCCTGGTTCAGGACGGTCCGGATGGCGGTGTCGTCGTCAGCGACAAGTATGCTACCTGCAGGCATTGGTGTTCCTCATCGTGCATCCTGAGAGGCAGGCGAGGACGTACCCGGAACGTCATCGCGGTTGCTTTGGTCGAGTTGCTTGGCGGCGCTGTACATCGGCATCAGCACGCGGAAAGTGGTTTTACGCGGCTGCGACTCGCATTCGATGATGCCGCCGTGATCGCCGATGATCTTGGCGACCAGCGCGAGGCCGAGCCCGCTGCCGGTCTGCTTGGTGGTGACGAAGGGATCGAACAGGTTCGGCAGCAGGTCTTCCGGCACGCCGGAGCCGTTGTCCTTGACGCAGAATTCCAGCGGCAGCGAGACCCGCGATTTCTTGCCGGGCACCGACAGCCGCACCCCCGGCCGGAACGCCGTGGTGAGCTGGATCTCGGCATCGGTGCCGAGATCGGCGACCGCTTCGGCCGCGTTCTTCACGAGGTTGAGGAACACCTGGATCAGCTGGTCCTGGTTGGCCAGCACCGGCGGCAGCGACGGATCGTAGTCCTCGATGAAGCGGACGTTGCGGGCAAACCCGGACTGCGCCAGGCGCTTCACATGATCGAGCACGGAATGGATGTTGACCGGGCCGCGCGTCACCGGGCGGTCGTCGCCGAACACTTCCATGCGGTCGACCAGCGTCACGATGCGGTCCGCCTCGTCGCAGATCAACCGCGTCAAGAGCCGGTCCTCGGAGGAGGCCTGCTGCTCCAAAAGCTGCGCTGCTCCGCGGATGCCCGACAGCGGGTTCTTGATTTCGTGGGCGAGCATCGCCGCCAGCGCGATCACCGAGCGCGCCGCGCTGCGATGGGTGAGCTGCCGATCCATCTTGTCGGCGATGGTGCGCTCCTGCAGCATCACCACGATATGCCCGGGCCGCTCGGTCAGCGGCGCGACGTGTAGATCGACCTGGCGATCACCGCCGATCCGCGGCGTGCCGAGATCGACCTTGTATTCGTTGACCGGCGAGCCGCTCGTCCGCACCTGCTCGATCAGCGCCAGCAGCGGGCTGCCGAACGGCACCAGCTCCTTCAGCGACTGCCGGCGCAGGAACTGGGTCGAGATCTCGAAGAAGGATTCGGCCGCGATATTGGCGTCGACGATCCGCCCGTCGGGTGCGACCAGCAGCACCGGATTGGGCAGCGCATTGAGGATGGCCTCCCCGTCAGTCGGCACCGGCCGGCGGAATTCCATGGCTGACGTCATGCGGCAGCACTCCAGGCAAAATCGTCGTAGGCGTCGGCGAGCGAGCGGTGCACGCTGGACGGCTCTTCCGCGGTCAGGATCGCCTGCCGCCAGGTCTTCAATGTCGCGGCCGGCGCGCAGCTATAGGCCGCAGCAGCCTCCAGCGCCCAGCCGAGATGCTTGCGTGCATGCTTGAGCCCGACGCGCAGGCCATAGTGGCTGCAAACCTCGTCATAGAGCGCGCGAATGTGCTTGAGCTGCTCGGCGAGCGACGGGGCGGCCTCGGCGATCCCGGTATCCAGGCGGCGGCCGATCTGTCCCGGCAGCCAGGGCTGCCCCTGCGCGCCGCGGCCGATCATGACGGCGTCGGCACCCGACATCTCGAGCGCGCTGACAGCCTTGTCGAACGAGGTGATGTCGCCATTGACCACGACCGGGACGGTGACGGCGTCCTTGACGGCGCGCACGGCGTTCCAGTTCGCCTCGCCCTTGTAGAACTGGCAGCGGGTCCGGCCATGCACGGTGATCATCTGCACGCCGGCGGCCTCGGCGCGGCGCGCCAGTTCCGGCGCATTGAGCGAGTGGTCATCCCAACCGAGCCGCATCTTCAGCGTGACCGGCACCTTGACCGCCGACAGCGTCGCCTCGATCAAGGTCACCGCATGGTCGAGGTCGCGCATCAGGGCCGAGCCGGACTGGCCCCCGGTCACGTGGCGGGCCGGACAGCCCATGTTGATATCGATGACGTCGGCGCCGGCGCCTTCGGCGATCCGTGCGCCCTCCGCCATCCAGTGGGTCTCGCAGCCCGCCAGCTGGACCACATGCGGCCCGACCCCGGCTGCCTCGCAACGCAGCTTCGACATCGGCTTGCCGTTCACCAGATCGTTGCTGGCGGTCATCTCGGAGACCACCAGGCCGGCGCCCAAAGTGGCAGCGAGTCGCCGGAAGGGCGCATCGGTAATGCCGGACATGGGCGCGAGGAGAACCCGGTTGGCGACAGCAATATCGCCGATCTTCAATGGGTTACGAGGAGTACTTTGCACGCCGGTCACAGCCGTCTCGTCGTTCTGTCAGCCACGCCATTGCAGCTGACGGCGTCTATTCTGCGCACAATTCTTGTGCAGTCAAGGCTCATGCCTACGGTTTAGACATTCCTATCATCAGTGCAAGTGCACTGCAACAAGATCTGCTTTTCCCACAGTCATCGGCAAACGCTCTGTTTTTGCGCAGCGGTCATGCTAAGGGCTGTGCGCGGCGATCCTCGCCGTCCCCCTCATCCCCGATTCGCCTGTCACTGGTTCAAAATGCCGAAGCCTGAGCGTACCGCAGCCATCCTTGTCGCAGCCGGCCGTGGACTGCGCGCCGGCGCAGGCGGGCCGAAACAATACCGGACGATCGGCGGACAGACGGTGATCTACCGCGCCATGGAGGCGTTCTCCGGCCACCCGGACGTGTTTGCAGTGCAGCCTGTGGTCAATCCTGACGATACCGCGCTTTTCGATGAAGCGGTCGCAGGCCTCCGCCATCGGCCGCCGACGCCGGGCGGTGCGACCCGGCAGGCATCGGTCCATGCCGGGCTCGAGGCGCTCGCAAGCGAGAAGCCCGAGATCGTTTTGATCCATGACGCCGCGCGCCCCTTCGTCACCGCAGCGGTGATCTCGCGCGCGATCGCCGCGGCCGGCCGGACCGGAGCTGCGATCCCCGTGATTCCCGTCACCGACACGATCAAGCTCACCGGCGATGGCGGCGACGTCGAGGCGACGCCGGAGCGCGCGCGCCTGCGGATCGCGCAGACACCACAGGCTTTTCGTTTCGACGTAATATTGGAGGCGCATCGTCGCGCAGCGCGCGAGGGCCGCTCCGATTTCACCGACGATGCGGCGCTTGCCGAGTGGGCGGGATTGACGGTTGCGACGTTTGAAGGTGATGCTGCCAACATGAAACTCACCACACCCGAGGACTTCGTGCGCGAGGAAGCGCGGCTCGCAAGCCAGCTCGGCGACATCAGAACCGGCACCGGCTACGACGTGCACGCCTTTGGCGACGGTGACCATGTGATGATCTGCGGCGTGCGCGTGCCGCACACGAAGGGATTCCTGGCTCATTCCGACGGCGATGTCGGGCTGCATGCGCTGGTCGACGCGATCCTCGGCGCGCTGGCCGACGGCGATATCGGCTCGCATTTCCCGCCGAGCGACGCCAAGTGGAAGGGCGCCTCCTCCGACCAGTTCCTGAAATACGCGGTCGAGCGCGTCACCGCGCGTGGCGGACGGATCGCCAATCTCGAAGTGACGCTGATCTGCGAGCGGCCGAAGATCGGGCCGTTGCGCGACACCATGCGGGCGAAGATCGCGGAGATCTCCGGCGTCCACATCTCGCGCGTGGCGGTCAAGGCCACCACCAGCGAGCGGCTCGGCTTCACCGGCCGCGAGGAAGGCATCGCAGCGACCGCGAGCGCCACGATCCGTCTCCCGTGGGACGATAATGGCTGGGACGATAAAGGCTGGAGTGCCTGACATGGGCGGCAGCGACGCTCGTGCCCTCTCCCGCTCGCTGCTCGACCTGTGCCGGATGCGCAAGCTGACCATCGCGACCGCCGAATCCTGCACAGGCGGCCTGGTCGCGGGAGCGCTCACCGACATCCCCGGCTCTTCCGACGTGATCGATCGCGGCTTCGTGACCTACTCGAACGAGGCCAAGCGGGTCATGCTCGGCGTCAAGGCGGCGACGCTGGAAACGTTCGGCGCCGTGAGCAAGGAAACCGCGACGGCGATGGCGATCGGGGCGCTGGAAAAGGCGGGCGTCGACCTTGCGGTCTCGATCACCGGCATCGCGGGCCCTGGCGGCGCGACGCCGGGCAAGCCGGTCGGTCTGGTGCATTTCGCGGTCGCCGCGCGCGATGGCCGTATCCTGCATCGCGAGCAGCGCTTCGGCGCAATCGGCCGCAGCACGGTGCGGCAGCGCTCCGTGGTCGAAGCATTGCGCATGCTGATGGAACTCGCGCGCCCGCCGCAAGCCAGCAAGCCCCGCCGCGAGGCCGCCAGCCGGTTGCGGCCAAGGGTGGCCCGCTCGCCGCGGAGCCACGCTGCGAAACGCCGCCGGACGCCGCGCGGATAGACCGACCCAAAGTCGCGTCGCGCCACGGCCGCCTGACTCCGGCTTGTGTCAACTGCGGCCCAGTGACACCTACCTAGAATGGAACTTTGACGCGGTTCGCCGCTTTATGTTGTTCCAACTCTGCTGTTTCGATTGTTCGTCCAACAGCAAAATCCCACAACAAGGAGAAAATGATGAAGTTGGGAACTTTGGTCGTGGCCGCCATCAGCGCTGGCGCCATGACGCTGTCGACTGTTGCGCCTTCGTCCGCCGCACCACTCGCTCCCGCCCGATTGCAGGACCAGCCTGTCTCCGTCGAGCATGTGCAGTATCGTCACTGGCACGGTGGTCCGCATTACGGTTATCGCGGCGGATACGGCTACCGCGGCGGTTACTATCGCGACCGTGGAAACGGCGCTGCGATCATCGGCGGGCTTGCGGCCGGCGCGATCATCGGCGGTGCCATCGCGGCGAGCCAGGCCAAGGCCAATAACGACGCCTATTGCTCCCAGCGTTTCCGCACCTACGACCCGGCATCGGGCACCTACATCGCATCCGGCGGCGTGCGTCGCTCCTGCCCGTAAATCGGCAAACGGTCTCCCGCATCATCCGTCGTGCCCGGCCTCGTGCCGGGCATTTGCGTTCCAGGGAGGCAAACGAGACGGCTTCGCTACGTCGACAGCTGCGGCTTGCCGTACACCTGATCCGCGCGCTTCTCGAACGCGTGAGCAAATCGCCCGAAAGCGGCATCGAACATCGAGCCCATCAGCATCGCCAGCATCCGGCTCTTGAATTCGTAGTTCAGGAAGAAGCCGACATCGCATTCGGCTTCCGACTTCGGCTCAAAACTCCAGCGATTCTCCAGATTGCTGAACGGGCCGCGCAGATATTCGACCAGGATCTTCAGATTGGGGCGGTCGAGCGTCACCTTGCTGGTGAAGGTTTCCCGCACCAGCTTGAAGGACACCGTCATGTCCGCCACCACGACCTCGGTGCCGTCGTCCTTGGGCGTGCGCTGGCGGATCTTGAGCGACTGGCATAGCGGCACGAATTCGGGATAGCGCTCGACGTCCGCGACCAGATCGAACATTTGAGGTGCGGTGTGACGGACCCGCCGCTTGCTTGAGAATCGTGGCATCAGTGGATACTCGCACGGTTTTGCCCGAGTGCGAGGCGCGTCAGATAATCGTCCTCCTGCGCCCGATCGGTGAAGCACACCAGCGATTGATCAGGCCGCAAGCCGGCAAGATACTCGATCAGCTTCGGCCGCTGCTGCTGGCGATAGGTCCAGACGTAGCGGAAGAATTCGAGATCGATCTTCTCGGGGCAGCCGTCCGCCATCTCCGGGCGGACCTGGCCATAGCTGGCGGCAATCCGCCTGAAGATACCGAGCATGCAGGTCGACCGTGGCAGGTCGAACCAGATGATCGTATCGGAGAGTTCCCGGCGCAATTCCCCCGCACCGTGCCTCATGTAGTTGCCATCCATGATCCAGCGCGGCTCCCGGGCTGCTTCGCTCATGCGGCGCTCGAATTCGTCCCTGCCCGACTCGACCCAGCCCGCTTTCCAGAACAGCGCATCGATCGACACGGTCGGAATCCCCGTCATCGCGGACAGCCGCCGCGCAAAGGTCGACTTGCCGGATCCCGACGATCCCATCACCAGAACGCGCTGCATTGGTCCAGTCCAAGGTTCGGTCAAGGCCCGATCAAGCAACGGCGCGTGACGGCGCCGGCTTACCGCCGTTTACAAAAATCTAGCGGCCGCGGGCCGTGCGCGCCGCCTGCAGTTTGGCGAAATCCTCACCGGCGTGATGCGACGAGCGCGTCAGCGGGCTCGCCGACACCATCAAAAAGCCCTTGGTATAGGCGACCCGTTCGTAGCCTGCGAACTCGTCCGGCGTCACGTAGCGCATCACGGCGTGATGCTTGCGGGTCGGCTGCAAATACTGGCCGATGGTCAGGAAATCGACTTCGGCCGAGCGCAGATCATCCATCACCTGCAGCACCTCGTGCCGTTCCTCGCCAAGGCCGACCATGATGCCCGACTTGGTGAAGATGGTCGGGTCCATTTCCTTGACCCGCTGCAGCAGCCGGATCGAATGGAAATAGCGGGCGCCGGGACGGACCGTCAGATAGCGCGACGGCACGGTTTCCAGATTGTGGTTGAAGACGTCGGGCTTGGCCGCGACCACGCGCTCCAGCGCGCCGTCCTTGCGCAGGAAGTCCGGAGTCAGGATCTCGATCGTGGTGGTCGGGCAGCGCGCGCGGATGGCGCGGATCGTCTCTGCAAAATGCTCGGCGCCGCCGTCGGCAAGATCGTCGCGGTCGACCGAGGTGACCACGACATGACTGAGCCCGAGCTTGGCGGTCGCCTCCGCAACGTATTCCGGCTCGCTCGCCTCGAGCGCGCCGGGCATGCCGGTCTTGACGTTGCAGAACGCGCAGGCGCGCGTGCAGGTGTCGCCCATGATCATGAAGGTGGCGTGCTTCTTGTCCCAGCACTCACCGATATTGGGGCAGCCCGCCTCCTCGCACACCGTGACGAGGCCGTTCTCCTTCACGATCCGGCGCGTATCCGCATAGCCGCGCGTGTTCGGCGCGCGGACGCGGATCCAGTCCGGCTTCGGCGGCGACACGGCATCCGGCCGGTTCACCTTTTCGGGGTGACGCGGGCGGAGCTGAGTGGTGGAGATGGTGTCGACGATGGTGACCATAGGTGCCTGCAAGTCGCGAGAGACCTTAGCTAATCGGTGTTGATGCGGCTCGCAACCCGCTCTGCGACCCTAGCAGATCAGCCCAGATATTGGCAGTCTTGCGGTCCGTTCCATGCCGATTCCCACCTCAAATGGCTCAAAAACCCCGATCTCTCCGCGCGACCGCGCCGCGCCTCGGCAAGCCGCTGAAACGCTCCTTCTTCGATCGCAGCGTCCACGAGGTCGCCCCCGACCTGATCGGCGCCACCTTTCTAGTCGGCGGCGCCGGCGGCATCATCACCGAGGTCGAGGCCTATCATCACACCGATCCGGCAGCGCATTCCTACCGCGGGCCGACCCCGCGCAACCAGGTGATGTTCGGCCCGCCGGGCTTCTCCTACGTCTACCGCTCCTATGGCATCCATTGGTGCGTCAATTTCGTCTGCGAGGAAGCGGGCTCGGCCAGCGCCGTGCTGATCCGCGCGCTCGAGCCGACCCATGGGCTCGCGGCGATGCGCCGGCGGCGCGGGCTGGAGGACGAGCGCGCGCTGTGCTCGGGGCCCGGCAAGCTCTGCGAGGCGCTCGGCATCACCATCGCGCACAGTGAATTGCCGCTCGACCGCGCCCCGATCGCGCTCCATGCGCGGACCGAGGCACCCGAAATCATCACCGGCGTGCGGATCGGCATCACCAAGGCCGTCGACCTGCCCTGGCGCTACGGGCTGAAGGGATCGAAATTCCTCAGCAAGCGGTTTTGAGCGCCGCGGCGTTATCAGCTATGACGCCTTCTTCAACCGCTCGATCGCCTCGAGGATCTTGGCGCGGCGCTCCGTTGCTGCCACGCGCTTTTCCTTCTCTTCCTCGACGAGCTCTTCCGGCGCGTTAGCGACGAACTTCTCGTTGGCGAGCTTGGCATCGACCCGCTTGATGTCGGCGTCGGCCTTGCCGAGCTCCTTCTCCAACCGCGTGCGTTCAGCCGCGAGATCGATCACGCCCTTCAGCGGCAGCGCCACCGCCTCGCCGCGGACGAGGAGCTGCACCGCGCCTTCCGGCGGGCGATCGGCGAACGAGATTTCCGACAATCGCGCGAGCCGCTTGATGGTGTCGTTCCAGCGCTGCGCGCGGTCCCGCGTCTCGTCAGAGGCGCCCGCGATCACCAGCGGCGTCAGTGTCGACGGCGGGATGTTCATCTCCGCTTTCACCGACCGCATCGCGGTGACGAGATCGACCACCCAGCCGATCTCGGCCTCGGCCGCAGGATCGCTGAACTCGTCCGCGTCGAGCGCGGCAATGACCGGCGGAATGATCGGATCGACCACCGGACCGGCGGTCGCGATCGCGGCCAGCTGCTCGCCGGTCACGCCCGGCTTGCGCGGCCAGGACGCCAGCACCAACAGGCCGTCACGCTTTGCGGTCACCGCCCACAACTCCTCCGTGATGAAGGGCATGAACGGATGCAGCAGCTTGAGGATCTCGTCGCGGGTCCAGGCGATCATGGCACGGGTCTCGGCCTTGGCGGCGCCCTCTTCACCCATCAGCACGGGTTTCGCGAGCTCAAGATACCAGTCGCAGAACACGTTCCAGACGAAACGGTAGATCGCGCCCGCGGCATCGTTGAAGCGATGATCCTCGATCGTCTCGGTGACCTCGCGGGTGACGCGCGAGGTTTCGTGCGCGATCCAGCGGTTCAACGTCTCCTTTGCGCCCTTCGGATCGAAACCATCCGGCTTGACGCAGTCGTTCATCTCGGCGAAGCGGCAGGCGTTCCAGAACTTGGTCGCGAAATTGCGGTTGGTCTCGACCAGATGCGGCGACAGGCGGATGTCATGGCCTTGCGCCGCCTCGCGGGTCAGCGCGAAGCGCAGCGCGTCGGCGCCGTATTCGTCGATCACGCCGAGCGGGTCGATGACGTTGCCCTTCGACTTCGACATCTTGGCGCCCTTCTCGTCGCGGACGAGGCGGTGGATGTAGACGGTCGAGAACGGCGCCTCCTTCATGAAGTGGAGGCCCATCATCATCATGCGGGCGACCCAGAAGAAGATGATGTCGAACCCGGTCACCAGCGTGTTGGTCGGGTAGTAGCGCGCGACCTCCGGGGTGTCGTCCGGCCAGCCCAGCGTCGAGAACGGCCACAGTGCCGACGAGAACCAGGTGTCGAGCACGTCCTCGTCACGCGTGATGAAGCCCTCGCGCTTGGCGGGGTCGACCGCCATGTCGTGGCCCTGCTCCGGCGTGATGACTTCCTGCTCGACGTAGTAGCCGAGCGCGTGGCCGACCGCCTCTTCCTCGGTCTCGGCGACGAACACCTTGCCGTCGGGTCCGTACCACGCCGGGATCTGATGGCCCCACCAGAGCTGGCGCGAGATGCACCAGGGCTGGATGTTCTCCATCCACTCGAAATAGGTCTTTTCCCAGTTCTTCGGCACGAACGTGGTTTCGCCCGAGCGCACCGCCGCGATCGCCGGCTGCGCCAGCGTCTTGGCGTCGACATACCACTGGTCGGTCAGATAAGGCTCGATCACGACGCCGGAGCGATCGCCATGCGGCACCATGTGGGTGTTGGGCTCGATCCGCTCGAGGAAGCCGAACTCCTCCAGCCTTGCGACGATCTTCTTGCGCGCGGCGAAGCGCTCGATGCCGTGAAACTCCGCGGCGAATTCGTCGGCTCCCATCGGCAGGCCGCGCAGATAGTCCTCGTTGCCGGAAAGGCTGAGGCTGCCTTCCTGGTCGAGCACGCTGATCTGCGGCAGGCCGTGGCGCTTGCCGATCTCGAAGTCGGTGAAGTCATGCGCCGGCGTCACCTTGACGGCGCCCGAGCCCTTCTCCGGATCGGCAACGTCGTCGCCGACGATCGGAATTTTGCGGCCGACCAGCGGCAGGATGGCGTGCCGGCCGACCAGATCGGTGTAGCGCTCGTCATCCGGATGCACCGCGACTCCGGTGTCGCCGAGCATGGTCTCGGGACGTGTGGTCGCGACCACGATGAACGACTTCGGATCGTCGGGGCTGAAGCTGCGGCCCTCGATCGGGTAGCGCAGGTACCAGAGATGGCCTTTGACCTCGACCTGCTGCACTTCGAGATCGGAGATCGCGGTGAGCAGCTTCGGGTCCCAATTGACCAGACGCTTGTCCTTGTAGATCAGGCCATCGCGATGCAGCTCGACAAACACCTTGACGACGGCGCGCGACAGGCCTTCGTCCATGGTGAAGCGCTCGCGCGACCAGTCGCAGGAGGCGCCGAGACGCTTGAGCTGGTTGACGATGGTGCCGCCGCTCTCGGCCTTCCACTGCCAGACCCGCTCGAGGAATTTGGCACGGCCCATGTCGCGCCGGCCCGGCTCCTGCCGTTCCATCAACTGACGCTCGACCACCATCTGGGTGGCGATGCCGGCATGATCGGTGCCGGGCTGCCACAGCACGTCGCGGCCGCGCATCCGCTCGAAACGGCACAGGATATCCTGCAGCGTGTTGTTAAGCGCGTGGCCCATATGCAGCGAGCCGGTCACGTTCGGCGGCGGGATCACGATGGTGAAAGGCGCGGCGTCCTTGCGTTCAGGCCGGCCGGCCTTGAACGCACCGCTCTCCTCCCAGATCCGGGCCATGCGGTGTTCGATATCGGCGGGCTGGTAGTTTTTCTCGATCATGACAATGCGCTGTGGACCATGGAAAGGGCTAGAAAGCCGCCGGAGCGCACCAAGTCAACCGGACCGGCACGTCAAAACGGCGTTTAGGGCGTTTTCGAGCGAAGTCGACACCGGTTCGCGAGAAGAAAACGCGTCAAAACAGGAGCTGGGGTTTCGGTTCTGATCTTATCGAACCGAAACTGCGGGGCATTTGGGGAGCTCAATGAGGGCTGCCAAGCCCAACGGCGGGAGCCAGCCTCGCGCCCGCGGCGGAGCTGGCGCCCGCGCGGAGCTAGCGCCCGCGGGATACTCGCTCGATTTCGGCCTTGACGATCCGCTCGACCAGCCCGGGCAGATTGTCGTCCAGCCAGGACTTCAGCATCGGCCGCAGCATCTCCTTGACCAGATCCTCAAGCGTCCGCGCATTGTTGCTCAGCACGGTGTTGGCCAGCGAGTTGAAGGCCGACTCGACGGCCCGCATCGTGGTTCCCGAGATGATCTGCTGCATGGGCGCGGTCTCGATCGCCGGCGGCTCCCGGGCCGGTTCCGGCGCCCGGCTCCGCGCTTCCGTGAACTCGACGTCGTCCTGCGGATCGACCTTGCGGAACGACGGCGCGGCCGCCTGGTCCGGCAGCGCCATCTCGTCGGTGAGTTCGAACACGTCGGCTTCGGGCTGGGCTGCGGGCTGCGGCGACGGCCTGATCTCGGCTGCGGGCGTCGCCTCATCGAGGCTGGCGAGCAACGAGTCGATGTCGTCCTGACTGTTGCTGGCCGCCTGTGCAGCGGCAGGCGGCGGTGATTTCGGCGCGGGCGCGGCGGCCTTCGCGGCCGGAGGCGCTGCGGGCGGCGGGCTCTTCATCGCGGGCTTGGCTGCTGCTGGTGGCTCGACCTTCGGCGGTGGCGGCGCAACGGCAGCCGCCGCCTTCTCGGCCGCGGCCGGCTTTGCCTCGTCGTCGGCAATGATGCGACGGATCGACGCCAGGATCTCCTCCATCGAGGGCTCTTGGACCTTCGCAGGTTGCGTCATCTCCGACTCCACATCGAAACGATTTTACATCAAGCCCGAGAGGATTCGCCGGTTCCGATGATGCGGGCGGAGATTTTCATTGCTCCCTGCCCGACTTGTCCCCAGATCAAGCCCGCCCGAGGCTTTGTGCAAGCTTCGTGTCGCCCAATGCAGCGTGATCACAGGTGGCGTCGCACCTGTCATCACGCTACGCCGGCGCGCCGCGAATCGCCTTGCTGCCCGACAAAACGGTATGTCAGGCCAATTATCGAATGCAAGCAAACGCGCCCGTCTGTGGTCCTGATTAACTCAGAACCACAAACATGACGCGACAAGCGACGATGATGCGAAGGTGTTTAGCGGCCGTCGGGCGTGCGGACGCCGGCCCAGTTGTCACGAACCTGCTGGTAATGCACGCTCGGATCGTAGACGTTGGTCGAAAGTCCGAGCACCTGCGGCGACAAGCGGCCAACTGCGCTCAGCACGTTATAGGACGCGACGACACGGTCGTGCTGCGCGGTGACCAGCGCGTTGCGCGCGTTGACGAGCGCCTGCTGCGCGTTGAGCACGTCGAGCGTGGTGCGCTGGCCGGCCTTGGCCTCTTCGCGCACGCCGTTCAGGGCGATCTCCGACGCGGTCACCTGCGCCTGTGCCGACGCCACCTGCGACTTGCCGGCGACCAGCTGGCCCCATGCGGTGACGACGTTGGCGCGCGCCTGATCGCGGGTCTGTTCGAGCACAAGGCGCTGCTGCGCCAGCGATTCCTTGGACTGGCGGATCAGCGCGTATTCCGCACCGCCCTGGTAGATCGGCACCGACAGCTGGACCGCTGTTCCCGCGCTGAATGCGCGCTGGCTGATCAAGGTCTGCTCGTACTGCTGCTGCACGGACGTTTGCAGGTTGACCGACGGGAACAGCGCACCTTCGCTGACCTTGACCTGCAGGAAGTTGACGTCGACGCCGTACATCGCCGAGGTGACGTTCGGATTCTGGGTCAGGCTGAGTTCGACGGCGGCCGCAAGCGTCGTTGGCAGGAAGCGGTCGACCGGCGAGCCCGGCGCGAGATTCTGCGGCTCGTTGCCGATGATGCGGCGGAAATTCGATCGCGTCGTCGTCAGGTTCGATTCGGCGGTGAGCTGCTGGGTTTTGCCAGCCGCGAGCTGCGCTTCGGATTGCGCGACGTCGGTTCGCGTCACTTCGCCGACATTGAAGCGGTCCTGGGTCTGCTTCAGGGTCTGTTCCAGCACGCGCGTGTTGCTGCGTTGAACTTCGACGATGGCGGAGTCGCGGAGATAATCCATGTAGATCGTCGCCGCGCTCAGCATCACGGTTTGCTCGAGCACGCGCAGGCCTTCGCGGGCCGCCGAGACCTGGCTTTCCGCCGCGCGCACCCTGGGCGCGGTCTGCGCGTTGAACAGCGACTGGTTGACTGTGAGGCCTGCGCTGCGCGGCGCGTTGGCGCCATGGATTTGGGTGCGAACAAGATTGTTCGAGTCGCCCCCCTGTGTCGTCAGCGTATCGGTGTATTGGTATCCCGCGCTTGCCGTCAGCGCGACTTTCGGGCGGTAGCCCGACAGTGCCTGCGGAACGTTCTCGTCGGTTGACCGCACCTGCGCGCGTTGCGCGTTCAGCTGGGGATTGTTCTGGTAGGACCGCACCAAAGCGGCCTCGATTGTATCGGCGAGTGCGGGCACAGGTCCCATCTCCGCCAACAGAAGGACGGCAGTCGCAGCCGCGGTGACAACCTTCACCCCACGCATCCCCGGAAATCCAATCATTGTAGTCGCCGTCTCCACACGCAAATCAGTCCGGCGGTCGCTTCAGTCGAAGTGAGTCCCGCCTCACCTTAGTCCGCAGCTAGGGCCAACGGAACTACCCCGCAACGGAACACGGTCGAAACTCTTCACATGGGGCAAACGGGCCACACTTCTGATTCGGAACGGGATTTTATCAGCCGGTGCGCCGCGATAGCGTCAGAACACGAAGGCGGGAACCCGCTCGAATCCCGGCAAAACGGGGGCCGAGGCGTCGAACAGCTCGCGATGGCCGAAATCCCCATGGGAGTGCGTCACCAGGGTGGCGCGCGGCGGCGGCAACAGGCCGAACACTCCGACCAGCCGGCCCCCCTCCTTGAGCTGGCCGAACAGCCCGGTCGGGACGATTTCCGTCGCACCATTGAGGATAATGACGTCAAACGGGGCGCCCGCGGCATCGCCGTCGGTGGCCGCAGCCGTTTTAACGGTGATATTCTGGATCCCGAGCTGGGCGAAGGCTGTGGTCGCCTTTTCGGCAAGCGCCGGATCGCTTTCGGTCGCGCTGACGTCTGCGGCAAAGCGCGCCACGACGGCGGCGGCGTAGCCGGTCGCGCAGCCGACCACCAGGACGCGGTCGGTGGCCTTGATCTCGGCGGCCTGGAGCATCCTGGCGAGCAGCGCCGGCGTGATCAGGCAGCGCCGCGTAGCACCGCCCTCGGCGACATCGAGGTCGAGGTCGAGATAGGCCAGCGCCTGCTTGTCGGCCGGCACGAAGACCTCGCGCGGCACGGTCAGCATGGCATCGAGGATACGATCATCGGTCACGTCGCTCGGACGCACCTGACCATCGACCATATACTGGCGCGCGGTCGAAAAACCGGTCATTGGCGGAGACCCTGCAAGTCGCGGCATTGCCGCTGGAGAAGCTAGAACAGGGCCATCTTTTGGAACAAGCTCCGCCAAAACGCAACACGCCGCTGGCGCGCAAAAACGCGCGTCCAAAACGCGCTCCACGGCGCGGTCTATTCGATCGTGACGGCGAGTCGGCCGATCAGGCGGGCCACTTCATCGAGATGCTCGGAATCATGCTCCTCGACGGCCCTCGCGAGCCGGCGGACGCACTCATCGTCACTGATGTCGGGGGCATCGTTCGGAACCAGCGTCGGCTGCGGCATCGACAGGTCGATCAGGTTAATAGCCATCGAAATCACCTCTCAGGACCCGGCGAGAGCAAGTGTCGACGGCTATTGAGTCGATTTGACGACGTTTTCGGCCTGTCCGCTGCGGACCACGGGCTTGTGATTGTTGATGAGTGTGACAGGGCCAGACCGAACTGGCTCCCCGGGCTGGATTCGAACCAGCGACCATTCGATTAACAGTCGAATGCTCTACCGCTGAGCTACCGAGGAATAGGCGAACATCTGTTCGCGAGCGGGCAGCGTATAACAAAGCCTTTCGGCCTTGCAAAGAACCAAATGGCCCCTCCGGCGAAACTTTAGCACGCACGGTAAGCCTCTGCGACACAAGGACTTCCCCAACGCCCGGCGTGGTACATGCCCAGCCTGCCGGCCCGGCCGCTGCTCCTGCGTGCGCCTGGAAACATCGCCAGCGCGGCGGTCGCGCCGCGCCCGTGATTCTGTCAGGGGCGCCACGGCCCAGTTCGTCGCGCAAACGGGGCTGGCTATCGCCCGGCAATGGCAACGATGAACAGCGCGGTCGCGGCCAGCGAGGCGATGGTCCGCACATGGTTCCAGAAGGTCCAGTCGGTGAGATAGCGCGCCCAGACCGATGTCGCCGACGTGCCCACGGGGTCGGTAGCCGCAAGCTGATCGTTCAGAGGAACGTTGAAGACGACCGTGACGACGAACATGCCGACCACGTAGAGGCCGCCGCCGCAAATCATCGCAATCGCGCCCGGCTCCTGCCATCTGAGCCCACCGAGCACGACCAGCACGGCGCAGGACAGCGTGGTGCCGAGGAACACCGGCATGAACGGCGAGCGGACGATATCGACATTGATCGCGTTCATCGCCGAGATGCCGGCGGCCTGATCGATCCGGCCGAGTGCCGTCATGACGAATGCCGAGAACGCGAAATAGAGCCCCGCGAGCAGGCCGCAGCCGAGCGCGGAAAACCACAGCAAGCCCGAGGTCAGGATCTGGCGCATTGTCCGCCTCCAAATGCGAGATATACTCGTATTTGTGAAATGCGATAAACTCTCGTATTAGAGCCGTCAACCCCGATGCAGGGAAGAGAGAGATGTCGAGACGAAAGGCCGCGGCCGCGGAAGTCCCCCTGCCCGGGCTGGCGCGGCTTGCCCCGACCCAGCAGCGCAGCCGCGAGCGCTTCGAGCGCATCCTCGCCTGCGCGACCGAGATCATGGCGGAAAAGGGCAGCGAGGCTTTCCGTATGAGCGACATCGTCGCGCGCAGCGGCGTCGCTTTCGGCTCGCTCTATCAATATTTCCCGGACAAGGCCGCGATCATCGGCACCCTGGCCGAACGCCATAACGCAGTCGGACGCGAATGCGTCAGGCGGGATCTGGCCGCGGTGGCGACCGCGCGCGACCTGCACCCGGCGCTGTGCCGGATCGTCGACAGCTACTACGAGATGTTCATGCGCGAGCCTGTCATGCGCGACATCTGGCAGGCGACGCAGGCCGACCGCGCCCTGCAGAAGCTCGATGCCGACGACATGGCCGCGCTCTCCGGTCTGTTGTCCGACGCGGTCAGGCGGATTGCCCCCGACATGCCGACTGCCGCCCTCGCCATCTTTTCAGCACTGACCATGACGCTGATCGCAGCCGCCGTGCGTCACGCGATCACGCTGCCACCGAGGAAGGCGCGGCAGGCGCTGACGCAATTCAAGTCCATGCTGCCGCACGACCTCGCCGGGCTGACATGACTGCGCGCAGACGTCGGGAATATTCTCCGGCCCGAGGCGATAGACAGCGGGTGTAGACGATTTGCGCTGCCCGCAGCGCCCAACGCTGCCCACTGGTGAAACCATGTCAGCAAGAGCCGAGGATCGAGGTGGCTTGCGATCAACGAGTATCCCGCAATGCGCGCCCTCATTGTCACGGCTCCCTAAAATTCCTGCGATATTTGACGGCTATGAGTAGTGCCCGGAATTCCGGGCAGAGTTTTTCGCAAGATGTGATCTGTCTCACATGAGGTGCGCCCGCGCCGACCTAGGTTCCCGAAGGGGTCACCAACGATTTATTAACCAACACGGGCGCCATCGTTCTTTTCATAAAATTCGAACGAATCGCTCAATCCGGACCGAAGACTGTTTTGCGACCATGGCGCTCTCGAACCTCGGAGAGCGCGATGAGCGAAGTCGAATTTGATCTGCTGCTGGACGCCGTGCGAACGGCGATCGCGCCCATTGCTCAGGAGGATCTTGTGGCTCAGCCCTCGCCCCGCATTCAGCCGCCACCGCGCGCGGCCAATGACAACTTGGCGCCGTGGCCGCTGATTCCATTTCCTGAAGGTTGGTACGCCGCGAGCTAATGCGGCTTCTCATTGACTGGCTGCAAGCCATTGATGAGATGAGTGGAGGCCACGACCAGAATTGAACTGGTGTACACGGTTTTGCAGACCGTTGCGTAACCACTCCGCCACGTGGCCCCTTGCGGCGGACTTCATATACGGCCTCTCTCGGATAGGCAACCGAGCCGGAAGGCAAGGTACCCCTTGTTTGAGCATGATCTCCGCGCAAACACCCTGCGTTTGTCGCGAGGGAAAACCGCTTCGCGCTTTTCCGGATCAGGCTCTAACGCCGCCGCCTCCGGAAATCCCGCTTCTTCGGCTTTGGCGCCAATTCCGGCAATTTGGCCTGCACTTCCCGGAACCTGGCCAGCATGCGCTCGAAACTACCGGTTAACGTTGCGGCAATGTCCGGCCGCTTCTCCAGCCCCGCCAGCAGGATCGCGGCCGCCTCGATGGTGGACAAACCGTCGCGCCGCGGTTCCCGCCGCAGCTGGCCGTAAAGCGAGGGCCGTTTCGGCCCGAGAATCACCCGCTGGCACTTCAGCATCCAGGCATTGCGCCACCACAGCGCCTTGGCCTGGCTCCAGGTGCCGTCGAGCAGCACGATGCCCTCGATATCGGAGAGAATCGCGCGCTGATGGGGCTCAAGTTCGCCCTTGCGGTTGATCGCGACGATCTCGGCATCGGTATAGAGATCCTCGACCTTGGCCGAGCCGAGATAGAGCACCGCCCAGCGCGACGGATCGGGCACCGGCCGGCCGAGCGCCTTGGCAAGGCTCGGCCAGGACAACCCGATCCGGACCACGGCGTTCTCGAAATGCCGCGCCAACAGTCGCGCGGTGCCGAGCGCCCTGTCCTGCTCCTGCGGATGGATCAGGATCAGGAGCTGGATGCGGCTCTCGATCGGCGTGACGCTGTCGCAGATGCACAGCGGCAGCGGCTTGCCGCAATGCGCGCATTCCTCGATCTCGGCGACAATATCGGTTTTTGCTTCGGTCGGTTCGGACATCGCTCCGCTATACGCTTGCAACCGCGCAATTCAAACTATTCAGCGGGTGCGTGCACGCCTGACGGCTCGCGGCGCTGGCGCAGCCGGTCGATCAGCAGATAGATCACCGGGGTAGTGTAGAGCGTCAGGATCTGCGACACGAACAAGCCGCCGATGATGGTGATGCCGAGCGGCCGGCGCAGCTCGGTGCCCGGGCCGGTCGCAATGACCAGCGGAATGCCGGAGAACAGCGCGGCCATCGTCGTCATCAGGATGGGACGGAAGCGCGCGCGGCAGGCCTCGAAGATCGCGTCCCGCGACGACAGGCCCTGATGCCGCTCGGCCTCGAGCGCGAAGTCGACCATCATGATGCCGTTCTTCTTGACGATGCCGATCAAGAGGATGATGCCGACGAAGGCGATCACCGTCAGCGGCGTGTTGGTCACCTGCAAGGCAAGCAAGGCGCCGAGGCCGGCCGACGGCAGCGTCGAGATGATCGTGATTGGATGCGCCAGGCTCTCATAGAGCACGCCGAGCACGATATACATCGCGACCAGCGCACCGAGGATCAGCAGCGGCTGCCGCCCGCTGGTCTTGTTGAAATCGCCGGCATTGCCGTCGAAGCTGCCGCGAATGCCCTCGGGCATGTGCAGCCCGTCGACCGCCTGCTGGATGTTCGTCGTCGCGACCTCCAGCGGCACGTCCGGCAGCAGGTTGAACGACACCGTGGTCGAGGGGAAGCCGCC
Source organism: Bradyrhizobium sp. BR2003 (assembly GCF_009720285.1). Classification (NCBI taxonomy): domain Bacteria; kingdom Pseudomonadati; phylum Pseudomonadota; class Alphaproteobacteria; order Hyphomicrobiales; family Nitrobacteraceae; genus Bradyrhizobium; species Bradyrhizobium sp. BR2003. The sequence continues at coordinate 256,559 of NZ_SMYJ01000011.1, forward strand.
GGAGTGATAGACCGCGAGCGCCGACAGGCCGCGCTGGTAGTGCACCAGCGCCGACAGCGGCACCTGCACGTCGTTGGCGCCGGCGACGTAGATGCGCTCGAGGTTCGACGGGTCGCTCTGGAATTTCGGATCGATCTCGAGCACCACCACGTACTGGTTGCGCTGGGTGTAGATGTACGAGATCTGCCGTTGCGAGAAGGCGTTGTTGAGCGCGTTGTCGATGTCCTGCACGCGGACGCCGAGGCTGGACGCGGTCTTGCGGTCGATCACGAGGTTGAGCTGCAGGCCGCCGGGATCGCGGTCGGAGGAGACGTCCGTGATGCCCTCCACCGTCTCCATGCGCTTGGCCACGATCGGCGCCCATTTCTGCAACAGCTCGAGGTCGGTCGAGGCGAGCGTGTACTGGTAGTCGGAATCGCTCTGCCGGCCGCCGGTGCGGATGTCCTGGGCGGCGAACATGAACAGGCGGATGCCCGGCACCATGAACAGGTTGCGGCGCAGCCGGTCGATCACCTGCGCGGTCGACATGCCTCCCCGTTCCTCCGGCGGCTTCAGGCTGATGTACATGATACCGCGGTTGGAGGTGGCGCCGCCCGGGCCGCCGCCGGAGCCGACCGATGAGCCGATGCCGGCGACCGCGGGGTCCGCCATCACGATGTCGGCGAGCCGCTGCTGCAGCTGAAGCATCGCCTGGAACGAGATATCCGCCGAGGCCCGCGTCGAGCCGATCACGAAGCCGCTGTCGTCGGTCGGAAAATAGCCCTTAGGCGTCTTGATGTAGAGCGTCACCGTCAGCGCGACGGTGGCGAAGAAGACCACCAGGGTCAGGAAGGGATAGCCGAGCACGATCCGCAGCGTCGATGCGTAGAAGGCCACGACCCGGGACAGCGTGCCCTCGATGACGCGATCGTACCAGGTGGCATGATCCGAGGTCGCCTCCCTGATGTAATGCGCGCAGATCATCGGCGTGATGGTCAGCGACACCACGGTCGAGACCACGATCGCAAACACCAGCGTCAGCGAGAATTCGCGCAGCAGCCGCCCGACGATGCCATCCATGAAGATCAGCGGCGTGAAGGCCGCGATCAGCGACAGCGAGATCGACAGCACCGTGAAGCCGATCTGCTTGGCGCCTTCGACCGCGGCCGGATACGGCGCCATGCCCTGCTCGAGATTGCGGTACATGTTCTCGATCATCACGATGGCGTCGTCGACCACGAAGCCGACCGAGATCGCCAGGGCCATCAGCGACAGATTGTCAATCGAGAACCCGGCAAGCCACATTCCGGCGCAGGTGCCGGCCAGCGCCAACGGCACCGAGACGCCAGCGGCGATCGTCGGCACAACGCGGCGCAGGAACACGAACACCACAATCATCACAAGCACCGCGGTCGCCAGCAGCGTGAACTGCATGTCCTCGACGCTGGCGCGGATCGTTCCGGTGCGATCGACCAGGGTCGAGATCTCGACGCCCGCCGGAATCCATTTCCTCAGCTCCGGCAGCAACCTGCGAACGTTGTCGACGGTGTCGATGACATTGGCGTCGCCCTGCTTGGTGATCTGGATCAGCACCGCCGGTTGCTTGTTGAACCAGGCGATCGAGCGCGAATTGCGGACGGAATCCTCGACCTCGGCGACGTCGGCGAGGCGGACGAAATTGCCGTTCGAGCTCTTGATGACGATGTCGCGGAACTCGGCCGCGGTGCGCATCTGCTTGTTGATCGAGAGCGTCTCGCTCAGCCGGCCGCCATTGAAGATGCCGACCGGCCCCAGCGGGTTGGCATTGATGATCGCGAGCCGGACGTCGTCGGTCGCGATTCCGGCGTTCGCCAGCGACACCGGGTTGAGCGCGATGCGCACCGCCGGCTGGTCGGCGCCGCTGACGGTCACCTCGCCCACTCCCGGCACCTGCGAGATGCGCTGCGCCAGCACCGTGTCGGCGACGTCGTACATCGCGCTGGTGGAGATCGTCTTCGAGGTCAGCGCCAGCACGAATACCGGCGACGCGGCCGGGTTGGCCTTCCGGAACTTGGGCAGCGACGGCAGGTCGCTCGGCAAATCGGCGAGCGAGGCGTTGATCGCGGCCTGCACGTCGCGCGCGGCGCGGTCGATATTGCGGCCGATCGAGAACTGCACCTGGATGCTGGTGGTGCCGAGCGAGCTCGTCGAGGTGATCTGGTCGACACCGGAAATGGTGCCGAGCTTGCGCTCGAGCGGTGCGGCGACGGTCGCGGCCATCACCGAGGGATCGGCCCCCGGCCTGGACGCCGATACCCGGATGGTCGGGAAATCGACATTCGGGACCGACGACACCGGCAGGAACTGGTAGGCGACGATCCCGACCAGGAACAGCCCGATCGCAAGCAGTGTCGTGCCCACCGGCCTGCGGATGAAGGGCTCCGAGATCGAGATCACTGCATGCCCTCGGTGGCGCCCGCGATCGGCGGGCCGCTGGGACCTGGCTCAGGCACGGCCCGCTCGATCCTGCGGTTGAGGCGGTCGAGCGCCAGATAGATCACCGGCGTGGTGTAGAGCGTCAGCAGCTGGCTCAGCAGCAGGCCGCCAATGATCGAGATACCGAGCGGGAAACGGAGTTCGGCGCCGGTGCCGCTTTCGATCGCGAGCGGCAGCGCGCCGAACAGCGCCGCCAGCGTCGTCATCATGATCGGGCGGAAGCGCAGCAGGCAGGCCTGCACGATGGCGTCATACGACGACATGCCCTGGTGACGCTCGGCCTCCAGCGCGAAGTCGATCATCATGATCGCGTTCTTCTTGACGATGCCCATCAACAGGATGATGCCGATCAGGCCGATCACCGAGAGGTCCTGCCCGCACAGCATCAAGGCGAGGATGGCGCCGACGCCGGCCGACGGCAGCGTCGACAGGATGGTGATCGGGTGGATGTAGCTCTCGTAGAGCACGCCGAGCACGATGTAGATCGTGATGATCGCCGCCAGGATCAGCCAGGGCTGCCCGGCGAGCGAGCGCGCGAATTCGGCGGCGTCGCCGGAATAAATCCCGACGATGCTGCCGGGCATCCCGATCCTGCTCTCGATCGCCTTCACCGCCGCGACCGCGTCGCCGAGCGCCTCGCCCGGCGCCAGGTTGAAGCTGAGCGAGACCGACGGGAATTGCGCCTGGTGCGAGATCGCGAGCGGCGCCGTGGTCCGGACCAGCGTCGCCACCGCCGACAGCGGCACCTGCGCGCCGTTGGCGCCGGGCAGATAGAGCTTGTCGAGGATCGACGGGTCGCGCTGATACATCGGCAGCGCTTCGAGCACCACGCGGTACTGGTTGGCCTGGCCGTAGATCGTCGAGATCTGCCGCTGCGCGAAGGCATCGTTCAGCGTGTCGGTGACGCCCTGCAGATTGACGCCGAGCTGGCCGGCACGCTGGCGGTTGACGTCGAGCGCCGCGCGCAGGCCGCCCTCCTGCGCCTCCGACGAGACATCGCGGAAGATCGGGTCACGCCGCATCTCGGCGACGAGCTTTTGTGCCCATTGCGAGACCTCGGCGGCGTCGGTTGCGGTCAGCGTGTACTGGTATTGCGAGCGGCTCGACTGGGTCGAGATCTGCACGTCCTGCACCGGCTGGAAGTAGACAGTCATGCCGGGCACCGCCGCGACCTTCTGCTTGAGGCGCTCGATCACCTTGACGACGCCCTCGCGCCGCTCATCGAGCGGCTTCAACGTCATCACCAGACGGCCGACATTGGTGGTCGGATTGACCGAGCCCGAGCCGATCACCGAGACCACGCCAACCACATCAGGATCGGCCTTGATGATGTTTGAGACCGCGCTCTGACGCCGCTGCATCTCGGCGAACGAAACGTCGGGCCCGGCCTCGGTCACCGCCGTGATCGACGAGGTGTCCTGCAGCGGCAGAAAACCCTTCGGCGCCAACACATACATGATCAGCGTCAACGCGATGGTCGCGAACGTCACCAGCAGCGTCGCGCGCTGGCGCCGCAGCACCCAGAGCAGCGTCCGATGGTAGAACTCCACCATGCGGTCGATAAAGCGGCTGACCGCGGCCAGGCCCGGGACCGCCATCTCCTCATGGATGTTCTTGAGCAGCCGCGAACACATCATCGGCGTCAGCGTCAGCGAGACGATCGCCGAGGTCACCACCGCGATCGTCAAGGTGAGCGCGAATTCGCGGAACATGCGGCCAACCAGGCCGGACATGAACAGCAGCGGGATGAACACCGCGATCAGCGACACCGTCAGCGAGATCACGGTGAAGCCGATCTCGCTGGCCCCCTTCAGCGAGGCCTCCATCACCGTCTCGCCGCCTTCCATGTGGCGGACGATGTTCTCGATCATGACGATGGCGTCGTCGACCACAAACCCGGTTCCGATGGTCAGCGCCATCAGCGACAGGTTGTCGAGGCTGAAGCCGGCGAAATACATGATGCCGAAGCTCGTGACCAGCGACAGCGGCAGCGCGACGCCGGCGATCAGAGTCGCGCGCAGCGACCGCAGGAACAAGAGCACCACCAGTGTCACCAGCACGACGCTCAGGATCAGCGTGAACTGCACGTCGCGCACCGAGGCGCGGATCGTCACGGTACGGTCGGAGACGATGGTCAGCTTGACGCCGGCCGGGACCGCCCGCTGGAGCCGCGGGATTTCGCCGCGGATCTGCTTGACGACGTCGATGACATTGGCGCCCGGCTGGCGCTGGATGTCGATGATGACGGCCGGTGTGCCCTGGTACCAGCCGCCGGTGCGGTCGTTCTCCAGCCCATCGACGATCTGGGCAACGTCGCCGATCGTGACCGGCGAGCCGTTGCGATAGGCGATGATGATCGGCCGGTAGGCGTCGGCGGCGGCGATCTGGTCGTTGGCGGCGATGGTGTAGGATTGCTGGGCACCGTCGAGCGAACCCTTCGGCCCCGACACGTTGGCGCCAGCGATCGCGTTGCGCAGATCCTCCATCGCGATGCCATAGGCCGCAAGCCGGGCCAGATCGGCCTGCACGCGCACCGCCGGCTTCAGGCCGCCGAGGATCGAGACCCGGCCGACGCCGGAAATCTGGCTCAGCCGTTGGCCGAGGATGGTGTCGGCGAGATCGCTCATCGCCCGCAGCGAGATCGTCTCCGAGGTCAGCGCCAGCGTCATGACCGGCGCGTCCGCCGGGTTCACCTTGGCGTAGACAGGCGGATACGGCAGCGTCTTCGGCAAAATGCCGGCGGCGGCATTGATCGCGGCCTGCACATCCTGTGTAGCACCGTCGATGTCGCGGTTGAGGTCGAACTGCAGCGATATCTGGCTGACGCCGAACGAACTCGTCGAGTTCATCGACGACAGCGACGGGATCTGCCCGAGCTGCCGCTCCAAGGGCGCCGTGATCAGCGAGGCCACCACGTCGGGGCTCGCGCCGGGCAGTTGCGTCGTCACCTGCACAGTCGGGAAGTCGACCTGCGGCAGCGCCGAGACCGGCAGCGCCCAATAGCCGAGCGCGCCGCCGATCATCAGGGCGATGCCGAGCAGCGAGGTGGCGATCGGCCGGCGGATGAACGGTTCGGAGACGCTCATGGCTGCGTGCTCGCTGTAAGATCGGACATTACGAAGTCAGGATGCCGGTCATGGCTGCGCCTTCGGCGCGCCGCCCGACTGTTCGCCCCCTGCTGCCGGCGCGGGCGCCGGTCCGGTCTGCCCCTTCTGATCGCCTTCGCTATGCTCGTGCCGGCCGCGATGCTCGCCGTCCTTGCCCTGCCAGTCTTTCTTACCGTCCTTGCCCTGCCCTTCGCCTTGACCAGCGCCTTGCGCCCCGCGCTTGCCGTCAGGGTTGCGGCTGCGCTTGCGCGGCGCGAGATCGGCGGCCGGCGGCCTGTCGTCCTTGCCGACCACGACCTTCGCGCCATCCGCGAGATTGGCAAAGCCGGTCGTCACGACGCGGTCCGACGTGGTCAGACCGCTGGCGATGACGGCCTCATGCTCGTTCTGCTGGGTGACCGTGACCGGCTTGGCTGTGACGATGTCGCCCTCGCCGATCACGTAGCTGAAGGTGCCGGCCGGACCGCGCTGCACCGCCGAGGTCGGCACCACGATCGCCTGCGGCAGGGTCTCGACCTTGAGCCGCACATTGACGAACTGGCCGGGCCAGAGCTGGTAGCTGGCGTTGGGGAATTCGGCCTTCAGCTTCAGCGTGCCGGTGGTCGGATCGACCTGGTTGTCGATGCCGGTCAGCTTGCCGGTATCGATCACGGTGACGCCGTCATTGCCGAACACATCGACCGCAAGCTGGCCCTTCGCCGCCGCGGCGTTGACGCGCATGATCTGCTGTTGCGGCAAGCTGAACCACACCGCGATCGGCCGCAACAGGGTCAGGATCACGAGCCCGGTGGTATCGGCGGCGTGGATGATGTTGCCCTGGTCGACCTGGCGCAGGCCGGCGCGACCGGAGATCGGCGCGATAATCTTGGTGTAGCTCAGCGTCGCCGCCGCATTGTCGATCGCGGCCTGGTCGGCCTTGATCAGCGCCTCCTGCTGCGCAACCAGCGCACGCTGCGTGTCGGCCTGCTGCTTCGAGCCCGCGTTGCTGGCGGCAAGCTGCTCATAGCGGGCGAGATCAAGCTTCTGGTTGGCAAGCAGCGCCACGTCCTGCGCCTTCTTGGCGACGGCCTGATCGTACTGCGCCTGATAGATCGCAGGATCGATCTCCCCCAGCACGTCGTCCTTCTTGACGTCCTGGCCTTCGACGAAATTCACCTTGAGCAGCTTGCCGTCGACCTGCGAGCGCACGGTGACCGTGTTGAGCGCCTTCACCGAGCCGACGCCGTCGAGATAGACCGGCACGTCCTGCACATGCGGCGTGGCCGCAAGCACCGGCACCGGCAGGTCGGGCCGCCCGCCTCCGACGCGCCCGCCGCCTCCATTTTGCTTGGGCTGGAAGGCAAGCCAGCCGAGATAGCCGAGCCCGCCCAGAATCACGAGCGTGATCAGCAAGGACACCATGCGCCCGAGCAGGCGCGCGAGAAGGCTCCGCTTGCGCGGCGCCGTGCGTTTCTCGTCGTCCGTCGAGTCGGGCTTAAAGAGCATCGACCGGTCTTTCCATCTTCGGTTCCCAGCCGCCCCCCAAGGCCTGATACAGGCTCACGATCGCCAATAGCCGGGCCAGTTGGGCCTGCGAATAGGCATCTTCCGCCTGGAACAGGGTCAGCTGCGTGTTTAGCACAGTTACGATATCGGCGGTGCCGGCCTTGAGCTGCTGCTCGGCGAGGTCGAAGGCCCGCCGCGACGACGACAGCACGTCGCGCTGCAGCTGCAGCCGCCGCGTGGTCTCGCGGATCGCAACCAGCGCATTGTCGACGTCGGTGAACGACTGCACCACCGTCTTGCGGTAGGTCTGCAGCAACTCGTCCTGCTTGGCCTTGGTGTATTCGAAATTGCCGAGGATCCGGCCGCCGTCGAAAATCGGCTGGGTCATGCTGCCGACCAGGTTGAAGAAGGCGGCATGCGGCTGGAACAGCGAGACCAGCGCCTGGCTCTGGTAGCCGCCCGTTCCGGTCAGCTGGATGCTCGGGAAGAACTGTGCCCGCGCGCTGCCGACATTGGCGGTGGCGGATGCGAGCTGCGCTTCCTGCCGGCGGATATCGGGACGCTGGGTCAGCAATTCAGACGGCAGGCCCGGCGTGACGCGAGGGATCGCAACGGCGTTGAGCGAGCCGCCGGAGACGCGCACGCTTTCCGGCGGCCGCGACACCAGCACCGCGAGTGCGTTGATATTCTGGTCGAGCGTCTGCCGCAGCGGCGGCACCAGCGCGCGCTGGTTGGCGAGCACGCTCTCCTGCTGCGCGACGTCGAGATCGGAGCCGGTGCCGGCCTTGAAGCGCTCCTTGATCGCATTGAGGATGCGCTCGGCGCTGGCGATGTTGCGCTGCGCGGTGCGCAGCCGGTCCTGCGTCGCGAGCACCGTGAAATAAGCATTGGCGACGCTCGCCAGCGTGGTCAGCGCCACCACCTCGCGGTCGAACCGGTTGGCAACGGCGGTCTCCTCCGCCGCCTGTGCGGCGTCGCGGTTCTGGCCCCAGAAGTCGAGCTGATAGCTGGCGCTCAGCGAGGCGTTGTAGTTCACCACCTCGCGCCCGCCATTGGTGAGGCCGCTGGCGCTGGAGCCGGAGGTGCGCGAGTAGGTTTCCGATCCGTTGAGATTGAGGGTCGGCAGCAGCGCCGCGCCGGCCTGCCGCGCCAGCGCATCGGCCTGGCGGAAGCGCGCAACCGCAGCGGCAATGTCGAGGTTGACGGTCTGCGCCTCCTCCATCAGCTGGGTCAGCTCCCTGGAGCGGAAGCCGCGCCACCAGTCGAGCGTCGGAAGCGCGTCGCCCGGCCGGCCGAGACGCGCGGCCTTGTAGCCCTGGGGCACGTCGAGCGCCGGATCAGGGATGTCCTGGGTCAGAATGCAGCCGGCAGAGCCAGCGACCAGGCCGAGTGCAACAAGCGAGCGCCCCGCGAGCCGGCGCGCGCGGACGGCGAGGCCGAACCGGCCTCCAGGCACCATCACGGACACGGGCTGGGTCACACCCGTTCTCCGCCGAAGCCAGACTTCGCCCGTGGCGCGCGAATGACGCGTTCAGCGATGGTCTGGATGACGTTCACGGGGGTAATGCTTCCAATGGAACCTGCCTGTCCCATCCTACCCTTGGGACAATGGGGCGGACAGCCCCGTCACGATTGCGTGGCGTCGCATCGCAAGCGATTCGTGGCTACCTTGAATGCCGACTTTTCCCTATTTTTTACGGCATTTCCGCGTATTTCGGACCCGTGCCGGAAGTCACGATTCTTACAGAGATTTCATGGGGATTTCTCGGCTCCTGTTGCATTGAATCCGCAAGATGTGCTGGCGCCGCGCCAAACTCGCGCCACCGCGCAGCGCGCCGCCAGGTCTTGATCGGCCTGGGGCGCGTAACTCACGCAAAAACCGCGGACCACAGGATGATTCTGCTGGCCGACCCGACCGCCGCAAAACGGCGTTCTCGCCAAGCCCGTGACATCCGCGCCTGCGAGGTCAAGCGTGTTGAACCGGTCTCTTGTCGCAGTGCAAAAGCCCTTCCCTTTTTCGATCAGCACACTAGGTTCGCCAAGCAAGACACAGACCGGCAAAGAAATTCCCCGACATGATATTCAACAAAGACGTCATCGAAGCGATCGGCAACACCCCGCTCATCAAGCTGAAACGCGCGTCCGAACTGACCGGCTGCACCATTCTCGGCAAGGCCGAATTCATGAACCCGGGCCAGTCGGTGAAGGATCGCGCCGGCAAATGGATGATCCTGGAGGCCGAGAGGCGCGGCGCGCTGAAGCCCGGCGGCCTCGTGGTCGAATCGACCGCGGGCAATACCGGGATCGGGCTTGCGGTCGTGGCGAGTGCGCGCGGCTATCGTACCCTGATCGTCATTCCGGAGACGCAGAGCCAGGAAAAGAAGGACATGCTGCGGCTGTGCGGCGCCGAACTCGTCGAGGCGCCGGCGCTGCCCTTCGCCAATCCGAATAACTATCAGCATCTCGGCAAGCGTCTCGCCGAGCAGCTACGCAAGACCGAACCGAACGGCGTGCTGTTCGCCGATCAGTGGAACAACCTCGACAATCCCAAGGCGCACTACGACTCGACCGGACCGGAAATCTGGCAGCAGACCGACGGCAAGGTCGACGGCTTCATCTGCTCGGTCGGCACCGGCGGCACGCTTGCCGGCGTCAGCCGCTACCTGAAGGAAAAGAACCCGGCCATCGTCACCGCCTGCGCCGATCCGCACGGCTTCGGGATGTACGAACTGTTCAAGAATGGACAGGTCAAATCGACGCCGGGCGACTCGATCACGGAAGGCATCGGGCTCGGACGCGTCACGCCCGTGGTCGAGACAGCGAAGGTCGACACCGCGTTCCTGATCTCCGACGAGGAAGCCGTGACCATCATCTATGACCTTCTGGAGCACGAAGGCCTGTGCCTCGGCGGCTCGACCGGCGTCAACATCGCCGGCGCGATCCAGCTCGCCAAGCAGCTCGGCCCCGGCAAGACCATCGTCACCATTCTCTGCGATTCCGGCAACCGCTATCAGTCCAAGCTGTTCAACCCGGCCTTCATGCGCTCGAAGAACCTGCCGGTCCCGGAATGGCTGGAAAAGCGCAGCAAGATCGAGCTGCCGCTGGTCTGAGGTGTGAATGAGGCACGTCATTCCGGGATGCTGCGTCAGCACCAGACCTCAGATGCGCAATTGCGCATCGGGGAATCTCGAGATTCCGGGTTCGATGCTTACGTATCGCCCCGGAATGACGTCAAACGTCACCGCAAGATTTGACTTAGGAACAGCTTCGACCGCGCGTGTTGCGGGTTGGCGAAGAATTCCTGCGGCGTGTTCGATTCGATGATCTGGCCCGCGTCCATGAAGACGACGCGGTTGGCGACCTCGCGGGCAAAGCCCATTTCATGGGTGACGACCAGCATGGTCATGCCCTCCTTGGCAAGATCGACCATGGTGTCGAGCACTTCCTTCACCATCTCCGGGTCGAGCGCCGAGGTCGGCTCGTCGAACAGCATCACCTTCGGGTTCATGGTCAGCGCGCGGGCGATCGCAACGCGCTGCTGCTGACCGCCCGACATCTGGCCGGGAAACTTGTTGGCCTGATGCGGGATCTTGACCCGCTCGAGGAACTTCATCGCGGTGGCCTCGGCATCCTTCTTCGGGATGTTGCGCACCCAGATAGGCGCCAGCGTGCAATTGTCGAGCACGGTGAGATGCGGGAACAGGTTGAAGCTCTGGAACACCATGCCGACCTCGCGGCGGACCTCGTCGACACGGCGCAGGTTCGGGCCGAGGTCGATGCCGTCGACCACGATCTCGCCCTCCTGGAATTCCTCCAGCGCGTTGATGCAGCGGATCAGGGTCGACTTGCCCGAACCGGAGGGGCCGCAGATCACGATGCGCTCGCCCCTGCCGACCTCCAGGTTGATGTCACGCAGCACGTGGAAGTCGCCGTACCATTTGTTGAGGGCGGAAATGTTGACGATCGGGGTTGTGGACATGGTGACCTTGTTCAGTGGCGGCGGTGGGCGTTGAGCCGGTTTTCGACGAACAGCGAGTAGCGCGACATTCCAAAGCAGAACACGAAGTAGATCATTCCAGCGAAGGCGAAGCCGGTAAAGGCCGTGGTCGGCGTCGACCAGGTCGGATCGGAGAACGTCGCATGCAACGACCCCAAGAGGTCGAACAGCGCGACGATCGAAACCAGCGAGGTGTCCTTGAACAGCGCGATGAAGCTGTTGACGAGACCCGGAATGACGTGGCGCAGCGCCTGCGGCATCACGATCAACGACGTGGTCTTCCACCAGGACAGACCGAGCGCGCTCGCCGCCTCGCCCTGCCCGCGCGGGATCGCGGCAAGGCCGCCGCGCACCACCTCGGCCTGATAGGCGCCGGCAAACAGCGCGATGCCGATCAGCGCGCGGACCAGCCCGTCGACGTTGAAATTGCCCGGCAGGAACAGCGGCAGCATGTAGGTCGCGAAGAACAGCACCGTGATCAGCGGCACGCCGCGCCAGAACTCGATGAAGGCGATCGAGAAGATCCGGATCAGCGGAATGGTCGAGCGGCGGCCCAGCGCCAGCGCGATCCCGATCGGCATCGAGGTGACGATGCCGGTGACCGACACCACCAGCGTCACCAGGAGGCCGCCCCACAGCCTGGTGTCGACGATGGGCAGTCCGCCGCGGTCGAGCCCCATCAGCTTGATCACGATCGCGATGCCGGCAAAGCTCGCGAGGCTCCCGAGCAGCGCACGTTGTCCGGTTCGCATGCCGCCGCCGAGGAAAAACAGGATCAGCGAGACGATCGCCGTGGTGAGCAGGAAGTCGAACCACAACGGCTGGCTCGACATCTGGAGCTGCTCGCGCAGCGAGGTCAGCGGAAAGATCAGCCAGCCGATCAGGCTGCCGACGAGCACGATGATCTTGCCGACGGCCCACAGCAGCGGCCCGATCGCCGAATTACGGCTGAGATTGACCAGCACCTGCCCCGCATTGACGATGCTGTCGTCGAACAGCTGCAACAGGCTCGCGACCCAGCTGACGCCGAAACCGGCTAGTCCACCGCCGCGCAGCAGGAAGAAGGCGACCGCCGGAAACGCGAAGAAGAACAGGCCCGCATTCAGGCCCTTCGCTGGCAGGCGCGGAATAAGGAGTGGCAGCAACAGGACGGCCGCGAGGACGAAGGTCAGGTTGACGCGCCAGCGTTCGGCTTCGGGGTAGAAGCCATAGATCAGCTGGGTGAGCTTGGCCTGGATGTAGGGCCAGCAGGCGCCGACCTGGCGGCCGGCGGTCTCGGCGAGGCATGCATTGCGGTCCTTGCCGCTCCAGACCGCATCGACCAGCAGGAACCTGAACGCGGGAACGATCGTGTACCAGAGCAGCCCCAGCGCCAGGATCGTCAGCAGGATGTTGGTCGGCGAATTCAAGAGCCGCGTGCGGATGAAACCGACGAGGCCGGTGGTCTTCACCGGCGCCCGGCGTTCTGGCACCAGGTCCTGCCTAACAAAGGATGACGCGGTGGCGTCGGTCATGCCCCAAGGCTCCGGTTGATGCGCCAGCCATAGACGCTCATGATCGCGCTGGTGACCAGCGAAATCAGCAGGTACACGCCCATGGTGATGGCGATGATCTCGATCGCCTGGCCGGTCTGGCTCAGCGTCGTTCCGGCAAATACCGAGACCAGGTCGGGATAGCCGATCGCGACCGCCAGCGACGAATTCTTGGTCAGGTTGAGATACTGGTTGGTCAGTGGCGGAACGATGACGCGCATCGCCTGGGGCACGACGATCAGCCGCAAGGTGGTGCCGCGCGACAGGCCGAGCGACGAGCCGGCTTCCATCTGTCCCTTATGGACCGACAGAATACCGGCGCGGACGATCTCGGCGATGAAGGCCGCCGTATAGGTCGACAGCGCGACCACCAGCGCAACCAGCTCCGGAATGACGCGTGCGCCGCCGGCGAAGTTGAAGCCCTTGAGTTGCGGCAGCTCGAAGGTCACCGGCAAGCCGAACACCAGCGTCGTCACCAACGGCAATCCGACCAGCAGGCCGAGCACATAGGGCCAGATCCGGATCGCCTGCCCGCGTTGAAACAGCGCCCGCCTTGCGTAGCCGCGCAGCGCCAGCGCGCCCGCGATGGCGATCGCGAGCGCGATCAGAAACGGATCAAGCCCGGCCTCGCCGATCGGCCGCGGGATCACCAGCCCGCGATTGGAGAGGAAGAAGGCGTTGAACAGCGAGATGCTCTGGCGCGGCCCCGGCAGCGCCGCCAGCACCGCAAGGTACCAGAACAACAGCTGGAACAGCAGCGGCAGATTGCGGACGATCTCGACATAGATCTCGCCGAGCCGCGCCAGCAGCCAGTTCGGCGACAGCCGGCACAGCGCCACGATGAAGCCGATGATGGTGGCGACGACGATGCCAATGCCCGCAACCAGCAGCGTGTTGAACAGGCCGACAAAGAACACCCGCGTATAGGTGTCCGATCCCGAATACGGGATCAGATTCAGGCTGACGTCGAAGCCCGCATTGTTTTTGAGAAAGCCGAACCCGGAGGCAATGCGCTGCGTCTCCAGGTTGGCGCGGGCATTGGCCACGATCTCATAGGCGACCCAGGCCAACACCGCCGCGAACACGATCTGCACGGCAAGGCCAGTCCAGCCGGACTGACCGCCGAGCGCGCGCTTCAGGCGGAAGATGAACTGCGGCGGTGGCTTTCGGGGCTCGGTCGTCATCGCCGCAGCCGCCTCGTCGCCGATCAGCGGATCGGAGGCGCGTACTGGATGCCGCCCTTGTTCCAGAGATTGTTGAGCCCGCGTGCAATCTGCAGCTTCGACCCGGCGCCGACGTTGCGATCGTACATCTCGCCGTAATTGCCGACGGCCTTGATGATGCGGGAGAACCAGTCCTTGGTCAGGCCGAGCTGCTCACCGAGATTGCCGTCGGTGCCGAAGGCGCGCTTGAGGTCGGGCTTGTCCGACTTGGCCATCTCGTCGACGTTCTTCTGGGTGACGCCGAGCTCCTCGGCATTGATCTGGGCGAACAGCGCCCACTTCACGATGTCGAACCACTGGTCGTCGCCATGGCGAACCATCGGGCCGAGCGGCTCCTTGGAGATGATCTCGGGCAGCACGACGTGGTCGGCCGGGTTGGCGAGTTTCAGCCGCTGCGCATAGAGCTGGGACACGTCGGAGGTGAACACGTCGCAGCGGCCGGTCTCGTAGGCCTTCACGGTCTCGTCGGCGCCGGCGAACGCGATCACCTCGTACTTCATGTTGTTGCCCTTGAAGTAGTCGGCGAGGTTCTGCTCGGTCGTGGTGCCGGTCTGCACGCAGACCGACGCGCTGTTCAGCTCCAGCGCCGAGTTCACCTTCAGCGACTTCTTCACCAGAAAGCCCTGCCCGTCATAATAGGTCACGCCGGTGAAGTTGGCGCCGAGCGACGTATCGCGCGACAGCGTCCAGGTGGTGTTGCGCGACAGCACGTCGATCTCGCCCGACTGCAGCGCGGTGAAGCGGTCCTTGGCCGACAGCGGCACGAACTTGACCTTGGACGGATCGTCGAAGATCGCCGCGGCGATGCCACGGCAGATGTCGACGTCGATGCCGGTCCAGTTCCCCTTGTCGTCCGGCGACGAGAAGCCCGGCAGGCCGCCGCTGACGCCGCAGGACAGCTGGCCTCGGTCCTTGACCGTCTTGAGGGTTTGCGCCGAGGCGGCCTGGACCGACAGGGCGGCGGCAGCGGCAAGGGTGACAGCCAGGGATACGCGTTTCATGGGCGGGGCCTTTCAGGGTCGTCCGGTGGACGTTTGCTTTGTGATCGCCTCGCGTTCACGGGCCATCCCAATGATCCCTTGCAGCAAAAATGCCGCTTTGACCGGCAGTTTGACCTGCAAACCGGTCGGGCAACGGATCGTAGGTCGCGGCAGGCCCCTCAACGTGCGGCGACTGGTAGTTGCGCCGCATCACATAGCGACTGACGAGCCGGGTCAAGGGGTTGACGCATGTCTTCTGCCTCTTGTTAGTAACACCTCCCGGCCCGGCCCTGTCTTCCCGACGCGGCACGGCTGCGGCAACAAGTCTAAAGTCTAACGGCAGCGCTCCATGACCTCCTCCGACGGCTCCACACCCTCCCACCCGCAACAGGCCGCGACCCGTCTGGTCACGGCTGGCCGCGACACCAAGGCCCAGAAGGGCTTTGTCAATCCGCCGGTGTTTCACGGCTCGACCGTGCTCTATCCGACCGCGGAGGACCTCCATGCCCATCGCGCCGAATTTACCTATGGGCGCCATGGCAGCCCGACCACGCGGGCACTGCAGGACGTGCTGATGGCGCTGGAAGGCCCGCAATGCGCCGGCGTCGGCCTTGCCCCGTCAGGACTGGCGGCGATCAGCACCACGCTGCTTGCCGTGCTGAAGGCCGGCGATCACCTCCTGGTGTGCGACAATGCCTATCGGCCGACCCGCAATTTCTGCGACAACATGCTCAAGCGCTACGGCATCGAGACCGGCTATTTCGATCCGCTGGTCGGCGCCGGCATCGAGACGCTGTTCAAGCCGAATACCCGCGCGGTGCTGATCGAAGCGCCCGGCTCGCAGACGTTCGAGATGCCGGACGTGCGGGCGATATCGGCCGTGGCGCACGCCCGCGGCGCGCTCATGATCGACGACAATACCTGGGCGACGCCGCTCTATCACCGCTCGCTCGAACAGGGCGTCGACATCAGCATGCAGGCCGGCACCAAATATATCGGCGGCCACTCCGACATCATGTTCGGCACCATCGCAGCCAATGCGAAGACCTGGCCGCTGATCCAGGAGGCGATCCGCCTGCTCGGCGTCTGCGCCGGCCCCGACGACGTCTATCTCGCGCTGCGCGGGGTTCGCACGCTATCGGTGCGGCTTGCGCAGCACCACCACTCCGGGCTCGAGATCGCGCGCTGGCTCAGCGCGCGGACCGAGGTCGATCGCGTGCTGCACCCTGCCCTCGACACCGATCCCGGGCATGCGATCTGGAAACGCGACTTCACCGGCGCCTCCGGGCTGTTCAGCATCGTGCTGAAGCCGGTGCCGCAGACCGCGGTCGATGCAATGCTGAACGCGCTCACCCTGTTCGGCATGGGCTTTTCCTGGGGCGGCTTCGAAAGCCTCGCCATCCCGTTCGACTGCAGCGACTATCGCACAGCGACCAAATGGTCGCCGGGCGGGCCGACGCTGCGGCTGCATATCGGGCTCGAGAATCTCGACGACCTCAAGGCCGACCTCGATCGTGGATTTGCGGCGCTGAAGGCCGCGCTCTGATCCTCCCGCGCTGCGCGCACGTTAGACGACATTAACCAGGCCCGACCGGCGATGACGCCGCGTTTGCGACCAACGTCGTATGCCTTGAGTATGCGCGATCTCCGGGATTCTGCGGAGATGCGACGGCGCCGATAACTCGCCGTTCACCATCCCCACCAATCCCTTAATTGTCCGGACCTTCCATCAAGTTCCCTTATACTTTTGCGGCCGTAGTGATGCCTCGGGAAGGGCTGTCAGTGCCGCAAGGACGCGATTGCCCTGTGTGAAGGGCATTCAGACAATCGCATGAAGACGGCACGCATCGTGGTCCTCGGCATCGCCGGCGTCGCAGGCCTCGCGGCCATGTATCTCGCGAGCGTTGGCGATCGCAAACCGGCGCCGGTTGCGCCGCCCGTCGCGCAACTGCCGACCGTCGAAGTGCTGGTCGCAAAGTCCGACATCGGGCTCGGTCAATCGGTCAAGGCCGAAGACATCCAGTGGCAGCGTTGGCCGGCCGAAACTGCCAGCAGCGCGTTCATCCGCCACGACGCTAACGCCAATGCCATGAACGACGTCATCGGTTCGATCGCACGCGCGCCCTTCATCGTCGGCGAACCGATCCGCGAGCAGAAGCTGGTCAAGGCCAATGGAAGCGGCTTCATGGCCGCGATCCTGCCCTCCGGAATGCGCGCGATCTCCACCGAAATCTCGCCGGAGACCGGCGCCGGCGGCTTCATTCTGCCGAACGACCGCGTCGATGTGATCCTGTCGCGACGCGACAAGAATCCCGACCAGCAAGGCGGCCGCGATATCGTCACCACTGAAATCCTGCTGTCCAATGTCCGCGTGCTGGCGATCGACCAGGCGCCGAAGGAGAAGGACGGCAACAACTCCCTCGTCGGCAAGACCGTGACCCTCGAGCTCAAGCCTGAACAGGCCGAGACGCTGGCGCGCGCCCGGCAGAGCGGCACGCTGGCGCTGGCGCTGCGCAGCATCGCCGACGTCAACGAGCAGACCGACGAGACCAGAGACCATGCCCCGAAGCGGGGCGAGAGCATCAAGGTGGTGCGCTTCGGCATCCCGAGCTCTCTGACGACACAGAAGTGATGGGGGCTTCGATATGACGACGGGTGCGAAACAAATGGCGACGTCGACCACGCTGGTCCGCGCGCTGTCATTCTCGGCGATCACTGCGCTGATGCTGATCCCTCCGCTCGCCAGCGCGGCCGATCCCGACAAGAACGCGGACGTCGCGGTGACGAGCAGCATCGCCGCCAAGACGCGCTCCGTCTCACTCGGCGTTGGCAAGTCGGTCGTGGTCGACCTGCCGCGCGAGGCCAAGGACGTTCTGGTCGCCGATCCCAAGATCGCCAACGCCGTGATCCGCTCGGCGCAGCGCGCCTATATCATCGGCGCGGCGGTCGGCCAGACCAACGTGGTGTTCTTCGACGCCGACGGCAACCAGGTCGCCTCCTACGACATCGCCATCAAGCGCGACCTCAACGGCATGCGCGCCGCGCTGAAGCAGATGCTGCCCGGCGTCCAGATCGAGGGCGTCGGCGATAGCGTCGTCCTGACCGGCACGGTCGCAAGCCCGGTCGAGGCCCAGCAGGCCGGCGACATCGCCGCCAAACTGGTCGGCAGCGCCGACAAGGTCGTCAATTCCATCGTGGTCCGCGGCCGCGACCAGGTGATGCTGAAAGTCACCGTCGCCGAAGTCCGCCGGGACGTCGTCAAGCAGCTCGGCGTCGACCTCAGCGCCAACATGAACTACGGCACCGCCGCGGTGGTCTTCAACAACGCCAACGCCTTCACCGCCAACAACGGTGCGCTCGCCCCCACCAACGGGCTGACGGGCGCAGCCCTGAACAAGCTCGGCGTGCCGACCGTCACCGCGACGCTGCGCGCGATGGAGAGCGCGGGCGTGGTGAAGACGCTGGCCGAACCCAACCTCACCGCGATCTCCGGCGAGTCGGCGACCTTCATTTCGGGCGGCGAGTTTCCGATTCCAACCGGCGTCACCTGCCAGACGACGACGTCGGGCACGATCGGCAATTGTGTCCAGACCGTCAGCTTCAAGAAGTTCGGCATCTCGCTCAACTTCACTCCGGTGGTTCTAACCGAGGGACGGATCAGCCTGAAGGTGATGACCGAGGTCTCCGAAGTCTCGATGGACAACGCCCTGACCGGCGGCCAGAACGGCACGACCATTCCCTCGATCAAGACCCGCCGCGCCGACACCACGCTGGAAGTACCCTCCGGTGGCTCGATCGCGATGGCCGGTTTGATCCAGGAGCAGACCAAGCAGGCCATCAACGGCATGCCCGGCGTCGATCAGATCCCGATCCTCGGCCAGCTCTTCAGGAGCCAGGACTTCGTCAACAACGAGACCGAGCTCATGGTCATCGTGACGCCCTACGTCGTGCGCGCCGTTGCGCAGAAGGAGCTGTCCCGTCCCGACGACGGATTTGCCCCGGCATCCGACGCGCAGTCGGCGCTGCTGGCGCGCGTCAATCGCATCTACGGCGTTGCCGCCCGCAGCGAGCCGATCGGCGCAACGCCGGTCAATTTCGGCTTCATCATCGACTGAGGCGCGGACCTGAAGGGGTTGGGGGGATCCTATGATGACACGCAACACACAAGCCGGTCGTGCCAGGACGCTGTCGCTGTTCGGCGCCCTCGTCGTCAGCGCGATCGCGCTCGGCGGCTGCAATCTGACGGGCGATAATATTGCCACCGGCACGGTGGGCGACGACTACCGGCAGCGGCATCCGATCGCGGTCACCGAAGGCGAACAATCGATCGTCGTCTTCATCGGCCGCGCCCGCGGCAACCTCACCGAAACGCAGCGCGACGACGTCATGGGGCTGGCGCGGACCTGGCGCCGCGAAGGCACCGGCGCGATTGCGATCGACGTGCCGGCCGACAGCTCGAACGCGCGCTCGGCACAGGCCGTGTATCAGGAGATCCGCGGCGTGCTGGCGTCGATGGGCGTGCCCGCCCATGCCATCACCAAGCGCGCCTATCATCTGGACGATCCGCGCGCGCTTCCGACCATTCGCCTCAGCTATCCGAAGATGGCCGCCGTCGCCGGTCCCTGCGGAGTGTGGCCGAGCGACCTCGGTCCCTCGATCTACAATCCGAGCTACAACCAGAACAAGCAGCACGACAATTTCGGCTGCGCCACGCAGCGTAACCTTGCCGCGATGGTCGCCAATCCGTCCGACCTCGAACAGCCGCGAACCGAGACCGCAGCCTATACGCCGCGCCGTTCGATCGCGTTCGACAAATACCGCAAGGGTGAGTCGACCGCGACCGCCTACCCCGAAGCCGAGAAAGCCAAGCTGAGCGACGCCGCGAAATGACCGAACAACAGGACGAGCCGCAGCACGCCAACGATTACATCGCACCGGCGCCGCGGATTTCCGTGCAGGCGTTCTGCGCCAGCGTCGCGACCGCCGCCAACGCACGCGCGGCTGCCGACGACCGCCGGCTCGCCAAGGCTCATCTCTCCGTCCATATGGGCGGCATCGCCGCGGCGATCGACGCCTACCACAAGGCACCGACGCCCAACGTCATCATGCTCGAGACCGAACCGGATCATGATTTCCTCGCCGGTCTCGACGAGCTCGCCACGGTCTGCGATCCCGGCACCCGCGTCGTGGTGCTCGGCACGCCCGGCGAGACTGCGCCGTATCGCGAACTGGTCCGACGCGGCGTCAACGACTACGTCATCGGGCCGGTCAAGGTGCTCGACATCGTGCGCTCGATCTGCAGCCTGTTCTCGGCCTCCGAAGCGGTCTCGGTCGGCCGCCTGATCGCGGTCGCGGGCGCCAAGGGCGGCGTCGGCGCCTCGACCATTGCCCACAATGTCGCCTGGACCATCGCGCGCGACCTCGGGCTGGACTCGGTCGTCGTCGATCTCGACCTCGCCTTCGGTACCGCCGGCCTGGACTACAATCAGGACCCAGTGCAGGGCATCGCCAACGCCGTGTTCTCGCCCGAACGTCCTGACTCTGCCTTCATGGAGCGCCTGCTCGCAAAGTGCGGCGATCATCTCAGCCTGCTGGCGGCGCCGGCCACCCTCGACCAGGTCTACGATTTCGGCGCCGAAGCGTTCGATGCCATCTTCGATACGATGCGCATGACGACGTCCTGCATCGTGCTCGACGTGCCGCATCAATGGACCGCCTGGACCAAACGCGTGCTGGTCGGTGCCGACGATATCCTGATCGTGGCCGAGCCCGACCTCGCCAACATGCGCAACACCAAGAACATGATGAACCTGTTGAGGACCGCGCGTCCGAACGACCGCCCGCCGCTCTACTGCCTGAACCAGGTCGGCATGTCGAAGCGCCCCGAGATCGAGGTCAAGGATTTCGCCAAGACGATCGAGAGCCAGCCGATCGCGACCATCCCGTTCGACTGCAGGCTGTTCGGTGAAGCGGCCAACAACGGCCAGATGATCGCGGAGGTCTCCGCGCGTCACCGCACCACAAGGACTTTCCTGCAGATCGCGCAGCGCCTCACCGGCCGCCCCGATCTCGCCGAAGCCCGCGAGTCGTTCCTGTCACCGATCCTCAAGAAGCTGCAGTCGCGCCGAAACGACGGGCGCCGGGCCGCCGGCTAGCGTCCCGTTCGAAAGCTCTAGTCGCGGTGACTGGCTGCGACCGGAATTTTCTCGGCGTCGGTGCGGCTCGCATCCCTGCGCGCCAACAGCCGCTTCAGCGCGGCGACATTGGCTGAGCCCTGGTCCGGCGGCAAATCGGCTTTCATGATGGTTTCCGCCTCGGACTGGCGGCCCTGCAAGCCAACCACGACGGCGAGATTGGTTCGCACCCGCATGTCGCCGGGGGCGCGCTCCCGGGCACGGCGCAGCGTCTCCTCGGCCTTCGGCAGGTCCTTCGACAGCAGGTAGGACAGCCCGATATTGGAGAGCACTGACGGATCGTCAGGCACGATCTTCAGCGCACTTGCATAATACTGCCGCGCCTCGTCGTGGCGATCGAGCTGGTCGAGCACGGCGCCCTGCGCCGACAGGATGCGCCAGTCCGGATCTTCCGGGGTATGCGCGCGCCCGAGGACGTCGAATGCCTGCTGGAAATTGCCGTTGTCGGCGAGCGCCCGGCCGTAACCTGCGAGCAGCGCCTTGTTGCTGGGCTGCGCCAGCACCGCCTGCTCCATGACGGCGACCGCCTGGGCCCGCTGGCCGGTGGCGCGCAGCGCCCGGGCGTATTTCAGCGCGGCGTCGGTGTCTTTCGGGTTGGCGCGAACGCGCTCGTGGTAGGTCGCGATGTCGCGCCGCGGATCGGCCGGGGCCGGCGTGGCCTCCGCCGTCTCGCCCAATGAGCCCGTGATGTCAGACGGGCCGGAGGTTTGACAGGCGGACAACCCGATCAGCAGGATCGCGGCAGATACCGTGCCCGCGAGACGGCGCGCGCGGCCTGAAGGTCGGGGTAATTTCTCAAACATAAATGAGACTCGGAACGGCGAAGGTTCCGGGATGCTCACAGCTTAACCCTAAGGTCCGGTTAAGGACGCCATCATGTCGCCGTCATCCGGCCCATGCGGTGCCGGACGCTTGGCGAGAAAGCAGCCAAATGGTAGATTTAGTCGACAAACTGGGCGCCGAACTCGTGCCCGATCTGCCAAGCCAGCCGGCACTGACGCGGACTGCCGGTCGACAGGATGATGGTGAATTCCGGCGGGATCTCCAGATATTCGGCGATCACCTTGACGCCGCCGGCCGAAATATCGGTGATCATGCAGTCGCGTGGCAGCGACCCTGTGCCCAGCTGAATTTTGGCGACGCTCCGGCACGGGCGGCGTTCGCTCTTGCGGCGATTCATAAACATTCTGATCCCCAAGCCTTTCTGGGCAACTTCCTGGCCTATCGTCATACCCGGGAAAGATTGGAAACTGCCTAGCGGAACTCCTAGCAATTGAGCGGTCGCGTTCGAGATTCGTTTACCCGGAGGCGC
Source organism: Bradyrhizobium sp. BR2003 (assembly GCF_009720285.1). Taxonomy (NCBI): domain Bacteria; kingdom Pseudomonadati; phylum Pseudomonadota; class Alphaproteobacteria; order Hyphomicrobiales; family Nitrobacteraceae; genus Bradyrhizobium; species Bradyrhizobium sp. BR2003. Next base: position 278,843 of record NZ_SMYJ01000011.1, read on the forward strand.
CCTCGCCGGGCTCCATCAATCAAAGATTGAATAGTTGAGGAGTAACGCTGCAGGTCGGACGCTCCTCCCGATGGGCGGATCCATTCAGCAGCGTCCGTCGCTCCCGCCCTGGTTCGCATGAGAACAAAAAGGGGTTGATCGCCAGTCGATAGACGATACCTATATCGTTTCGACTCGAATTCGCCGGGATGCCAGGAAGCATGGGAAGCATTGTTCTGCTCGATCTGATGGGGGGCGTGGCGCTGCTGCTGTGGGGCCTGCACATGGTCCATAGCGGGATTCTGCGCGCCTTCGGGCCGGATTTGCGGTTGCTGCTCGCCCGGGCGCTGCGCAATCGCTTTACCGCCCTTGGCGCCGGTCTCGGCCTGACCGCCCTGCTCCAGAGCTCGACCGCGACAGCGCTGATCACCAGTTCCTTCGCCGCCGAAGAGATCGTCAGCCTGGTGCCGGCGCTCGCGATCATGCTCGGCGCCAATATCGGCACTACCCTGATCGTGCAGGTGCTGTCGTTCAACGTCACCGCCATCGCGCCGGTTCTGTTCATTGTCGGCCTCGTCGCGTTCCGCAGCGGACCGCGCTCCCGGATCAAGGATCTCGGCCGTGTCTCGATCGGCCTCGGCCTGATGCTGCTGGCCCTGCACATCCTGCTCGATACGATGGCGCCCGCCGAGAATGCCCCGGGCGTGCGCGTGTTCCTGGGCGCGATCACCGGCGATCCAGTGCTCTGCATCCTGATCGGCGCCGTCGTCACCTGGCTGGTCCATTCCAGTGTCGCCAGCGTGCTGCTGGTGATGTCGCTGGCCTTTTCCCAGTTCATCTCGCCCTATGCCGCATTCGCGCTGGTGCTCGGCGCCAACCTCGGAAGCGCCATCAATCCGTTGCTGGAGGGCGCGCGGCGCGACAATCCGGCGAGCTACCGCCTGCCGGTCGGCAACCTCGTCAACCGCGTCGTCGGCATCCTGCTGGTGGCGCCGTTCCTGCGCCCGATCACCGAGATCATCTACGCCTGGCAACCCGATCTCGCCAAGGCGACGGCGCTGTTCCACATTGCCTTCAACGTTGCAACCGCGCTGCTGTTCATCGGCGTGCTCGACCACATGGCGCGGCTGCTCGAGCGTCTTTTGCCGAAGCGAGCGCAGCAGACCGATCCATCGCGGCCGCGCTATCTCGACGAGAGCGCGCTGGAGACGCCTTCACTGGCGCTGGCCGATGCGGCGCGCGAGGTGCTGCATATGGGCGATCACACCGAGGCCATGCTGCGCAAGGTGATGGCGGCGATGCTGACCAACGATCGCGCCCTGGTCGACCAGGTGTCGAAGATGGACAACACCGTCGACCGGCTGAACGAGGCGATCAAGCTTTACGTCACGAAACTCACCCGCGGCAGCCTGGACGAGCGCGAGGGCCAGCGCGCGATGGAGATCGTCGCGTTCGCGATCAATCTCGAACATATCGGCGACATCGTCGACAAAAACCTGAGCGAGCTCGCGACCAAGAAGATCAAGCATCGCCTGCAGTTCTCCGCCGAAGGCGCCGAGGAACTGTCGGCGTTCCACAAGCGCACGATCGACTCGCTGCGGATCGCATTCGGCGTGTTCATGTCGGGCGATGCCAACGAGGCGCGCAAGCTGCTCTCCGAGAAGGCGGCGCTGCGCGCGGCCGAACTGGCCGCCGTCGAGCGTCATCTGGAGCGCCTGCGCGAAGGTCGGCCCGAAACCATCGAGACCACCTCGCTGCATCTCGACGTGCTGCGCGACCTTCGCCGCATCCATTCGCACATCTGCTCGGTCGCCTATCCCGTGCTCGATGCCGCCGGCGAGACCGCCGCCGATCGCGAGAGCACGATGGCGACCACCGACGTTGCGGCGCCCGTGCCTTCGAGCTCTCCGGGCTCCTGACCCCGGCAAGGCCCGCCGCGGCGGCATGGCGTGATGCGATCTCCGCTCGCTATGTCGGCGGCCGATGTTCGGAGCCGAAACGCTGCTGTGGAAGCGCGGAGACCGCAGCGAGCTGGTTGATGCTGTCACGCTGGCGATCGAAGGCTCCAAGCAGGTCGCCTTGCAGCAGCCGGCCGCCTGAGAGTTTCATCCGAAGCGGATCGACGTTGCGACCGTTGATCCGCACCTCGTAATAGAGATGCGGTCCGGTCGAGAGCCCGGTCGATCCGACATAGGCGATCGTCTCGCCCTGACGAACGCGGTCGCCGATCTTCAGCCCGGACGGGAAGCTCGCGACGTGGGCGTAGGTCGTCTCGTAGCCGCGGTCGTGCCGCACGCGGATATATTTCCCGTACCCGCGTTCATACCCTTCGGTCTCGACGACGCCAGCGCCCGCGGCCGCGATGGGCGATCCATAGGGCGCCGCATAATCGACGCCCTCATGGAAGCGGCGGTCGCCGAGGATCGGATGAATCCGCCAGCCAAAGCCGTCGCCGAGGCGCCCGCTCACGACCGGCTTGCGTAACAGGAATTTGGTGATGGACTGGCCGGTCTCGTCATAGAAATCGGAGCTGCCGTCGTCCGGCGCCGTGAAGCGATAGTACCGGCGGGTCTGCCCGCCCGCCGTCAAGTCAATGAAGACCAACTCCGGCTGACCGATGTCGTTCGGCGCGTAGATGATCTCAGCCACATCGGCGTCGCGGAGCGGCTCGTCGAGATCGAAATCGCGACCACAGAGCCGCATCAGTTCAGCAACGATCCCCTGATCGACGTGATTGGAGCGCGCAAGCGCGTTAAGTCCGTCACGCAGCGTTTCGCCCGGAACGGAATGCGTACCGATCGACTCACGCGGCGGGCTCTCGCTCCGCGCGGCGATGTCAGGTTGTTCCGGCACGATCGCCTGGTATTGGCCGCCATCGGTGCGACCGACGGCCGACACATTGGAGCCTGCCCGTTCGATCGACACTTTCGCGACATGGCCGCGCGGCGAACCGGAGTCTTCTCCTTGTTCGATGACCGTGATTTTCTCGCCACCCGACAGCGTCTCTCGAGCGCCAGGCGATGGGAAAGCGGCAAGGATCGCCGGCGCGTCCTCCGCGGCCGCCGCCAGCGCCCGCAGAATGGCGGCCAGCGTGTCGCCGCTTCTTGCGATAATGACATGTCGCCGGTGACGCGACGACGAAGGAGACTTCGGAAGGCTGGTGACGTTGACCGCCTCGCCTATCGGAGCCGGCGGATGCGGCACGTCCTCACCGTCAGCATAGGCGCTGGTGCCACCCGGCAGTGGGCGGCGCGATGGACCTGTCCGTATGATGGCTGGCAATTCCGACAGCAGGTCGCGTTGCGAGCCGGGTCGGGCGTCGTCCTTTTCGTCTCCCCGCGCTTCCTGTCGTGGTTCGAGATCGATCTCCGCGAGCCGCGCTGACACGCGGGTAAATCGACGGACCGCGCCGGCATCGCTCAGCTGCTCAATCTTGAGCGCAGCGGAATTGCCCTGCGAGCCGAGCCGCCGGTCGAGACGATCGCCGCGCCGCGCCTCGTCAACCACCTGCCCTGCGAAGCGCGGAAGTGACACGACCGGCGCGGCAGCGAATCGCGCGTGATCGCCAAACGCCCCGCGAAGCGCGCCAGCCAGAAGAGCGACGGCGGCGGATCCGATCAGAATCGTCCCCGCCATCCAGCGGAAACTGACGGCGCGCCGGTCAGGCAATTTGCCTTCGCCGGTCAGCGGCGGTTCGCCAAGCGACGGAACATTGCGGACGACCGACAGATAACCACCCGCTTTCGTCGCTTCGTCACGGCTGGTCATCAACGCCCCTCATCCCCTGGGGCACGGTCTCGAGATGCCGCCACGCCCACGGCAAGCCGTAGATGCCATACGCCTTGGGGCGAATGTTTGACCTTGGTTCAGATTCGGTCGCAATTGATGCCGCTCTGACGACGCCGGCAATCAGCTATCGAGCGTTTTCGACCCGCGGCCGCGGTTCTTCACGATCAGCATGATGTTGCGGATATAGATCAGCGTGGCGAGACCCTGACCGATGATGATGACGGGCTCGCGCTTGGCGAGCCCGTAGATCAGCGTCATCAGGCCGCCGCCCATCGAAAAGAACCAGAACGCCATCGGCACCACGCTCTGGCCGGCGCGTTCGCTGGAGATCCACTGCACGAGGAAGCGCGCGGTGAAGAACAATTGCGCGATCAGGCCGAACGCCAGCCAGAAGTCGAACTTGGCGATGAACACGTCGTAGAGATAGGCACTCAACGCCTGACCGTACTGAATCAGCATCACTTCACCTCGGTCACGCCCGGCACGCCGGCGACATCGGGCACTTCAGCGACCACTTCCGTGACAACCGGCGTCGGCTTCTTGCGGCGGATCAGCCACCACACGCCGGCGAGATCCATGATCCCGATCCAGAGCCGGTCGAAAAATCCATAATTCGACACACCGGAATGGCGCGGCCGGTCGACGACGTCGACATAGGCAATCGTCAACCCCTCGCGGCGGACCAGTGCCGGAAGAAAACGATGCAGGCCGTCGAAATAGGGCATCGCCAGAAACACCTCGCGCGGGAACGCCTTCAGGCCGCATCCGGTGTCGCGGGTGCCGTCGCGCAGGATGATACCGCGCACCGCGTTGGCGATGCGCGATTGCAGCTTCTTGAAGCCGGTGTCTTTGCGCCCGACGCGCTGGCCCGCGGCGAGGCCGACGCGGCCATCGCCGCTCTCGACCGCCGCGATCAGGTCCGGCAAAAAGGCCGGATTGTTCTGCCCGTCACCGTCGAGCGTCGCCACGATCGCGCCGCGCGCGGCGCGCACGCCGCTGCGCACGGCCGCCGACTGGCCCGACGAGACTGCGTGGCGGAGCTGCCGGAGATTGCGCCGCTCGGCCATGACCGCGCTCAGCCGCGCACCGGTGGCATCCGTCGAACCGTCATTGACATAGATGATCTCGTAAGCCCAGCGTCCGTCGAGCGCGGCCGCGATCTCGGCGATCAACGGCGTGATATTGTCCGCCTCGTTGCGCACGGGCACGACGATGGAAACGGCGACCGGCGTCTGGTCGGGAGCAGGCAAATCGGCACTCGTGGTTGGTGTTGTCGGCGATGGAACCAGCCCGATCCGACCGTCGGGCGACCGCTTTTATGGGGCGAAGGCGCTCCTCGCAACCCTTTTGAGACGCCCGTCCGACGGTCCTGACAGTGCCACCACGGTGCCGTCGCGATGAATGGCAAAACCAAGGCGGCGGGCGGCGAACCAGTAGCGCACGACCATTGCGCCGATCACCCCGACCAGCGCGCCGGCCACCACGTCGCTCGGATGATGCGCCAGCAGCACGAGCCGGGTCGCGGCGATGACCAGCGCATAGACCAGCATCGCGAACCGTGCACGCGGCCACACCGCGGACACGGCGAAGGCCAGTGCGAACGCCGTGATCGAATGTCCCGACGGAAAGCTCGAATAGGCCTCGGTGCCGGCGAAATGCTGGAAGTTGAAGGCATTGGCGTTGCCGCCGACAAAGGGCCGCCCGCGGCCGACGATCCACTTGATCAATTCACCGACAACGACCGAGAGCACCACCGACAGAAACAGGTATTGCAGCCTCGTTCCGAGGCCAAGCAAGGTGGCGCGCGGCACGCCGCGCAGCGCAGGCGCCGCCAACGCCACCGCGATCAGCAGCAGGCCAAGCGCGCACAGCACATACTCGTCCTTGCCGAAATCGGTGAGCGTCTTCACCCACCACAGACTCGGCGTGCCGCGCGGCGGCATCAGACTGATCTCGGTGACATCGAATGCATACATCAGCGTGATGATCACGGCGCCGACGATGACGACGAGCAAAAGTCCGTGGCGCGCGGAGCGGCGCGCCGCCTCGGCGCGGCGCGAATGCGACGGCGCCCGCACGAGCTGGGCAAGGGACAGCCAAACCAGCGTCAGCAGTCGTCCGAAATAATTGGCGGATTCCGGGGTGGCTGGCGGTGCCGGCATGTCATTCCGTCCCTTCGGAACGGAAGATCGCGATCGAGACCGGCTTGCCCTGCGAGATGTTGTAGCCCTCGACGCGCACCGGCGCGTTGTAGCGCAGACCGATCGCCTCGGCGCGCTGCACGAAGGCGCGCTCCGAGCGCTGTTCGACCAGCGCGAAACGGCAGGAGCCCTGCCTGAGGAAATCCGCGGCGCCCGATCCGTCGGTGAGCAGCGTAGAGGTATCGGTCATGAAGACGAGGCTCGGCTCGTGGAAGCCGGCGGCTGCCGCCTTCGGGCCGACGCAGGTCACGTTGCGCAAGGCGCGCGCGACCTCCTGGCTCGGAAAAACGGTGGTGAGCCGCGGCAGCACCACGCCATAGGTGCCGGCTGCCATCAGCGCCGCGGCAATCACCGCATTGAGCAGCGAACGCTCGGCGCGGCTGTCCTCGAACAACCACCACGCGATCAGGCCGAACACCATCGCGACGGCGAACAACGGCCAGGCTGGAAACACCGGCTGATGGATCGCCTTGATGGCGCCGACGATCACCAGCACCGCGCCGAATGCGGGGATCGCGAACCACCAGGCGGCGCCCCGCAACAGCCAGGGCGAGCGCGACAGCACGCGCCGCTCCAGCGCGCCGACGGTCAGGATCGCGATCGCCGGATAGAGCGGCAGCACGTAATGCGGCAACTTGGTCAGCACGGCCTCGAACACGATCCAGGACGGGATCAGCCAGGCCAGCAGGAACTGCGCGCCGGGCTCGCGCCGCGCGCGCCAAACCGCAGGCGCCGCCATGCCGGCCAGCGGTGCACCGGGCCAGAACGTGATCCAGAACAGCAGCAGGTAGAGTCCGGGCGGCGCGCCGTGGGATTCCTGGGCACCGAGCTTGCTCAGCATGTCGCCGCCGACCGAGTCGGCAAAGAAGGTGTCACCGGCGCGCAGGAAGATCAGCACGAACCACGGCAGCACCAGCACCAGGGTCCACGTCAGGCCCCAGACCGGACGCATGCGCCAGAACCAGGCGGCCGAGCGATCGAGGATCGCAAGCCCGGCCATGGCAAGGCCGACGAACATCAGGATCAGCGGCCCCTTGAGCAGGATGCCGACCGCCAAAGCCGTCCAGAAGACCGCGGGCGGGCCCCATGACGGGTGTGCGGGGTCCTCGCCGCGCTGCCACGACAGGTAGACCCGCGCCATCGCACCCATCGCCGCGGTGACCGTCAGCAGCAGCATCGCGTCGGTCTTGGCGAGCCGCGCTTCGACCCCGAGCAACACGCAGCTTGCCATCATCAGGGCGGCCAGCACCGCACCCTGCCGTGTCACGAAGGCCAGCGCCGTCCAATAAGTCAGCAAGACGGCACCGATGGCGCCGATCAGGGACGGCAGGCGGTAGACCCAGATGCGGACCTGGGCGCGCGGCACCCCGAGCGCGGAGACGGTCTTCAGCGCAGCCGCCTGCATCCAGTAGATGCCAACCGGTTTCTTGTAACGGACGTCGTCCTGGAAGCGGATGTCGACGAAATCGCCACTCTCGACCATCTGCTTGGTCGCCTGGGCAAAGCGGACCTCGTCACGGTCGATCGGCGGGATGGTGAAGAAGCCCGGCAGGAACAGCACCAGGCAAGTCAGCGTGAGGAACAGGATCGAACGCCATTGGCTGGCCGTTGCGAACTCGAACGCCATGAACAGCCTGCGGCTCGAATGCGCAGGTTTTACAGACTGTTGCCCTGCTCCGAAGCGCCGGGGTTGGAGGCCATCCACCATGGGTTTCGCATACGATGAAACCGCAGCGCAAACAACCGTGCTGTTCCGCTTTCCGACCGTGCCGGTCCGCTTTCCCGCGCGATCATTGCACGCGGATCACAACGGTATCCGCGGCGCCCGTGGCGTCGATCACGGTGAGCCGGGCGAAGCCCGGCCCCGGCGGGTCGATCAGGCGCTGGCGCCGGCTGTCGATGTCCCCGGCTGAGACACCATTCACGAGCACCGTCAGCGGCAGCACCCCGCCGGCAACCTTGACCGGCAGCGCGGCATTGCGGCCGCCCTCGGATTGATCGACGTCGATGCGCGAGCCGTTCAGCGGAAACTGGATGTGCGGAGCCTGGTCGTTGCCGCTACGGACCAGTTCGCCCAGCGGCCGGAAGCGGCGCAGCGGCGGCGGCAATTTCGCGTTGGAGGCGACCAGAACGCCGCGTGGCGGCTTCGGCAATGCCGCCGGGATTTTGCCGGTGCGCGCAAAGGCATCGAACAGGATCGGCGCAGCGGCCGTACGGCCGACCAGACCCGGCACCGGCGCGCCGTCCGGACGGCCGACCCAGACGCCGATCGTGACGCGGCCGTCGAAACCGACCGACCAGGCATCGCGATAGCCGTAGCTGGTGCCGGTCTTGAACGCGATCCGGTTGTGCACGCCGTTCTCCGGCGGCGGCGTGCCGAGCAGGACGTTGCCGACCTGCCAGGCCGCAGCCTGATCCATCAGCCGCATCGTGTCGCGACCGTCATTGGCCTGCATGATCTCGCGCAGCGGCTTGGTGGCGCCGAGCCGCGCCAGGCCGGAATAGAGCTGGGCGAGATCCTGCAACGTGATGCCGACACCGCCGAGACCCATCGCAAGGCCCGGCGCCTCGTCCTTCGGCAGCACGAGACTGGTGCCGGCCTGCTTCAGCCGCGACGACAGCCGGCTGGCACCGACGCGGTCGAGCAGCGCGATCGCCGGCACGTTCAGCGACAATTGCAGCGCCTTGCGGATCGGCACCGTGCCCTGGAACGTCATGTCGAAATTTTCCGGCGCGTAGGTGCCGAAGCGGATCGGCCGATCCTCGATCAGGCTGTCGGGATGGACGAAGCCGTCCTCGAAGGCAAGTCCATAGATGAACGGCTTCAAGGTCGAGCCCGGCGAGCGCACCGCGCGCGTCATGTCGACCTGGCCGGCCCGCCGCTCGTCGAAATAATCCGCCGAGCCGACGCGCGCGAGCACGTCGCCCGTCTCATTGTCGACCACGACGATCGCAACCGAGACGTCAGGCCCCTGCGCGATGGCGCGGTCGCGCGCCAGCGCCTCCAGGTTCCGTTGCAGCGTGGCGTCGAGCGTCAGCCTGATGACGGGCGCACCCTTCATCGTCGCGATCGCCTGATCGGACGAATGCGGCGCCAGGATCGGGATCTGCTTGCGCATCTTCGGCACCGCCGTCGCCGTGGCCTGCGCGGCATCGTCCTTCGACACCACGCCATCCTCGACCATGCGCTCGAGCACGCGGTCGCGCGCGGCGTGGGCCGCGTCCGGGTAACGATCGAGCCGCCGCCGCTCCGGCGATTGCGGCAGCGCCACCAGCAGCGCCGCTTCGGCGAGCGACAGCCGCTTCGGCTCCTTGCCGAAATAGGCGATCGAGGCGGCGCGGATGCCCTCGAGATTGCCGCCGAACGGCGCCAGCGCAAGATAGAGATCGAGGATCTGGTCTTTCGAGAGCTGCCGCTCCAGTTCGACCGCGCGCACCATCTGCCGCAGCTTTGCGTAGACCGAGCGCTGGTGGCGCGGCTCGATCAGCCGCGCCAGCTGCATCGTGATCGTCGAACCGCCCGAGACGATATGGCCGCTCGTGAGCAGTTGGAATGCGGCGCGCGACAGCGCCAGCGGATCGATGCCGTGATGCTCATAGAAGCGCTTGTCCTCATAGGCGAACAAGAGCTTCAGATAGGTGGGATCGACTGATGTCTTCGCGTCGACCGGCAGCCGCCAGCGCCCGTCCGCCATCGCATAGGCGCGCAACAGCTTGCCGTTGCGATCGATCACCGTGGTCGAGACCTGCTGGGCCTTGTCGAGCGGCAACGGCCCGAGCGACACCACCCAGGCGGCCAATGCGCCGGTGATCGCGATGAGCATGACCGCCATTGGTGCAACGAGGCGAAGCGCCAGCCGCCCACTGCGCTTGTCATGCCCGGGCTTGACCCGGGCATCCACATCCTTCGTTCGCGTGAACGCGCCTATGGATGGCCCGGTCATCTGCGCGAAGACGCGCTTCGCGCTTTGGCCCGGCCATGACGAGAAGAGTTTGCGGCGCGCATCCCTGTTCATTTCGCCGGCTTCACCTCAACCGCGCCGGTGCCGCTGCGGCCGTAGCGCGAGGGATTGTACATGTCCTCGACATAGGCCTGCGGCAGCACATATTTGCCCGGCGACACCGCGCGCACGACATAGGCGACCGTGAACACCGATTTGTCGTTGGCGCCCCGGTCGATCGCCGCCGTGAAGCGGTCATCGCGGAACTCGGTGTTCTTCGGCTCGACGCCGTCCTCGATCCACGCGAGCGTGCCGGAATCCCCCGATGACACCAGGTTCGGGTTGTCGATCTCGAGCCCGGCCGGCAGATAGTCGGCCACCATGATGTGCCCAAACTCCGGTTTTGCTTCCGTGACCTTCAGGACAACCGCGAAGCGGTCATTCTGTTTCGCCTTGCTGACATCGGCCGGCTTGCCGTCGAGCGTGAAATAGCTGCGCTCGATCTTGAAGCCGTTGGAGGCCGCCGGCTCCGGCGTGACCGGCGAGCCCGACACCGAGATCACGGCCTGCACCGGTGCGTCTCCGGTATTGGTGATCCTGAGCGGTTGGCCGGTCATCTCCTCGGCCTTGTAGCTGCGATAGACCGCGGTCTTGACCGGCTGGCCGTTGATGTCGAGGGCCAGCGTCTCCTTGGCGAGCGCACGCGCCGCCAGCACCATCCACGCATTTTCCTGCGTCGAGGTGTAGGGCGACAGTCCGCGCGCCGCCTCGACCCGCAGCACGGCCTGCGTCAGCGTGGTGCGCGGTGCATTGCCCTCGCCCGCGAGCGAGACCAGCGCCGCCGCATCGCGCAGCGCCGAGCCGTAGTCGACCCGGCCGAACTCGATCACGGGTTTCGGGTTCAGCGCATCGAGCGCGGCACCATAGACCCGCTCGGCCCTCGCCTTGTCGCCGACCAGCGCCAGCGCCGCGGCAAGCTGCGCCTTGGAGATCGGCGTCGCCAGATTGTTCAGCTTGGTGTCGGCGAGATAGCGCAGATCACCGATCGGCGCCGCGCCGTTGCGCGCGAGCACGTAGAGGCCGTAAGCCAGATCGCGGCCGCCGTCCTTCTCCGGCTCGTTGGCATTGACCACCGAGTTCCTGACGCGATCGAGCGCGTTCTTGAACAGCACGTCCGGCACCGCAAAGCCCTTTTCGCGAGCTCGGGTCAGGAAGTCGGTGACGTAGGCATCGAGCCAGGCGTCATCGCCGCCCGCCGACCACAGGCCAAACGAGCCGTTGGACCCCTGTCGAGCGAGGAGCCGTTCGATCGCGTCACGGATGCGCTGGTCGACCGCGGAGTCCATCGCGAGATGGGCGCCGGCGGCGAGATCATTGACATAGAGCAACGGCAGCGCACGGCTCGTGATCTGCTCGGAGCAGCCATAGGGATAGCGGTCGAGCGCCTTCAGAATGCTCGCGGCATCGAGCGCGGTCGACAGGCTCGCCGAGACCGACACGCTGCCGGTGCCCGGCACGAGATCGGAGAACATGTCCGAGGTCAGTGTCAGGCTCTCGCCCTTCGCCAGCGTGCGGATCGAGCGGCGCGCCAGCACTTGCGTCGCCGGCTTGACGTCGAGCGCATAATGCCGCGCCAGCGTCAGCCCGTCCGGCCCGGAGATGTCGACGTCGAACTCGGCACGTCCGGCGCCGCCGGCCTCGAGGCCCAGCGACAGCGAGGAGCGCTGCTTGGCGGCGAGCTTCACCGTCGTGGCCGAATTGCCCGAAGCCTTGATCGGGCCGCTTGCCTTGACGCTGATGGCATAGTTGCCGGCTGCACCTTCGACATTGTCGATATCCATGCTGATGGTGCCCTTGTCACCGGTCAGCAGGAAGCGCGGCAATGTCGCGGTCACCACCACGGGATCGCGCACGATCACGTCGACATTGGCGCAGCCAACCTTGGTTGCGCTCCACGCCACCGCCATCACCCGCGCGGTGCCGGCAAATTCCGGGATGTCGAAGCTCACCTCGGCAGTCCCGTCAGGCCCGACCGTAACGATGCCGGAATAGAGCGCGAGCGGCTTCTGCGTTGGCGGCGAGCCCTGCAGTTCGGCGCCGGCGGAGTCGCCGCCGCTGCGGATCTGGCCGCGGGCGCCCTGCATGCCGTCGATCAGCTGGCCGTAGAGGTCGCGGATCTCGGCGGTCAGGCGGCGCTGGCCGAGATAGTAGTCGTCCGGCGCCGGCGGCTTGTAATTGGTCAAATTGAGGATGCCGACATCGACCGCTGCGAGCACCACCTTGGCGTCCTCGCCGGGATTGAGCCCGCCGAGCTTGACCGGGATCTTCAATGTCGAGCCCGGCCGCACCAAGGCGGGCGGCGTCAGCTCGACGGCAAGCGTGCGCGCCTTCTTGTCGATGCCGAACCATTTCAGCCCGATCGCGCGGCCGGGCATGCGCCCGGCGGCGACATCGAGCGGGCGGCGCAGCGTCGTCATGACATAGGCGCCGGTGCCCCAGTCCTTGCCGACGGGGAGCCTGACCTGCTGGGTGCCCTCCGTGACGTCGACGCTTTGGGTGGTCAGCAGGCGATCGCCAAGCACATAGACCGTCAGCTTGCCGGCGGTGCGCGCATTGACCGACACGGTCATCGTGTCGCCCGAGGCATATTCCGGCTTGTCGATCGAGGTTTCCAACAGATCGGGTGTGTCGGCGCTGCCGTCGGAATACCAGCCGACGTCGAACTGCACCGAGGTGACGGGGCCGTCGGCGTCGGTCGATTTCACGTCGAGCCGGTAGCGGCCGGGCTGAGGCTGGAAGGTCAGGCGCATCGGCTTGTCGGCGGCAAGATTGACGTCGCCATCGGCAACGCGGCGGGTCGACTTGACCGGCTCGTACTGCCAGGACGAATTCTGCCGGTACCACTGGTAACGCGACTCCAGCTTCAACAGCTCGTAGCGCAGCCCGTTGCGCGGCAGCTGCCTGCCGTCGGGCGCGACGAACACGACATCGAACTCGGCCTTGTCGCCCTCGGCCACGCTCTTGTCGCCGAACAGCGGCTTGACGCCGATCAGCGAGGCCGCCGGGGCCACCGGCAGCACGATCTTGCGCTCCACCGAACGTCCGCCGGTCTCCGCCATGCGGATGTAGATCTGGGCCTCCTGCGGCCGGGTCGAGGTCGGCACCTTCTCGAGCTTCACCGGGAACGTCGCCGCGCCGTTGGCATCGGCCTCCGGCAGGTCCTCGATCGGGGTCCGCTCGTTGCTCGCGGTCTGCTCGTCGTCGACGCCGAACTGATAGCCGGCATACCCTGGCCGGCCGTTCGCCGCGGGCGCCACCAGCATGTCGCCCTCGAGCTGCAGGCCCGAGGCCGGCGCGCCGTAGAGGAAGTGACCGGAGACCTGAAGTTCCACTGGAACTTCAGCTTTGATCACCTTCTCCTTGCTGGTCAAATCGAATTCGACCCGTTCGGGGATGTAATCCTCGACCATGAAGGTGGTCTCGCCGACCGACGAGCCCTTCGGATCGGTAAAGACACGGGCGCGCCAGGTGCCGGTCGGCACCGCCGAATTGAGCGCCACCGCCAGCATCCGGCCGCCGGCGCCCTGGTCGGGCAGCACGGCGCGGCGGAATTCGACGCCGTCGGGGCGCTCGATCACCATGGTCAGCGGCGTCCCGGTCAGGGCGTTGCCCTGCCCGTCGCGCAACAGCGCGGTCAGATAGACGGTCTCGTTGGAGCGGTAGACGCCACGCTCGGCGTAGACGAAGGCGTCCGCGCCGGCCGGGATCGCCCGGCCCGCGACGCCGCGGTCGGTGAGGTCGAACGCATTGGTCTTCAGGCTCAGGAAGGCGTAGTCGGCCTTCTCGCCCATGACCGTCAGCAGCGCCGGCGACAACCCGCCCTCGCCGCGGGCGAGGCCTTGCTCGAACAGCACATGGCCGGCGGCATCGGTCTTGCGGGTGGCCAGGATCTCGTTGTTGCGGGCGACCAGCTTCACGTCGGCGTTGGCGACCGGCTCAGTCGAAGCCAGCGAGTTGACGAAGACGTGAATACCATCATTGCCGGAGAAGGCGGACAGGCCCATGTCCGAAACGATGAACCATTGCGTCGCCAACGTGCCGTCGTCGTCGGTGCCCGGCCCCTTGGCCGCGGCGGTCATGACATAGACACCGGGCTGCAGGTCGCCGAGCGCCTGGTCGACCGGAAACGCCGTGACGACGTCCTGGTTCAGCGTGGTCGCTGTCGCAAGCTCGCCGGACCACACCTTGACGCCGCGCTGGTCGCCGAGATCGGAGAGCTGGTAGCGGCTCAACGTGCTCTGGAAGTCGCTGTCGATCACCGTGTTGATCAGGTTGCGGTCGCCGATCCGGAAGACGTCGACCTTGACCGCCGGCGTGTTGACGCTGACCACCGGGATACCGCGCTGTCCGGTCCGCGGCAGCACATAGGCCCGCCCGGTGAACCGCACGAACGGCTTGCGGTCGCGGACATAGATGTTGAATTCGGCCGATTTCGGCAGGGTCTCCTTGACGGTCGAAGGCAGGCCGGCGCGCAGATTGATGTTGTAACGCTCGCCATGCTTCAGCCCGTCGACGCAGAGCTGCTGGCCTTCCGCCGACAAGGCCGGCTTGTCGGTACCGGCGAGCGCGAGATACGGCGCGAAGTCGACGCGCTTGGCGAGCTCCTCGGAGAACTGGAAGCAGGCCCGCGGCGAGGCCGCGTCGGAATCGACGGTATAATCGAGCAGCCGGAAGCCGTGCTCGTCGCGCATCCTCTCGTATTGGCCGCGGACATCGGCGACCTCGCGCAAGTCGAGCGACAGCCGCAAGCTGTCCAGCGCCGGGCGCCACAGCTTGCGCTCGGCAAGCGCTTTGCCGAGCACGGCCAGCGCGTCCGCCTCCTCGCCCGCATTGCCGGCGCGCTGATAGGCGATGTAGGCGGCCGTGGAGGCGCGCTCCATCAGGAACGTCTGTTCGCTCGAGCTGGCCGACCGGATCTGGAAGATCGTCCTGGCGAGGCGCAGCCAGTTGGCGCCGTCCTCCGGCGTGGTCGCCGCGATCTGGCCGAGGATCTGCAGCCCGCCGCGGAAATCATTGCGCTTGAAGGCGGCGTCGGCGTCGGTGCGCAGGGTCGCGGGCGATTTGTTGACCGCGCCGGCCTCGCTCTTGATCTGGGCTTCCAGCTTGATCGCGGAATCGGCGAGATCGTCGCGCTTGAAGGCCTTGTCCGCGGCCTGGGCGCTCACCAGGGCGAGCGCCAGCGTGGCGCATATCGTGGCGGCACGAACCAATCCGATCATGATGGAGCTCCTGAACGCCCCGCGGTCGAACGCTGCGTTGGGGCCAAAAGTGCGCGAAAAGGTGACGGAGTGAAGGCGTGGACATGAACGGACGAAAACGTCGCGGATCGCATTGCCGACATTCCTTTGACCAGCCCCCGGCGGCAGCGTCGTGCGGCCCGGCGGGTTGGTCAGGCCAACGCAGGGCGGGTCCCTGCTCGCCTTTGTCGCTCGACCACAAAAATCGGTTCGGACGGACTTGGCGGAAAGGCGGATTTTTCATATTGGCGGTGCTACAAGGCCGCCACGGTCCCGTAGCTCAACTGGATAGAGTAGCGGATTTCTACTCCGCGGGTTGCAGGTTCGAATCCTGCCGGGATCGCCAGATTTCAGAGGCGAAAACTCCTTGGATTTCAAAGGCCTTTAGCTGGTTTGCGGGGCAAAGCTAGTTCACGCTTTGTGTAGAACAGATGCCGATCAATGCAGCTGTTTGACGCCAAATGTTGCACCAAATCCCCGAACCAATTCCGCAGCGAAACGATAGTTTGATATTGAACGACACGATGACAAAAAGGCTCATTTACTGAGGAGCTTGAAAAAACCTTTCGAGAAGGAGTGAAGCGGCTCGGAACGGCGCTCGAGTTTGGCGCGCAGGACCGCGCCCTCCCAGCCGATCCAGAAGAATTCGGCAAGCCAATCGCAATCGTGGCTGGAAGAGATCGCACCCATGGTTTGAGCAGACCTCAAGCACTTGGCCGTGCGCTGCTGCCAGTCGATGAACACAGCGAATAGTTGCTGACGAAAAGATTGCGGAAGTGCGCCCATCTCCTGGCCAAGATTGCCGACCAAACAGCCGCGCGTATAACGGAAGCGCTTCATGGCAGACGCAGCATCGTCGGTAAAACCCCTCAGCCTCTCCAGCGGGGGGTGTTGCTCGTTCAGGAAGAAGCTGTCGAGCTTCCGCGAAAAATAGGAAGCGTAGCTGTCGATCAGTTCCGCTCCAAATGCTTCCTTGCTCGGAAAGTAGTGGTAGAACGACCCCTTCGGCACGTCGACGCTACGCAAGACCTCCTCGATTCCCGTCGCGGAATAGCCCTTCTCCGTCAGCATGACGACACCTGCACGGACAAGCGCGTCACGGGTCGCGCTATAGCCGGCAAATTCTTTAGGCGGTCGCCCGCGACGGCGGAGAGGCAGCGTCTTGCTCATGCAGATTATAATAGACCGATCGTCTAGGGGAGCAAGCAGCAGGTGACGGCGCCGGCTTGGATTGACCTGCTCCCCTGAAACGTCCGGCCTTGAGTTACGTCGAGATAGCGCACCTGACCCGGTCGTCCCTCAGCGTGGCGCGTCATTCGCTGGGGCGGGTGCGAACAGTTTGCTCGACGCGGCTTCCTGAACGATCACCGCGGCATCTTCCGGCAGCATGAGGCCGCGCGTCACGAGGTCCTGCGCGGCGATGCGGATCCGGTTCACGTAATCGTCGCGGGTGCGATAGCGCTCCTCGATCGACGGACGGGTGTCGGGCGTGCGTTCCCGTTCCGCTTTCGTCGCAGCGAAGGGCGAGAAGGATCCAACCAGCATGCAGGTGAATGTCTGCGGCTGGTTCTGTCCGCCATTGGTGCCGGTCGGCACCGCGATGTCAGGCAGCCGGACGCCGCCGAGCGCGTTGCCGTCCTGATCGCGCTTCGGCACCTGGATCACGGCAGCGGAAAGCGCGGTCGGTGCGCGCAGCGCGGGCGGATCGCCGCTCGCGGCATCGAGCGGCATCAGTTCGCTGGCGGGCGGCTCGGCGTTGCGGCTCACCCAGTCATCGAGATGCAGCAACAAGGCCCGCGACAAGGGAGCCCAATCGAGACGGCCGGGCGATTGCGTGCACGTGGGCGCCTTTGGAACCACCACATGCGAGCCGCCGGCCACATCGTACATACGCACATTGGCGGGGAGCGGCTGGTCCGCGGTACCGGACGCGCCGGTGCGGCCGAGCGAAGCGCGCAGCGAGTAGTAATCCGTGGTCGAGTTGACCAGCATCATCTTCGGCGGCACCTCGCCGCGCGCCGCGATCTTGGCGGTGATCTCGCCGATCGTGAGCGGCCCGTCATTCACGCCGGGAAAGTCCGGGTTGGCGAAGGTGGGAGCCTCGTCGCCGCTCGATTTCGGCCCAAGGCCGGTCTGCAGGATCGGAAGAAGACCGGCAGCCGAGACGAACACATGCATGCCGTCGAATACGCGCCGGTTGCCCACCATGTTGAAGCCGTTCAAGAGAAAGGTCTTCAGGAAGCGTCCGTCCTGGGATTTGCCGCTCGCGAGCACGCGGCTGATAGCGCCGTTGAGCGGGTTCGGCGTTCCTCCGGCGTCAGTGGCTGCGTGCGCGAGGAAATCCGCCGCATCGCGCACGATCGCAAAGCCTACCCCCTCGACGTAGCGCGTCTTGCCATCGCTGTCGGCGAACGAAGGTAGCTCCGCGCCCTGTCCGAGCTCCCAATGCACCTCGGCGATCGCAAAACCGTGGTCCTGGAGAAAGCCGGTGCCCTGCTCCAGCGTGCCGGAGAGAAACGGCGCGTCGCGCGGCGAGTTGTAGAGCGCCTCGGCGTAGACGCGACCGCGGTTGGGCACATCCACCAGCAATGCGCCGTTGCCGGCGCGCAGAGCCGCCGGCATCATGAGAATGATTTTTGCCGCGTAGTCGACGCGCCCGCGTTCATTGCGCGCCGCCTTGTCGATGCCCGGAATGGCCTCTTGCGGCGCCAGGTCGCCATGGATCATGCCCTGCCAGATCACATAGTCGCCGGTGCGAAACGTGCCGTACGGCTGCTTCGAGGTGAATTCGATTTTGGTGACTTCCGCGGACGCAGATCGCGTCACAGCGATGAGGCTGAGCAGGCAGAGCAGAAACGACACGATGGGCCTGTTCAGGTGAAACATTTGGAATCCTTCCGGCTTGATCGCCATGACGTTTTTGGTGTCACCGTTGTCCAGATATCGTCACAGGGGGAGACATCGTGGAAACGGACATAATGGACCGGCAATTTCTCACCGGTCCATCGCCTGTCGCGAAGACCTTCTCACTCCATCCAATAGTCGATGTCGGTCTGATTGGCATTGACGCCGGCCTTCGGCTCGGACGGCCCATGGCTGCTAATGATGCCACGAATCCTGGCGAGGCTACCTGTGCCTCCCGTAATGACGCCTGATGTCATGTTTGTAAGCTTCCCGTCTCCACTGCTTTGGGCGACGAGAGATGTCCTGACAAAAAACTTGTCGCCATTCTCCAGTATCCAGACGTTGTAGATGAGGGCCGGACCATTGTTATCGATGTAGTCCGACATCCCGCGCGTCCACTGCTCCTTCAACTTCGACCCGTTGATGAGGGGGGCATCGTTCCCATAGGTCCGCTGAATTTCGAAGAGCCGAGCTTGATGTCCCGGAATATCGCCAACATCGATGATATGTTGTTGGGTGTATATCGTCTGAGTTGCCGGGGTATCATAGCTGACATGGTGCTTCTGCTGGGCCATGGCCACCGGAGCGGTCAGGCCCATTGCGAGAGCGATCGTCATTCCAAGCGCGATCTTGCGAACCATACGTGACCTCTCATGTTGGAAACCAGCCAACCGCGAAGGAGTCGGCGGACGTTGCTTGTTGAAGATGTCTCGATCAATCCGTCAGCGCTCGGCAGCGACCGAACTCCGCCAAGCCGATATCACTGCATTTTATCGAGACCCATCAAATTAGACCGATCGTCTAGTACTTGGCTGCGAGCGATTTCGCGAATCACTCTTTATTGACGACGCTTTGTCGGGACACGTTTCCTGCCGCGAAGGCGGCGTCTCGATGCCCGACGTCAACGACGAAGGCGAGTGCCACGCGCGGATCAGGTCTTAGGACGTCTACGGCACCTGACCTGCGGACGCGCGAGCTGCAGCTAGAGCGACGCGCGCCGCGAGTGTGACCGGGCATGGGCAGCGCGCCAGGCGCGGCAGCTCAATACCGATTGCGAGGAGGAGATCGCATGGCGGCACGGCGCCCGATCCCCGGAAAAATCACCGGCCCGCACGGACGATGCGCGCTAACGATTTGAGCTGTCGCGACAATCGCCGCGGCGCCCGATTTGTTTCTACTCCGAGGGTTGCAGGTTCGAATCCTGCCGGGATCGCCACCCTCCTCCCCCTCAATGAAACCATTTTGTGTGAGCCGCGAAGCCGGCCGGAAACAAACCCGGCGTAGTGTCCCGACATTGGACCAAGGGGATTCGGTCATGTGGGATTTCATCAACGAGTTGTATCGGGATTTCTGCCTGGCTCGCCTGCAGGAGATGCGGAAGCTCGAGCATCATATCTGATCGGGCGGAGCATCGTTGGCGATCGGCCGTCCTCGCCGCACGGATCACCCCGACAATCGGACCTGTGCCAGCGCACAAGTCGCCAATACCAGTCCATCACGGGACGCCAGTCCCGTATGACTACGGGGGCGCTCGAACCTTGGCGCCGGTCTTGCAGACACAAACATTACTGGGATTGCGGACTCAGATTGGAACAGGGCGCCGCCGGGACAACGCATTTCGAGCCCGGCGGCGTAGTTTCGCTCGCGAACGTCGACCGTCGGCAGCAATCAAATCAATCTCTAAGGCTCTCTTAACCACAACCGAAGCCCGCACGCGCGGTCATTGGG